>NZ_JBEOOY010000005.1:0-195034 GCF_040309585.1 Psychrobacter sp. GW64-MNA-CIBAN-0177
GCTTTATACTCAGGGTTGGCATCGTATAACTCTTTAGCAGTCATGTTTAATGAAATTTCTAAAGGTTTATCAGGCATTATAGGGGTTACCTTATCTTGGGCATTACAAGCGGTTATAAAGAAGCTTAAAAACAAAACGTAAGCAAGTTGTAGATAGTATCGCATCGTATTTTTCTTTTAGTTAAATGGATAAAATTTATCAGGTTTATGATACCAACCTGCCATCGTTTGGAGTTGGCCTAACATATAGCTCTCTTCTGTTTGCATTAGACCATGAAATTTCTCTGCTGCTTTTTTAATCCATTTCATACGGCTTTTATAACTATACAATAAAATATCTGATTCCGGTTTAGAGACATACTTGTCATATTTAGGGTCGTCTTTATTTTCAGGATGACTGCCAGGATAACGATACGTTGGGTATACTGTGACTTGCGGTACATTACAAGTATTTGAGAAAAATAGCTTAACCTCAGGTGCTAGTCCACCTGCTAATTCCATTGCATTAATCTCACGCTTATGCCGCCATTGTTCATAAATTAAGGGTTGAAGGACTTTTCCTTGTTCATGTTGAGCGATAATGAGTACATTTTGATATTGAGCTTGAGCTCTTTGTGATTTAACTTTATCACTTGAAGGAAGTTCTTCGAACTTTCTAACTTCAGCAAACCCTGCTTGAATATGTTCGTTGGTCTTTAAATAATTAATCTTAGGCAAAGATTTTGCTGCCCAATCGGCTTTATTTATTGCCGTTTTTATTTGTGGAACGAGGTTATTTGAATGTCGTTTACTTATACAGTTAAAGAAAACTTTAGACCCATAACTACTATAGTAATGATGCCATCCCGCAATATCTTGGAACAGCCAAAAGTTACCTTGTCCAAACCAATCACTAGCAGTGACTGCAATACCGTGTTTAGTTACTGTAAGAGTCCAATGCTCCAAAGTGCAAGCTACCGTTTTACTAGCGAACGCACCTAAAGCCATCCAATAAAAACGACCTTTTTTACGTGGATCTCCATTCTTTTCAGTTTCTAAATAAAACCTAGCATATGTACCTGCAATACGTCGTGCTCTTACACTATAACTGTCCACGAAGTTGTAAGTGTTATTTGAGACCTTTTCGCTCATACGCTCTAGGCAAAACTGCTGAGAGACAGACCATAACTCTTCGCAGGTACAAGCTTTCGGTGTACAGCTATTTATAGTTGTATTGGTTTTCGCTTTAGTAACCATGCCTTCACCCTATTTATTATTATTTAAAAAAGTAGACCAGACTAGTTGCATCTTCAGTTCATCTTCCTGATCTCCCGAATCTATACGAGGCGTCTTACCCTCAATATCTGATTCTGATTTTATATTTACATTTTTACCCGTTAATAGATATTTCATATCAGGCAATGGATTACCCATTGGGTCAACCAACTGAATCTGCTCATCAAAGAACTCTTTTTCTACTAACTTATCAAAAGGTAGCCGCGATAAATAACTACTATCAATCCCACCTCCAGCCTTACTATGCTTACCTGCCTTCTCCATAAATTGCTTTGCCGCTATCGTAATATCACCACCATCAAGCGTGATACTAGCTCCACCAGCCGTTAGCGTAATTTTATTCGTCGCCACTACTTCAACCTCTTTAGTAGAAGAGGCGATGTTTACATCTTGCTTGGCAGTTGCTTCCAGCTTGCCTGTATGCGCTGAGAGGGTGATATTATCTTTGGCATTGGTCATGCTAAATTGACCATCGGCTACTATATTGAGTGACTCGCTGCTGACTTGGTTATGGCTATCACCACTACTAATCATCATATCTTGCTGAGTGGTGCTGATCATCTCACCCATTGACCGTTGAATTAGCGTATCGTCACTGATATAAGCACTATCCGCTGCGCTATCGATTAGCGTGTAAGGTGTTTGCTGATGGGTTTTAGTGTCTTGTTCCTTGGCGATACTCTCTAACTGAGTCTTAATATTGGCATGGTCTTTAACGTTTCTGCCCAGTCCTGTAGCCAGCTGGGTTAAACGCTCAGTTAAGTGCTGACCACCTAATGCAGTTTGGGTCAGAGTCGGGGTATACTGCTGATAGTTATGCTGTCCAGATTGAGCGTGGGTTTGTGCTTGGGTGGAGAGAACGAGGGCTTCGCCTGATTTTATATTGATTTGGGCATTAGTAGCCGCATTGATACCTTGACGTTTGGCGGTGTCTGATGGATTGATGACCCCCATTTTTAGACTGGCAGATATCCCAGCACTGTCTACTTTTAGCTGAGAGTACGCTTTTTCTGTACGGTGATCAGTGATCCATTCCGATAAACCGTTACCCGTGTTGCGATAACCACTTTCGACCGCTTGTTCATTATCCGTGGCAAATAGGCTTGGGCGCGTAGACGACAATAGACTGCCAGTATTGATTAGATGCTCGCTATCACCGATAGACTGCAGGAGAGTTTGGTCGTCCGCTCGATGGGTGAAGTGTGTGCCATAGTTAGCGCCAGCTTGTGCTTCAAGGCGATTGATAGGTTGGGCTGGACTATCCAGTAAGTAGCTTTTGGTCGGGGTCATATGGTTGCGACTGTCTGTATCGCTTTGACTGTCTGTAATGCCTGTCATCGGCGGTAGAGCCTGTCTGCTGTATAGAGGACCGACCCACGGGGTATCAGCGGTAATGAGGCTCAGCTGGGTTAAGTGAATGCCAGCTTCCAAAGAGGAGGCATGGCGCTGATGATGGCGGCGGCTTATGGTGAGTCCAGTCACATGTGCCAGACTATTGCGTGCCAAATGAACGATATGGGTAGCACGGTAGTGTTGATTGAGCGCACTGTGATCGACAAGCATAAAAGTATCAGCAACATTCAAATCCGTGGCATGGGCGAGGGCGTGATAGACGCTATATCTGCTTTGATGGCTGTGAGCGACTATGCTTGCCTCATCTATAGTTTCAGTATCGGTTACTGGTGCAAAGGCGGCTGGGCTGTCTAAAGTGAGTGAATGACTACTCGTTTGATTGTTTTCTTTATCCCCATTATTGCTCGTCGCAATATCGGCTGACTGGGTTGGGTGTGCGACATTTGCTGCATTGAAGCGCTGCATCGTTACTGAGTTTGGTTGGGTGATGACCTGCTCACTGATGGCCAAGACAGGCGCATGGACACGGTCGTGTAATATTTGTTGATAGCGTAATGCGCCAATATTTAGGCTGACGCCATCGCTATCGCTGGGATGGGCGGAGGTGATAATGAGCTTTGGCAGGCTGTGATCGTCTGTTTGCTCATGGCGCAGATAAGCCGTCAGCCCTTGACGCGCGAGGCGCTCACAAATATGTGACCAGTGACTCATTTGCCACTGAGTCATACGAGCGGGTATCCAGTTCGTATCATTTTCACCGTTGCTGCTGTCATCGACCACGTCCACATCTAGTGTGCTGAGGCGCTCTGAGACCATAGTGAGAACAGATAAATTGGTGTCTATTTGACTGTGTAGATGCTGATGCAAGCGATAGGTAATCGGCTGTGCCAGCAGACGGTAATAGCCATAACTGCCATCATGATCCAATTGACGAATGGCTGTGATATAGAGATGACGATAGGTCAATCCGCTCGGCGTATCAAAGCTCAAGGTTAATGCACTACCGATTAAAGCCGTCAACGGTGTGA
The DNA here is from genome assembly GCF_040309585.1 of Psychrobacter sp. GW64-MNA-CIBAN-0177. NCBI lineage: Bacteria > Pseudomonadati > Pseudomonadota > Gammaproteobacteria > Moraxellales > Moraxellaceae > Psychrobacter > Psychrobacter sp. GW64-MNA-CIBAN-0177. Next base: position 3,656 of record NZ_JBEOOY010000005.1, read on the forward strand.
AAGGGGGATGATGGCGCTCATGGATATAGACGTGTAATAGATAGGTATCAATACCGTGCTGCTCTTGCTGGTGACAGCCGTTCGGGTTCAGCTGAGCGATGATGTGTGCTTCCTCATGAGCATGAGTCAGTTTCTGTAGCCACGCTCGGTGAGCCGCCATATCTTGTCGAGCACTGGCGTAAGGGGCTTGGCTATTGCTTTCAATCGCATACAGCCTATCAGGGTGCATCGGAAGCACGGTGTTGGTCAAGCGTAACATAGGGGTAGTCCCTCTTGTGTCAGAGACGGCATCATAAGCATCAGTGCTTAGCTGCCATGATCAACGTATATAGCAGCGTTATTCACCAAGATTGAATTCGATCCGGCGGTTACGAGTGCGTCCTTCTTCATTGTCATTACTCGCGATAGGATCAGCGTCACCTTTACCAGCGGTACTTAGACGGGCCGCATCAATGTTACGACCGATGAGGTATTGCTTAACTGCTTCGGCACGCTTGTTAGATAAGACCAGATTGGCGCTTGGGTTGCCCACATTATCAGTATGTCCAATGATGGTCACTGGCTTATCGCCAACACGCTGCAGGACGCCAGCCATATCGTCTAGAATACCCAGTCCCATTGAGGTCAACTTCGCGCTGCCGGATTCAAACTCGACAATACGGTTGCCCAAGGTGTCATCGATAAGTCGCTGCTCACCTTCTACGACGACCAATTGATTTTCTAATTGGTAAAGATCGGTGAGGCGCGTGTGTATCCGGTTTTGGATGGCTTGCTTTTGCTCAATGCTGCTCACCTTGCCATGCAAGCTAATGGTAGTCCCATGAATATCAATACGACCCTGACGGATATTGGAGATATCACTATCGATAATAGCGGTCGCTACCTGTTGCCAGTTGGTCGGTATGCTAATGTTAGAACGCACTTCGATCTCATCTCTGACGGGCTTGTTAGGGTATTGCGCCTTTAGCTTTTCAAGGAGTTGCTGCTTATCCGAGCTGGTAGCTACGACACCTTTAATGACCACAGGCACATCTTCAGGGCTATTATTAATATGAGCATCATTATGAGCCGCAAACACCGCAGCACTCATAGACAAAGTAACAGCAGCGAATAATAGGCTTTTTTTACGACGTGTTAATTTAGGTATTGTGGTTGAGACTTGGGCTAGCATAAAAATACCTTTTCTAATCTTACTGTTATTGAGAGCATGCTTGTTAACGACCAATTATCGAATAGCTACTGTGCCAAGAAGGTTTTTTTAAACAGTTGTCTAGTATCGTACAGATAAAGGTCATCTTGCAACAATATTTTGTTAAACCGAGTTAAGCCGATATCTTCATCGATATAGCTTTGTGTCCAGTCACTATGAGCAATGATTACCCAATCATCGGGATGACTGTCCTCACTACTTGCCAGCTGGCTAAGCATGCAACCGTCCGGCTTGGTAAAGCTCAATAGCAGGCGGTAGCAGTTTGAAACTCGGTACAGATACGTATTCAGATAGAGCTGGTGTGGCTGATAAAAACCGCTAATAAGATCATGCCAAAAAGTCGCCATATGTATGGCATTTTCTCTGTCAGAGGTCAGGGTCCAATATATGGCTTTATTCAGACCGCTAAAGCCTTTGCTATAAGTCGGTAAGAATAACAAGCCTGTGGCTATGATTTGTTGTATCAGTTGTGATTTACTGATGTTCATCAATATCGCGATGTCGTGCAATGTGGTGGTATTGATAAAATCGTAATAGTGGGTACTGGCGTTTTTATTGACGGTAAGCTGACCGTCGTTCAGACCCGCCATAACCTCAGCGCTATCGGTTTTAGATTTAGCCACGCTTAGGACTTCATAAGTCTCATTCCACAGCGTTAATGACTTAACGGGCAGGTAGTTCATCCAGCTTTTTGGTTTATCGAGATGAAGCACACCAAAACCGATAAGCGGATAGTTTCTATGGCTACTGTCATGACTAGGAAGCAGGACGCCGGTAATAATCTCGTTAGATACCGTATCTACGTGACTAAAGTTCAAAAAAGCAATGTTGTTCGTCGGTGGGCTGTCTATCAACGAGTCACTCGCGTCACTGAATAAGTTTTCTGATATCGCCAAGGCTTGACTGACCCATTGATCAATTGCATTGGTCTCAGCGATATGAGCGCGCGCCCTGATAAAGTCTCCACGAGCTGGTAATTTGCCAAAATAAACTAGGGGTAGTGATTCAGGAGTCATGGCGTTGGCTCCCGCGGTTCAGAGGTAGCCGTAGTTGGAGACGAGGCAGTTTGTGCGCCATTGCCACTATTGTCCTCGGTGTTCTGAACGTTACTCGTGGTAGCACTGGTATTAGCATCTGTATTGGCGTCTGTACTAGGAGCCAAGTTCAACACGCCTGCTACTGGAGGGGCTGTACTCGTTTGCTCAGTATTTTGACCGGTTGATTCACGAGCATTATTGCTATTAGCCGCTGCGCTATTATCCGTAACAGGTCTTGCCGTACGTGTGACCCCAAGGGCAATCACCTCGTTAGGGAGTTTCATACCAGTAAAGGGGTTGTTAGAGCGCCCTTGACTGGCTGTGCTACTGCTACCACTGATGATTCTAAAACGTACCGGAATAGTGATGCCATCACCTGACCATGCCATCTCAAAGATATTGTCGCCAAGCTCAGTGCGGCGGGCGCTATTAATCAGCCTTTCAACGCCAAAGCTACCAGCTTCCTCAAATATGGTGTAATCCCTGCCATCGTAGTTTTTGGCTCTGATGCTGGCTCCTGGTTGGCTACTTGGATTTGGCCATACAAACGTCGTCCATGCTTGCGTACCCATACGATAACGCAGCTGCTGTCCATCAACGACGATCGTATATTCGGTCAAACCGCTTACCGGTAAAGGCATGATTTGGAATGTGGTTTGATTGGCAGTGGCACTGCCACCACTCGCGCCTGACGCGCTTCCAGCATTGCCACCAGTATAGTTGACAAAATATCTGCCAAAATCAGCGACGAACTTAGGATTCAGACCTAAGCCTGCACCATTCCAAATTTTACTTGAGATTTGATCGCCTCGGCGGATGATAAAAGGCGATAAGGTTTCGTTAACAAACTTGGCGACATAGCCATCTTCCCCAAAGAACTGTCCAATCTCAGCAGGGGTTGCCTCCAAGTTAGCATTGGCGGTAAATGGATATTTATTGCCCAAGTTATCCAAAAAGGGCTTGTATACTTGTGCTTGCCAGACTTTATTAATCTCAGCCTTAGTCGGGGTGAGGAGCATCGTAAATGAGCGAGTTAGCGGCTCGCTTAGCAATGGACGTACCAGCTGTTTTATTTCAGAGTTGGCTTGGCTAAGTATTTGCTCATCTAAGATCTGCAAGGACTTGGTCATCTCTGAACCTTCAGTGCTGAGCGTTTGCGAAGCAAATAACAAGGCATCAGGACCGATATCATCGCTACGGGCTATGTTATTGAACCGCGTTCTAATATCTCCTAAGCTTGCCAAATAGTTATCCAATAGCGATAAGTCTTGATTGTCTTCTCTTGGGGTGACTAGGTTGTGTATTGAGGAGAACTCCTGCGCTACCATGCCGGTGCTGGCAGGGACGGCTGCCGCTTCATTAGTACTGTTATTACTGCCATTATTCATCGCCGCTTCTGCTTGACGAAGCTCAGCTGGGCTTTGACGCAGGATCGTTTGCTTGAACCAATTGACAAATGAGCGCCGAGAGTTGGAGCCATTCGCTGCGGGTTGGTTTGCGGCTTTATTGTCCCACTGGGTCTGACGATCTACCGTCTCAAATAGTGTTTTTAGCGGTGATTCGGTGGCGTTAGACAGCTGATTTAATAAGAGCGCATGATCGTCGAAGCCTTTACTATCACGGATGTAGACCTGTGATAAAAAGCGCTTCCACTCAATGATGTACTCTTGTTTGTAGCGATTGACCAGATATTGACGTATTTGTTCAGGGCTGCCTGTCAGCGTCAAATCATCTTTGCTACTGGTCGCAAGTACCCAATCGTCGGCAACCACTCTATTGGTAGCAGCTCTATCAATCTCATCACTCACGAACGATTCCCATGCTTGCTTGGTAAAGGTGCCGGAGATCACATAACTGCCTAGCAGTACTTCATTGGCACTGTCTTGGGTAATTTGTGCGACAGTCACCGATGGAAAGCGAGCAGAGGAGCGCATTTTAATCTCAGAATAGACACGCTCACGGGCAGGTTGGCCTTTACTGGCTTTAGACAACGTCGTACGGGTTTTATCCACCAGTCCCAAGTCATTTTGAATCAATGGAAAGGCGGGGTCGTCGACATGAGCAAGCGTAAAGCTTAAGATGCGCTCAGCCTGACGAATCATCTTGTCACGCGGCATATCAGCACGGTTGGACTCAAGCCAAGTGCGCCAAAAACGTGTCATTTGATCGCTCAAATGGCTGGTTTCTAAGTGCTCATGATTGCCCAGCATCAGATAAGCTTTCAGCGCATTATAAGCATCCTCTACGTCGGTAGGGTCAGATTGTATATAAGCGTCGTTGCTCACGGTTTCGGATTCAGCTGCTGACGTTTCTGCCTCCTGCACTTTCAGGTCTGCCGCATTCGTATTGACGTCGGTCAAAAACCTTTCAATGTTTTGTTTGGTAGGCGCTAACACGATAATGCCTACACCATTATAATATTCAGATAGCAGTTTTTCTTTGAGCTTATCTCCTTGATATAACCCAAAGCTCAGCGACAACGGACGATTCTCGTCGTAGCCTTCGAGTTGCTCTATTCGACTTTGCAGGATAGTGAGTGACTCAAGTTGTGACTGCAAATCACCATTAGCATTTTTTTGCATTAGTGCGACTTGCTGCAAGTCAGCTTCTACACGTTCAGTCAATTGCTTGTTATTGGCATAAGACCAAGTCCATAAACCAACCGCTGTACATAGCACCACCACAGAGGCGAGGGTGGCCAGCGCGCGATGGCTACGCTTGTTGCGGTTTTTATGTTGTTTGACCAAATGCTTGTCTTTTAAGATGACTTTAGAAAATAAATCATGCAAGAAGTAAGGCTTGTCGGCGGCTTCTTGCTGAGCACTTAAAGGCACTGCAGGTGGTTGCAAGTCGTAATTTTGCACCATTTGTAAGGTCATTTGACTGCTGACTTGCCCTTCTTGTAAGGCACTGGTGAAGTAAAATCCACGTAGTATGGGCTTAAACTGAAAAGGGTTGTCTTCGAATAAGGCGTGCATCAGCGTTCTAATCATCGGCCGTAATGATTGGAACTCCATGGGAAAAGTCATCAGACTCGGAGATACCGTACGTTGGTGACGCAGAGACAACTTAGTGGTGCTAAGATCTTTTAGACCGTTAACCAGCACGCCAAAATGCTCTTCAAACACATCGCTGATATTGATGCTATCAGGGTCTTCGGGATAGGGAATCGTCGCGCCCCATACTTGCCCGCGCTCTTCTTGCTCGTAATCATTAAAAAAGTCACGGAAGCCTGATACCAAATCCATTTTTGTGAAGACCACATAAACGGGGGCATAAACTTCTAATTGCTCTGTTAAATCTTGCACACGGCTACGCAGGTTTTTGGCCAAGTCTAGTGCGTAACTGGGGTCATTTTTGGTAAGCTCAGCGATACTAACGGCGATAATAATACCGTTGATAGGCGCTTTGGGGCGGTTCTTCTTCAATAGGTTTAAAAACGACAGCCATTCTGAGCGGTCATCTTCGTAGGCAGAGTAGCGTCCTGCGGTATCGAGTAGGATGCCTTCGGTAGAAAAAAACCAATCACAGTTACGAGTACCGCCGACACCTTGTACCGACAGCTTGTTGGTTTTTTCCATAAACGGGAATTTTAGCCCAGAGTGAAGTACCGCCGAGCTTTTACCTGCTGCTGGGTTACCAATGACCATATACCATGGCAACTCGTACAGTGCAGCTTTGCCAGTTTGATCGCCAATTTTAGACTTGCGAATGGTCTTAATAGCGTCTTGCATTTGCTGACGTAAGGCCTGTACTTCTTGTGCATTCTCGTCTTTAGCAGCACTACTATTGGCACTATTAGCGCCTTCATCGTTATTGTCTTCTACTAAATCTGCGAGCTCAGCGGCCGCCTTTTTACGCTTTTTCCACCAGTAGTAGCCAAACCACGCTAGTAGCAGACAGGTTATGGAGACACCGATAATGACGAAGAAGGTTTGTAGCGCGACATAATCATAGAGTAAGACCAGAGCGACTATGATAGCTAAGACCAATAACACTCTTGGATTGTAGATGAGATGAAAAAACCTTGAGAACATGCCTGCTACCTAATGTGATCTTGAAATAATAGAGAGTCATCATTTCATCATAAACAATGACTGATATAAGCGATAAAACGAGCAATATTAACTGAACTAAAAGTGGCTAAAGTGTTTGGTTGGGCTCTGCAAGCCACAACATACAGCGGTGCTTATGTTGGGTAATAAGGAGTTTAATGTCAGACTCCTGTGGCTGTTCTTTGGCAGCGCTGACCAACAGTGCGAGACATAAAAAAGGCTGTAACCATGAGTTCAGAGGCATATAATGCCCTAAATGGTGGTCATTTACTAGCGCCCCTTGCGCTATAAATTCATCGATAAATGTCATAAGTAGGGATAAGTCGTAAGGTTGTGTTGATGGATTAATGTCTGACAAGAGGGTGATGCTATTTTCGCTTAACGTATCTGTCATTGTTGTTTTATTGTCAATGGCCTGCGCTGACTTTTTTTCTTCTGCCTTGGTTTTGTCGTCATGGCGATCTAATAGAGCAAATGAATTATCTAGTAACAGCTGTTTTATCGTTTTCAAATTTGCTAAATAATGCTGGCGAGTATTGCTATAAGCCTGCTGCGGCACCTCAGCGGCCATACTACTGGCATCATTGGGTAGCGCCTCGCCAATTTCAGTCATGGAAAAACGTACCTTGTGATCTAGATCGAGAAGGTCTTTGGCGGCTTTGTTATAGAAAATCAGCAATATACCGGCTTCGGTAGGCAAGAGATTGGAGGCGTTGTCTACGTATAAGTTTGCTTCAAGCCATTGCTCATTAATCTGTGAGTCGACGGTGATAAAAAGACAAATCTCGGGGGTCGCAGCTTTGGTCAGAGCAATAAGTTGCCCGTGAATAAATTGCAGCGGCTGATAGGTCTCGCTATCAGCACCGTCATGGCTATTATGAAAAGAGTCTGTATGACGAGGATTTTTATCAGCGATGATGGTTTGAATAGTGAGTAGCTGCTCGGGAATACCATAGGTTGCCAATTGCTGTTTTAGCCTTTCAACCAGATAATTAGCATCAGCCAGCTCAGGAATAGACAAATAAACAGACAGCGTAGACAATGAGATAACGGGAAGGCTATCCTCTGCAGAGGAGTCTTCTGGTGTGCTCGCGATGTAGTGTTGCTGCCATTCTGGATGGATATTCAGCGCTGAGTTTGGCTCATGGATATTTTGTTGCATAATGCGCTCAAAATGCTGAGCCAGTACACTTAGTGCATCATCACTTGCGGTAAGTTGATTATCAATCAATGCCCATAGACGCAAGGTTAGCTCATTTAGGCTTTCAGCCGCGTCTTCAGGATATGTCTCGTTATCTAGCTCATTATCGTAAGCGTAGAGCGCTGCTCGTTCGGTGATGACACCCTCAATCGGCTTGGTTAATATTGGTAAGCCGTCAAAGTCTGATAGCGCTTCACTCAATACCGTGAGATCGTTATCATTGTCTATGATTTCAGGCCAATCAATCCCTTCGGGTAGACAGATACTACTATTTATAAACAATTGATAAGAATCGATAGGTGGCGCCTTTATTTTTTTGCTTATTTTCTGAGCTGGCGCTAGTTCTTCTGCTTCTGATTTTTTTTGTCGCCATCTAATAAACACGATAAAGCCAAACAAAATTATTGGAATAATCACAAACCATAGCAGCAGTCTTGCAGAGGTAAGTTGCAGCGTATTATCTTTAAAGTACATCCAAACCAATAACAGATAAATGACTAAAAAAAGTGCAAGAGCATAGCGCCCGTAAGTTATTAGCTTTTTTACGCCCACTTGCCATACCCCTTATCTACATAATTTTATTAGAGGTAGTTTATGGTATTTGAAGATTTCTCGCTACCATGTATCATTACTTTGCTTGGTTAATTAGTATAAAATAGTTTTTCTTCTCGATTTTTGCTCATCGCCATGCTATATCATTAGTCAATATAGCCAGTTAATAAAAAATACAATTAAGTTGGGTTTTTTATAAAAAAATATCTCATCTGTCTATATAATAGCCAGCTACGACATGCTGATGGCTGAACATTAGTATTTTCCAATACTTTGCCCGCTATTTTTCTTTATGCCTCACTGTGCCATTGTTTTCCTTATGATTTATTTGGTCGTTATCCTTTTTACGCTTGTCTCCATTACAGTGATTATCATGCTTTTTGATCGTCAGCTGTATGAGCGACTGTTTGATAAGGTGAGCACTGTTTGGCAAGGCGTCTCGGTGATCAAACTTCAACGCCCCACGCTCAAGCTACCAGTTCTGCCACGTATCTCGCCTAACAGCATTCCTATTGTTCCTGCTTTATCTGTTTTAGCCATTCTCACGACGACAGTGGGGTGTTATTTTCTGATTATGCATAACTCTCTTGAGGTTTATCATGCTCAAGATGACTCGTTGAATACTGCCAACTCGCAAATCAGTCAATTACTGGTCGGGGAGCGATTGCGACCACCGCCTGCGCCGCCTGCTGAGCTTTTCGCTGAGCTAGAAGCAGAGATTGCCAGCTATCAAGCCACGCAAACCGACGAGGGCTATTGGCCGGAGGTGGCGACGGACGCGTCACCAGTACAAAGGCCTTTAATGCTCCCTGAACCTGACCTGTCTGATTTAAATACCCAAGACCACAGTACGGGCTACTCGGGTGATATTTTGGCATCGCATATCAGCAATGGGCACATTAACATCAGAAATGCTGACCGTAATTGGAATAAGATGAACTCTGAGTTTGTCCAACGGCTGTTGACTGTCTATAAGGTTATGAGTGATCAATATGGTTATGACATGGTGCTGCTAGAGGGCTATCGTAGTCCGGGAAGGCAAGCACGCTTGCTCAAAAAAGGCCCAAATGTCACCAAGGCAGGATCTTATAAGAGCTATCATCAGTTTGGTCTAGCAGGCGATAGCGCCTTTATTAGAAATGGTAAAATTGTGATTACTGAAAAGGATCCATGGGCGATGCAGGGCTACCAGTTATATGGTAAAGTAGCAAAATCGGCTGGACTAGTGTGGGGCGGCGACTGGCGTATGATGGATTTGGGCCATGTTGAGCTGCGCAAAAAAGGCGTGCTTGGTCGCCCGCAAATGGCAGAGATTTTGACCAGTCAATAACGACAATAACAAAGCAAAATACAGAAATAATATGGACAAATGTATGAAATTATCTATAGCGGCAGTGGCTCTTGGTTGGGTATTAACGACCACGCTATCAGGATGTAGCCTCAGTGGCGCTAGTAAGTCTGATAGTAATGCGTCTGTACTGGCTGGCAAGTCAGACACCAATAACGAAGCCTCCGTCATCGATAGCATGAAAGACGTTATTAGCCATAAAAGCACGGCAATGAATGAAGATTTACAAAACCTAAAAGCGCAACTAGAGCAACAGCAACAGCGGCTTGAGTCAATGAATGACGAGCAAAAAGCCTTGCAAGAACAGCTAAAACGTCAAAGTATTACTCTGCAAATCCTGCCTGCGGCTAATGCCAATGCTGGACGTGCCAAACAAGGCACCGCGAGTACGGCTTATATTGGATTTTTAGAAGAAGAGAATCAATTCGCTGAGGTAGAGGAGCGGGCTGCTAAAGAAGTTAGCGTCATTCCCAATCGTGCCACCAGTCTTAAGCTAAGTATTCCACAGGATGCACAGTTTATTGCCATCAAAGTTGGACTGAGACATACGCAGAAACGCTCGCAGGTATTGATACCACTTGATAGTATCGATTTTGACCGAGCGCTGGTTTTAAATATCGGCGCTTGTGATATCAATATCAAAGAAGGCGTCAATCCAGAGTTAGTGCCTGACTTTACCACCAAACTTAAATATTATCAGCAACCGCTGGTTAGCTGCTTGTAGGAGATAGCCTTGAGTAAACATAGAGTATTATGGGGAGAGGGACTGTTTTTAAGACCCCAGCATTTTCAGATTCAAGACAGCTATCATAACTCGCAACGTGCACTAAGTATGACACTGATGCACCCTTATGCTTATGGCATAGCAGACGTGCAAATTGATAAACAATTACTAGAGAGCAATTTATTAAGCTTCCAAAGCATCTACGGTGTGCTACCAGACGGTACTATCTATCAAGCGCCACGTACCGATGCGCTGCCAAAGCCAATCACGCTTGATACTCACCGTAACGACGATGAGATATTCGTGTTTTTGAGCCTTGAGATTGTTCATAGTGGCGGTAGCAATATACAGACAGAGCAAAGCGATAACCCAGCACGCTATGTGAGAAATACGGTCGAGGCACAAGATCTGTACAGTCAAGCTGCCGAAGCGATGATCGATGTTATTCAACTGTCACCAAGCTTGCAGCTGAGCCATTCTGCTCAAGCGCCCAGTCAAGATACCGTCTCTTTGCTAGTTGCTAAGTTGCTGCGTACCACCCAAGGTGTCTACCAAGTGGACGAGGATTATATTGTGCCTAGCGTCCATATCACCAGTAATCCTGCATTGGTCAACCAAGTCTATCGCTTGATGACGATGATTAATACCAAGTCCACCTCTCTCTATGACCATCATCGTCAATCTAACAATGATTTGCTAGAGTTTCGCTCATCAGACATTGCGTCTTTTTGGCTTTTGCATACGCTAAATACCGCATACTCTCAGCTCAGCCATTTATACAATAATGCCAAGCTACATCCAGAACGGCTTTATGAGGCGCTATTGAATGTTGCCAGTCAATTGGCGACCTTTAGCTCATTATATAAAGTAGGTGATTTGCCCTCTTATCAGCATAACAATGCCAATGAGTCTTTTATCAGTATCATTTTGATCATTCGCGAACTGCTCAATACGGTGATTGCTAGCAACTTTATCTCTATTCCTTTGCGTCAAAATAAACCGTCTTACTACACAGGGGAGCTGAGCAGTGACAAGATTACTCGCAGCTCACAGCTGTATCTGTCGGTTAGCTCATCGCTACCGATGCATGAGCTCATTGATATCGTGCCAAGACGCTTTAAAGTGGCAACGCCAGACGCGGTAGAGAAGCGGGTACTATCAGCACTACCGGGGTCACCAGTCTCGCATGTCACCCAAGTACCTAGTGCGATACCGGTAAGACCAGGCTTTAGCTACTTCACTATCGAACCGGTCGGTGAGCTGTATGATGAGATGATTAAGTCTGAGTCTATCTGTATTTATGTACCGAACGGCTTTGATGACTTAAAAATAGAGCTGATGGCCATCGTGCAGTAGTTTTTCTGAGAAATGTTATGAATAAGGGTTTATGAGAAATTGATGTTTATATCTAAAATATCTCACTCAATTTTTGCTTATGGATAATCTTTAACCAAACCCTTTTATTCAGTTGTATTTCAAATAATTAGTATTAGGAACGATCATGTCAGCAAACAATTCAACGGGTTCTGCGCCTTCATTGCTAGATTCAGGCGAGGTGGCATCAAAAGTATCAGCGAATGGCCTTGATAGACGCATCAGCAGCCAGTCGCTGGTTGATATCATGTATGACGGCTTTTACTTGGTTTTCTTATTGCGTAATCATTATTTTAGTACCGAACCGCGTAAGTTCCGTCAAAAAATATACGAGTTTTTAGATAAGTTCGAAATGAACGCTCGTAAAAAGGGCTTTTTGTCAGAAGATATTCACGAAGCCAAGTACGCTTATTGTGCGCTGATTGATGAGACAATCATGACGTCGCAAGAGCCAGAGTTTCAAACGTTAAAGGATGCTTGGGAGCTAAACCCTTTACAGTTAGATTTGTTTGGCTCGCAAATCGCTGGCAATGAGTTCTTTGAGCGCTTAGATGGTCTGCGCGAACAAGGGGAGAGGCGTCTGCCAGCGTTAGAAGTCTATCATTATGCGATGTTGCTTGGCTTTCAAGGAAAGTATCGTTTAGAGGCGCCAGAAAAGATACGCTATCTTATCTCGCGTTTGGGTGATGAGATTGAGCATTTGCGTGGTAATAAAAACGAGTTTTCGCCATTTTGGGCGATTCCTGATCAGATTAAGCACACACTGACCAGTGAGACACCGCTATGGATCATCGTTGCCGTAATGGCAGTGCTATTGACGGCGATATTTACAACTATGTGGTATCTGACCAATAGCTTCACGGATCATCAACTCTCAGCTTATGATAACGTCATCCAAGAAAATAAAGAGCAAGCGCATATTTCAATTTTCTTACCGTAACTGCTTGTATTTACCGAGAGATATTTACCTTATATTTACCGAGAGATAGTTACCGATAATAATTTAAAATACGGCCGTTAGTTATAGTTAATATTAAATAAATGGATACGTTGTTTAATAACGCGGAACTGGGATGAATTTTTCTGGCTTGCTGTGCCTATGCCGACAGAGGCTGCAAAAAATTCATCCCAGTCCAGCTGTATCTTTTTAATATTGGACTGACTATAAGTACTGACGGTCGTTTTCATGAGTCGGTAGTAAAATATTTTCAGTAATATCTAAAACATAAAGCAATAAATAGCACCCATAAAAAAACCCCCATCAAAGTGATGAGGGTCTTGGCAAATGCCATAATCGAATCAAAGATGACTCAAAAAATTTACTACTAAAATATGGCTCTCCAACCTGGGCTCGAACCAGGGACACACGGATTAACAGTCCGTTGCTCTACCAACTGAGCTATTGGAGAATAAGCTGTAAGTGTTTCATGGCTTACAACGAGCTTAGAAAGTCTCTAACGAGTTCTTGCTAAGTGGGGCGTATTCTAGCAAAGATAAAAAATACGTCAAGCTTTTTTTGCATAATTAACAACATTAATGGTTTTTAATAGGATGATGACGGTTTTTAAGACGTTTTTCATTATCGGTAGTTGTTAAAACCACAATAAAAAAGACGCTCACATAAAGGATATGTGGGCGTCTTTTTTATTTACATATTTCTAATGCTTATTACTGTTTATAGTAGATTAAATATAATCGTTATTCAGCAACGTCTAAATCAGCAACCGCTTTTTCGATACGCGATAAGGCGTCTTTTAGTGTTGCTTCATCAGTGGCGTAAGAGATACGCATATAACCGCCCAGACCGAAGGCATCGCCAGGAACGACCGCAACGCCAACTTTCTCTAACAACCATGCGGAAAACTCAGTACATGACGATAGACCAGCCGCTTTGATGAGTGGTTTGATGTCAGGATAGACATAAAATGCGCCATCAGGGCGTAGGCAAGTAATGCCTTTAATGGCATTTAGACCATCAACGACCAAATCACAACGCTTTTCAAATGCCGCGACCATAGGCTCTAGTACGCTTTGGTCACCACTGATAGCAGCTTCGGCAGCGACTTGACTGATAGAGGTCGGGCATGAGGTAGATTGCGATTGTACTTTCTTCATCGCACCAATCAGCTTAGCAGGGCCACCAGCATAGCCGATACGCCAGCCGGTCATCGCATAAGCTTTTGATACGCCATTTAGGATGATAGCGCGGTCTTTAAGCTCAGGCGCAGCATTCAAGATATTGTAGAACTTATCACCCGTCCAGCGAATGTGCTCGTACATGTCGTCAGAGGCCACATAGACTTGTGGGTGCTTTTTCAGCACGTCAGCGATAGCTTTTAGCTCATCTAGCGTATAAATCATGCCCGTTGGGTTAGAAGGACTGTTCAATACCAGCATTTTGGTTTTGTCAGTGATGGCAGCTTCTAATTGCTCTGGAGTAATTTTGAAGTCCTGCTCAGCTGGGCATTTAACAATGACTGGCACGCCTTCTGCGATGATGACCATGTCAGGATAGCTGACCCAGTACGGTGCTGGAATGATGACTTCATCACCAGGATTGATAAAAGCTTGGGCAAGGTTAAAGAAGGATTGCTTACCACCGACCGATACCAAGATTTCATTTGGCTCATAGCTGATGTCGTTATCACGCTTGAATTTCTCAATGATGGCTTTTTTGAGCTCTGGGGTGCCATCGACAGCAGTGTACTTGGTGAAGCCGTCATTGATGGCATCGATTGCTGCTTTTTTGACATGTTCTGGCGTATCAAAATCAGGTTCGCCAGCACCTAGACCAATGATATCTTTGCCTGAGGCTTTTAGCTCTTTGGCTTTATTGGTGATTGCTAAGGTAGGGGATGGTTTGATGTTGTTGACACGGTCAGACAATTGCAATTCGCTCATGAGAGCTCCTTTTCGTATGGGAGTGGGTTGGTGAAAATCTGCTGGTAATTATATAACGTTTTAAGCATTATCAGGACACGTTATAAGGTAGTTTAAGCGTTTTTTAGCATCATTTTATTATTCATATCAGGCATCGTCGAATAATACATGGCTATTACTGAATAATAAGTCGTTAGCGCTCAATATAAAGCTTGCCAGTTTTGGCATTGTAGCATGCTGCTATTACGCTGTCTCATAGAGGCAGTAACAGAAAATGACGCTTTTGCAGAGGGTTTTAGCCTTTATTTGATCAAATATATGTCATATTGATAGCATGACTTGTGCGTCATTGATTGCGAAGTCACAACAATAGCGCCGCAGCCTTATACTATAATTATTTAGATTTGATAAATAAGTGATGTACTTAGTTAATGTAAATGTTACTAATACTCACTCTCAATAAAAACAAAAAACGAATTATAAGTGCTTTATACCCGTCACAATTTCTATATGATAAAAATGGTTAACAAGGATATTAACGATGACAAACGCTCCCGAAAAACAACACATACTTATCACTGGCGCGACCTCAGGTATTGGCAAGCAACTGGCTAAAGACTATCTGCTAGACGGTCATCATGTCTATGCCGTTGGACGAGATGATGAAGCACTGGCTGAGCTGAAAGCATTAGGGGCAGAGACGATTGATTTGGATCTTATGGATCGAGAAAAAGTCATTGCCGCCTTTGATAAGGTTAGCCAGATTGATGTGGCCATTTGCGGTGCTGGCATGTGTGAGTATTTAGACATGCCAAACTTTGACAGTAGTGTGTTTATGAAAGTCATGTCAGTCAATATGGGCACGTTATCGCACGCCATCGAAGGGGTGTTGCCAAAGCTGATTGCTTCAAAAGGTCGCTTGGTCGGTATCGGCTCAGCCTCTGCTTACGTGCCTTTTGCTCGTGCCGAAGCCTATGGTAGCTCAAAAGCCGCTATCCATTATCTTATGAAAACCTTACAGATTAGTCTTGCTCCGCAGGATATCTCGGTGAGCTTAGTCGTTCCCGGCTTTGTCGAAACGCCGATGACCAAACAAAATGATTTTCCCATGCCATTTATCCAAACACCAAAACAGGCAAGCCAAGCGATACGCGATGGTATTGCCAGTGGCCATGATGTTATCGAATTCCCTAAAAAACTCACCTTGCCATTAAAAGTGCTGGGTACATTGCCAGATTTGGTCTGGCAACAAGTGGGTAGTAAGCTGAGTAAAAAATAACAGCCTAGGGCATGTCTTCATTGTTAGCCCTTTGAGATGAGTTTCAGTTGGATAGAGGATATGCTCTAACGATTAAATGAATGAAATGCCCTTGTGTTTATAAAATATCGCTCGTCCAAATAATAGCAAAAACAAAAATATAGAAAGGAATGCTTTTATGCTGTTTAACCGTCGTAAGCGTGCCAGTACGAATACAGTGTCAACCAATAAAAAACAGCCCAACGCCTTTAAAGATTCAGCTAATGCGCCCGCGAAAAAGCGTATCGCTATCATCGGATCGGGGGTCTCAGGACTGACTTGTGCTCATTATTTGGTCGCAGAGCATGAGGTGACGATATTTGAAGCCAGTGATTATATTGGCGGGCATGTAAATACCATTGATGTGGCGCTACAAGATGGCAAAAAAGCAAAGAGCAGTAAAGTAGAAAACAGCGCAATAGACACCGGTTTTATTGTCTTTAATGAGCGTACCTATCCCAACTTTTTTCGCTTACTCCATGAGTTACAAGTGCCGTTTCAAGCAACGGATATGAGCTTTTCAGTAAAAAATATCGCGCGTCATTTTGAGTATAACGGTCACACGCTCAATACCTTATTATCGCAGCGCAAGAATGTCCTCAATCCTAAGTTTTGGCAATTTATCAAAGATATCCTACAGTTTAATAAGCATATCAAGCAGCTACGCCAAGATTATGATGCGGCGCGTGCACAGGGGCAAGATGTCAGCGGTTTTACTGCGCAAACATTGGGCGATTATCTAGCGCAAAAACGCTATGGGTCGCTATTTACCGATAATTATCTGCTGCCTATGGTGTCTGCTATTTGGTCAGCCAGTCTGGATGACGTACAAGATTTCCCATTGGTATTTTTTGCCCAGTTTTTTGATAATCATGGACTGCTCGATGTAGTCAATCGTCCGCAATGGTTCACCATCAAAGGCGGCTCTAAACAATATGTCAATAAATTGCTGCCACGCTTTGTCAAGGCAGGCGGCCAGGTAAGGGTAAATTGCCCGGTGCAGTCTGTTACTCGTATGGGTGCTGATGATGGCGACAAGGTGACGTTGACCATTCAAGATAAGAGCCGCACTGATGATAAGGTTGAACACCTTGTGTTTGATGACGTTATCTTTGCTTGTCATGCAGATACCGCGCTCAAGATTCTAGCAGATGCCAGTACCGATGAAGCTGAGGTGTTGAGTCATTTCCGCTTTAGCAAAAATACCGCTGTCCTGCATACTGATACTCAGGTGTTGCCCAACAAGCCTCTAGCATGGGCAAGCTGGAACTATCTTATTGGTAATGAGACAGATGCAAAGGATGCTTT
The DNA here is from genome assembly GCF_040309585.1 of Psychrobacter sp. GW64-MNA-CIBAN-0177. Lineage (NCBI taxonomy): Bacteria > Pseudomonadati > Pseudomonadota > Gammaproteobacteria > Moraxellales > Moraxellaceae > Psychrobacter > Psychrobacter sp. GW64-MNA-CIBAN-0177. The sequence continues at coordinate 20,642 of NZ_JBEOOY010000005.1, forward strand.
AAAAAATGACGTGATTGATGCTGGCAAGCAGGCTGCCTCAAAGCCAGTACTGACTTATCATATGAATATCTTGCAGCGGCTGACCAAAAAGCATAATTATTTGGTCACCCTCAATCCAGCAACCGTTGATAAAGGTATTGATGACAGACAAGTTATTAAGCGTATTGACTATAGCCATCCTATCTTCGACAAGGCGATGATTGAGGCGCAGACACAATGGTCACGCATCTCTGGCAGTGGTTTGCATACGCATTTTTGCGGTGCGTATTGGTTCAATGGCTTTCATGAAGATGGTGTACGCAGTGGTCTAAGAGTTTGCCAAGCGCTTGGGTATGATATTGACATAAAAGACGAAGTCGACCCAAGTCACTTGCCGGATAGTGATAGCGCACACACGCCGTTTCGTTATAAAGACTTGCCAGTAAAAGCCGATAAACAGTCGCGCACACTGACAAAGCGTCAGGTAGTGACGGCAACGACCAATCAAGAATTGGTTGATTACGTTCACCGTTTACAGTCTGCCGCTACTGACTCGCCGCAAAAGAAAAAACGTGGCTTATTTGGTCGGCGTAAAGCCGAGCAACATAGTACCAAGCAGCATAGTAATGAGTGAAATAAAAGAGAGCATTATGATGACCCCAGTGCATCCGTCTCACGCAATGTCAACTCATGAGTTACCTTGTACCTCTGACAGCTTGCCGCACCAGTTATTTCATGGGAATACGTGGCACAGTCGGCTACTGCCAAATGTGCATAAGTTTGTGTACCCGTATCGCTATTGGGGTGTCAATATTAGCGCGTTAGCAGCAGGGCAGGCGCTCCCTGAAGTCGATACAGCAGGCTATGGCAAACGTCAGTGCCTAAAAGGGCTGCCACTATTTTCCACAGGAAAAAAGGCATTACAGCAGTTTTATCCTGATGATTATTTACAAGGCATATCACAAAGATTAAGGTCGCAAGAGCCAAATAGCCTAAGTGAAAGTAATAATCCAAATGATGCCAGAAAATCGCTTGATATAAATGCTAAAAACGGTGAAGAAGCTAATAATAGAGTAGCCAACAATAAATTAGCTAACGTCAGTAGCTATCAAAAACTTGAGCAAAGACTGCGTCAGGATTTTATGACCCATGCTGGTAGCGCGCCAAGTGGTGACATGCTGGGCTTGGTTGTCTGCCGCAATGCTGGTATATATTTTAGCCCCGTGAATTTTTATCTGGGTTTTGATGAGCAGCAACAGCCAACGCATTTACTGGCTGAGGTCTCTAATACGCCGTGGAATAAACGTCACTATTACGGATTTTTATTAGATGGGACGGATACCGAATTCTGCCATGATAAAGACTTTCATGTCTCACCATTTAATCCTATCGACCAGCTCTATCGCTGGCAGGTTAAAGTTAAAAAACAGCCAGATAACTGCTTACAAGTGCGTATTGCCATCGATATTAGCGACGAGCGGGGAGAGGTGCTAAAGACTGGTATCAAGGTGTCTGGGGTGCCGATGACCGAGGCAACGGTTCGCGATAGCTTACGCAAAAATCCGCTGATGAATATGACCTCGCTAACGCGTATTTACTGGCATGCGTTTAAGCTTTATGCGATTAAAAAAGTGCCTTATATTAATTATGATGAAAAGCTAGCCGATAGCAAACAGCAGCAAGCGGCTAATAAAAAAGACATCATTTAGCCAGTGCAAAGTTAACATTCGGTATAAATGTAAAACTCAGTACAGAATTGAAATCAAGTTTCAGAATTAAGCCACGCGACTTCAAGAGCCTAATGTCCAAACATAAGGCCTTTAGATAAGGATAAGTAGACGATGTCAGCACGACCGACCAATAGAAATCCAGCTTCGACATTAGGAAGATTTACCGCACGTATCAATAAAACCGTCAATGACAGCGCCGTATTGCGACCAGTCAATGACCGTATTAATAATTTGGCACGAAAGTTGATCTTTCGCGCGTTGGAGCATGTGCAGTTTGGCAGCCTCACATTGATCGAAGCATTCGATGAGCAAGCGCCTAAGACCCAGAGCTTTGGTATCAAGGCATCTGAGGAGATGAGCAGCTCAGCAGTGGGTCGCCATCCCTTAAACGTCACATTGATGATTCATGACAGTGCCGTCTATCGCCAATTGTTATTTGGTGGTTCGATTGCCCTAGCAGATAGTTATATCAATGGCGAGTGGGATACGGATGATCTGACAGGCTTGATTCGACAGGCAGCGCGCAACTTAGCCGTGCTTAACCAGTTAGAAAACCGCTTCGCTGCGGTCAGCAAAACTTTTGAAAAAGCCAAGCACCGACTGCGTAGTAATGATAAATCTGGCTCAAAATCCAATATCTTAGCGCATTATGATTTGGGCAATGATATGTATGAGCGGTTTTTGGACGATACCATGATGTACTCATCGGCAGTATATCAGTCGCCTGATACGACACTGAGCGATGCCCAGCAGCATAAGCTAGCGCTTATCTGTCAGCGTCTACAACTGAGCGCTGACGATCATGTCATTGAAATCGGTACTGGCTGGGGCGGCTTTGCTATTTATGCCGCCAAGCATTACGGCTGTCATATAACGACAACGACCATCTCAGATGCGCAGTATAATGAGGCACAGCAGCGGGTCGAAGCTGCCGGACTGTCTGATAAAATCACTCTTCTCAAGCAGGATTATCGTGAGCTGACTGGGCAGTATGACAAGCTGGTCAGTATTGAGATGATTGAAGCGGTCGGACATGAATTCTTGCCGACGTTTTTTGCCAAGTGTAATAGCTTGCTTAAGCCAACAGGGTTGATGGTGCTGCAAGCGATTACCTTTAATGATCAGAACTATCAAGACTATATCGATTCGGTCGACTTTATCCAGACCCATATTTTCCCTGGTGGCTGTCTGCTCTCAAACCAAGAGCTCAATACCCAGTTTACTGAGCAGACCGATATGGTCATCAAACAGTTGCATGATTATGGCTTTGATTATGCCTATACATTACGCGATTGGCGCACAGCTTTTATGGCGCAGCGCAATGAAATCAAAGCACTCGGTTATGATGAAGCCTTTATTCGCTTGTGGGAGTTTTATTTCTGCTACTGTGAAGGCGGCTTTTTGGAGCGTACCATCGGTGTGGTACAAGTAACAGCGGTCAAACCAAATAACATCGACACGCTACATTTTTCTGATTTACCAGCGGCAGACAAGGTATCCGCTTAACGCACTGTTTGACATGAGGTTGCGTATTGGTGCAAAAGCGCCTAATGCTGAGCAACCCTGATAAAAGGATATTATTATGGCTTACGTATTTATCTATCTGGCTGCTGTTGTCATATTTTTGGGTGTTGATGCAGTTTGGCTTACGACCATGAAAGGGGCTTTTTATGAGTCGCGTATCGGTCATCTATTGGCTGATGAGCCCAATATGATGGCCGCTGGCGTGTTTTATATGTTTTACATATTGGCACTTTGTATATTGGTTCTGTATCCGCAAATCAAAGCACAGGCATCGGTCGGCCATATCTTCTTACTGGGTGGTCTGATAGGACTGATGGCATATGGCACTTATGACTTTACCAACTTAGCTTTGTATAAAGGCTTTACCTTAGATACCGCGTTAGTAGATTTTGCGTGGGGCGGAATTTTAACTGGCTCAGTGAGTGCGATCGTCGCTTGGCTGGCGTACCGTTTTCATTGGTTGAGCTAACCAGCATATACCGCCTATTTCTCTGAAACACAGTCCGAATTTATTATGTCACTACAAGGGCAATAAAATAAAAAGGGTATATATAAAAGACAGTAGATATATAATTACATTATTTAAAATAATAGTAACTAAAGTATGAGCATCGAAAACATAGATATCGAAGGTAGCACAGTCAATCAAACCGCTAATCTAATAGAGATTATCTATGAAGATGAGTTTTTGGTGGCGATTAATAAAGAGGCGGGTTTACTCGTACATCGCAGTTGGCTGGACAAAGGCGAGACCCGCTTTGCCATGCAACTCACTCGTGATGCAGTAGGTTGCCATGTATTTCCGGTGCATCGGTTAGACAAGCCGACATCAGGCGTGTTGTTGTTCGCCAAGAGCCCAAGCGTCGCGCGCAGCCTTACCGAGGCTTTTACTACCCATAACGTTACCAAGCAGTATTTAGCTGTGGTGCGCGGTTTTATGCCAGAGCAGGGTACTGTTGATTATGCGTTGAGTTTCAAGCCCGACGCCATTGCCGATAAGTTTGCCAACTTGGACAAACCCGCTCAAGATGCGGTGACCCACTGGCAGAGTTTGGCTCAAATTGAGCTGCCATTTGCGGTATCAAAAAAGCATGATACGAGCCGCTACAGTCTAGTGCGCTTAACACCTGAGACTGGTCGCAAGCATCAGCTGCGTCGACACATGAGACATTTATTTCATCACATAGTGGGTGATACTAGCCACGGCGACGGACGGCACAACAGATTTTTTCGTACTCAATATGGCTGCGAGCGCATGCTGCTGCATGCCCAAACTTTAGCGTTTAGCCATCCAGTCACCGGTGAGCCATTGTTGCTAAAAGCAGGACTAGACGATCAATGGATGAACGTCTTGGAAGAGTTCTATTGGGTAAATGCGCTATATATTAAGCAGGATAAAGTTTAGGTTCTGTCTTAGAAGGTCATATCAAAGTAGTTGAAATACAGTCACTACAGATGAAGGCTTAAATCCTGAGTGAGGACTTGAAGCTTGATATCCGGTCTATATGTGCTAATAGGTCGAGCTGTTGATACAATATCAGCGTACTTAGCTGGTGGCTCATGCTCAATGAGTTATTGCATTCTCTAAAATCATATACGCTGCTTTGACCCTATCTGCATTGGGATAATTTTTATTTGCCAGAATGATAATGCCTGATTTTTCGGCAGGAATATAAGCGATATAGCCACCAAACCCATTAGTAGCGCCTGTTTTGTTGACCCAGACATTGTTTAAAATAGGCGTTGGATGGTTGTCTATTTTAATGGCTTGAGGCTTTAGCACCACATCCATTGAGTTACCTTCGAGTAAGGTATCTAGCTGAGTAGGATAAGGGTACATCTCCCATCCTAACCCTTGTGTAAAAGTGCTCGCCTGATAGTAACCCTTTCTATTATTGTCTAACGCTTGCTGAATATCTTTATCCAACGGCACAAGACCCATATTAGCAGCCATAAAATGCGTCATATCTTTAATGGTGGATTTAATGCCATAGGCTTCAGCGTCTAACATGCCAGCATTGACTCGGATAGCATCGCCAGCAGCGTTATAACCAAATGCATAATCCGCCATTTTGTCACTAGGCACATTGATAAAGGTGTTGGGCATATTGAGTGACGGTAGTATTTTTTCTTCCATCAATTGTGTGTAATCAACGTCCATGCTCAATGCCGATATATAACCAAACAGACCGATACTGGCATTGGAATATAAACGCTTTGAGTTGACCGGAAAGACTGGCTGCCAAGATTTATAATAACGGAGCAACTCTTTATTATTTTTAACCTCATCAGGTACTTGTAGCGGTAGACCACCAGCGGAATAGGTGGCTAGGTTTATAAGCTTAGTATTGCCAATGGTGCTGTTTTTTAGGTAGGGAATATATTTATCAGCCGTATCTTCTAATTTAAGTGTGCCATTTAATTCTGAATAACTGGCTAAGGTAGCAGCAAACGTCTTACTGATTGAGCCTAGCTCAAAAACAGTGTTTTCTGAGACAGGTATTTTGGCTTTCTTATCAGCCAAACCATAATAATATAAATGTGATTTACCATCGATAATAACGCCAAAAGCCATTCCTGAAATATTATGCTCATTCATTAGTAATTTGGCTTGTTGATCAACGGCGCTCTTTAGTTGGCCATTATTATCTGCTGCTTGTACGGTTCCAGATAGTAATGCTGCTGTCACTAAAGCGGTAAGTCCCACTTGATTTAAAAGGGTTTGAAAGCGCTGTTTCATTATAGGGTTGCTCGTTTATTCTGATAGATTTATTAACGATCGTTTGATGCTTCAATGATTATGGGAACAACTCTTACTTTAATTTTAGGAGTATTATTTCATGATACTTAACCTCTGACAATATAGAGCTGTCCAGTACAATGGATTGATTCCTCTGAAGTACTCACCAATATAACCAGCTATTTGCATCCCTAAATCCTATTTATAAAACACTCAAAATAGACTGCTATAATGCAACCTATTATAATAGATTGTGAGAATCGTTATCTTTATAAAAAAATACTTAAGTCACCCCACTCTCAACTTTAAAAGTGATTGAAAAAAGAAGAGCACCTCACTAATCTATTGTTTTCGACCAAGAATACAATGGAGTTGTGAGATGCCCATAGACGAATTTATCATCAATATCTATTTAATGGTAGAGCAATATTACAAAATAGTCGTCACCAAACCCTTGCGAAGTGCAGGTTACGCGCCAAAGCTAAGTGATCCTGAGGTTATTTGCATGGAGATGGTCGGTGAATTTTTACACCTTGATCAAGACAAACAAATTTGGCAATACTTTACCCAGCATTGGCAAGACTGGTTTCCAGCCATCGGCTCATACCCTAACTTCGCAAAGCATTGCGCCAATCTGTGGCAAGTCAAACAGCAGATACAAGATAACGTCAGTCAAATTGAAGGCCGTGACAACATCCATTTTATGGATGGTTTTCCGATACCCGTCTGTCATTATGGACGCGCTTATCGGCATAAAAACTATCAAGACTTAGCGGCTTTTAGCTACTGTGCGGCTAAGCAAGAGAGATACTATGGCTTTGAGGGACATTTGCTTGTTAACTTATCGGGCATGATTAAAGGCTTTACCTTTGCTCCTGCCAATGTTGATGAAAGAGCGGTTGCCCCAGAAATCACCACTCATATTCATGGGCTACTTGGCGCTGATAAAGGGTATATCAGCCCTAGTCTGACATCGTACTACGACGCTCAAGGCGTGGATTTACAAACGCCACTCAGAGCCAACATGAAAGAGGATAGACCCAAACCTGTGGTAAGGCGGCTAATGAAAGCCCGCCGTATCGTTGAAACAGTCATTGGTCAGCTATCAGAACGATTTAATATACAAAGGGTACGAGCAAGAGATTTATGGCATTTGTCTCATCGATTGATTCGTAAGATTCTTTCACACAATCTGTGCTTTGTACTCAACAAAAAACTTGGTAATCCGCCTCTTCAGTTTGATTTGCTTATTTCAAGTTGAGAGTGGGGTTTAAGTCATGTGCTCAAAACCCGTTTGGTCACTTAAGACCAATAAATTTTAGAAAACCGTAAGGAATGTTATGCCCCAGTACAATACTACCTCAACTGCCAAAAAAGCCCCTTTAAATCATGAGCTATATATGACGGTGCTAATGACCCCTGATATGGCAAATTTCATCGGCAATGTCCATGGTGGTGATTTGCTCAAAATGCTCGATCAGGTCGCTTATGCCTGTGCCAGTCGCTATAGCGGTAACTATGTGGTGACACTGTCCGTCGACCAAGTCATGTTTCGAGAGCCAATCTATGTAGGTGAGTTGGTCACCTTTGCGGCAAGCGTCAACTACGTGGGTAGAACGTCGATGGAAGTAGGCATACGTGTCGAAGCAGAAGATGTACGGGCGCGCACGGTTCGTCATACCAATAGCTGCTACTTTACGATGGTCGCCATTGATGACAATGGCAAGCCAACGCCAGCGCCACCGCTTGATATCAAAAATGTGATGCAGCAGTGTCGTTTTGATGCAGGCTTAGAGCGTAAAAATCTACGTATGCAAAGCTCACACCGTCCTAGCTGTGATATAGAAGATATGATTGGTGAGCTGTCAAGTAGTCGTGAAGATTAAGCCAAATAGAACGCTTAGCCAAGGGTTGTAAATTAAGAGCTAAGATAGTGTTGGTCATCTAAAGTAAACAGCGATTCACTAAAAAGTTACTGATAGTTTATCTAAGACTGCGCTATCTTTTATGCTAGCCATTGCGGTTGCTTCATAAGTATTTACTAGAACAGCATTTACTGTAAGCAAAAACTAGGATAGAGACAATGGTTACCCATTCGCTATTTTACTGAGACTATTATGAGTTTAAAGCCATCAAAAACCAATTCACATAGTCCTACTACTGATCAGCCAGCACCGCATCATAATCGTGCTCGCGGTACTGGTACGCTCATTAATAAGACCCATTCTGATGGTAGTTCTCGTTCTGGCTTCGATGATGTGTCTAAGCCAGCAGCCGATAAAGATGAGCAACATTCTGCCTCATTGACGACGGTATTGATTGCTGTTGGGGCCAACCTCATCATTGCGATTGCCAAAACCATAGCCGCCTTTATGACGGGTTCTGCCTCTATGATCGCAGAGTCTGCGCATTCTTGGGCAGATGCAGGTAATGGGACTTTATTAATTGTCGCCGAAAAAAAGGCCATCAAACCTGCTGATAAAAGCCATCCGCTTGGCTACGGTAAAGAGTCGTATGTCTGGTCGATGATTGCCGCTTTTGGTGTTTTTATGGCAGGCTCTATTGTCTCCATTTATACCGGTATTACCGAGTGGAACGCGGCTGAGAGTGAGACCGACTATACGATTGGGTTTATTATATTAGCAGTAGCTTTTGTATTCGAAGGCTTTTCGTTAGGACAGGCTTACTTGCAAAGCAAAAAGCATGGTGAAGCGATCAATGTCAGCGCCATCGGCTATGTGGTCGATACGTCTAACCCCACTTTGCGCGGTGTGTTTTTTGAAGATTTAGCGGCTGTGATTGGCTTGCTTGTCGCTGCGGCTGCGATGGGTATGCATGCTTATACCGGACAGCCCTTTTGGGATGCGCTAGGTTCTATCGTCGTCGGCCTATTATTGGGTGTGGTTGCTATCTTTTTAATCAGCCGTAACCGCGACTTTTTGGTCGGCTATAAAGTATCCGATAGGATGCATTCCTATGCGTTGAGCGAGCTGCTCAATCATCCAGATATTGATAGTGTGTCTTACTTGCATCTAGAGTGGGTAGGGCCAAAAAAAATATTTATGGTGGCGGCAGTAGATATCGCTGGTAATCAAAAAGAAAAAGAAATCGCGCAAAAATTTGAAGACATTGAAAGCCAGTTCCGTGCCGATCCCTTATTCCAAGAAGCCATTTTGACATTGTCAGTGCCTAATGCTGAGGTGCTCAGTTTGCCCAAAAGTAACGATAAAGTTGCCTCATAATGAGAAGTAATATGAAACTAAGTCTGCAATCTATTGTAGAAAGTAAAGTCGGCTGTTCCATCATGGTTCGTTCATTAAGTGTGGCGGTTATGATGATTACTACAGTAGTCAGTCTGACTCAGGCCAACGCTGAGTTAGTTATTCACAATGAGCCTGCTCAACAGCAGATAGTAAGTGCCAATAGCGATTCTATTAACAATACCGCTTTCATGAATAATGATATCTTCCCGACAGATACGTCTATTGTTAAGTTGATGCAAGTGATGCATATTGATGAGCAAATAGAATCTATCGTTAACGGGCAACAAGCGGCTATCGATGCTATTAATACGCAACAGACGCGCACTCAACAAAGAGACAATGGCAAACTGAACAAACGCCAACGTGAGCTACAAGAGCAAATTCAAAGTGTATTGGGTCAATATGCCAAGATAATGACCAATGGTATAGGCAACGCCACTGACAAGCAGACGTTGACCCAAGCGTATATTAACGCAGCAAAAAATTACTATACGCAAGTGGAAGTTGATGCTCAAATTGGCTTTTATGACACAGTAATTGGTCAAAGTATCTTGGCTAAACAGCCACAAATTACAGCAGCCTTTTTAAAGCAATCTTTGCCTGATGATACCAGTGAGACAGAAGCGCAATTGGGTGAGTTATTACCGCAAATGCAAGAGATTATCAAAGGTGTATTTTAATTGATAGTTTAGCTATTTTAGCGCCAATCTTAATTTTGTCACGCATAAAAAAAGGTCACCCAATGGAGTGACCTTTTCTTTTTTACTTTATCTATAGCGATTCGACTAATCGGTATTGAGATTAATCAACACTATAAAATATTTATTTTTTTGGTGCATTAGCGCCAATGAACCATGCATCTTTATCAACAGTACGGCTAACTTCTGTTAGTAGATCGGCAGTATCTTCATCGCCTGCATCACCTGCAGTATCGATGCCTTCACGTAATGATGCTGCAATGGTTTTATAACGATTGGTCAGCTCACGTACATGCTGATCAACTTCGCTGATATCAGTAGGGTAAGTCTCTAAGATAGAGTCTTCAACCACACGCTTAGAGATACCATTAGCCTTACCGCCTAGGATAACAATACGTTCAGCGACCGTATCATAAGCTTCAGTCAAGCGGCTATAGGTATCATCAAGTAGCTGATGCACGCCGATAAAGCCAGTACCTTGAAGATTCCAGTGACATTGCTTACTGTCCATACTCAAATCAATGAGATTTGCTAAATTAGCATTCAATAAGTCGATCATTTTCTTTGCGGTTGCGTCGTCTATTCCACTTGCGTAACGTTCTCTCATATTTTACTCCATTATTTAGATTTATTTTATTGGGTTTACTTTTCTTTTTGTTAGAAAGGTATCCAAGCACCGTTTAATTCATCTGTTTAGATTGGTTGATTCAAAGTAACCATAGTCCAATTACTATAAAAGACATATTGTTAAAAAAGACAGATTGCTATAAATAAAGTTTGTCTATGGGCTGTACTTATTTTCAACAGTGCTTGTTCTTAACGAGTTATTTCATAAACGATAATAGCAGCTCATGGCACTGTTGGTAGCCTCAAGCGTTAGGCTTTGTTAGGTGGTCGTGTAATGACTTTGTTAACCATGAAAAGCTTTGTAAATTTATCAGAGTCTGTGTGCGGTTTTTATGACAATTTGCAATTTTTCTCATCATAAATTCTATCTCTATCAGCGCTGTTCTATGACGGGCTATACGAGCCTAGCCTAATGAATAGACTCACGGTTGTCCTTTAAAAACTGCTCGTCAGACCCCATATTGTTATAAACCTAAAGAAGAAGAAAGCCATTATGCGTATGCCCGAACCGCGCTCATCGCGTCAGTTAAACCAATTGGCCACTCAGCTCCAAGGCGAAGCTGAAATTAGTGGTGTTAATGCGTCTGGGACGCAAATATCAAGTCGTGCTTTTGAGATGGTCACAGAGTTTGAGCCAGCAGGGGATCAACCGCAAGCGATTGAAAAGCTGGTCAAGGGTATCAATTCTGGTATGGATGAGCAGTTACTGCTGGGGGTGACGGGTTCTGGCAAGACCTATACCATGGCCAAGGTCATCTCTGAGACGCAGCGCCCAACCATTATCATGGCACATAACAAGACGCTTGCCGCGCAGTTATATGGTGAGTTCAAGTCATTTTTCCCCAACAATGCCGTTGAGTACTTTGTCAGCTATTATGATTATTACCAACCGGAAGCTTATGTCGCTGCCAGTGATACTTTCATTGAAAAAGACAGTGCCATTAACGATCACATCGATCAGATGCGCCTGTCAGCGACACGAGCACTCCTAGAGCGCCGTGATGCGATTATCGTCGCCTCAGTATCGTGCATTTATGGTTTGGGTGATCCAGAAAGTTATCTAAAAATGCTGCTGCACGTCGTCGTCGGTGACAAAATCGATCGTACTGCTACCATTAAACGCCTCGTTGAAATGCAATATACGCGCAATGAGTTAGACTTTGGCCGTGGTACGTATCGCTTGCGTGGCGAGCTGCTAGATATTTATCCTGCTGAGTCTGAGCAGCTGGCGGTACGTGTGCATTTATTTGACAATGAAGTGGAGAAAATCACGTGGTTTGATCCCTTGACGGGTAAGACGGTACGTAGCGTGCCACGTATTACTATCTATCCAAAATCGCATTATGTGACGCCGCGCAACAAGTTAGAAGCTGCCAGTCATACCATTCGCGCTGAGCTTGAGCCACGTTTAGAATATTTCCGTGAAAATAACAAGCTGATTGAAGCACAGCGTCTCAAAGAGCGTACCCAGTATGATCTTGAGATGATTCAACAGCTCGGCTATTGCAACGGTATCGAAAACTATTCGCAGCATCTCTCTGGTCGTCCATCAGGGGAAGCGCCGCCGACGTTGTTTGACTATATTCCAGAAGACGCACTGCTGTTCCTTGATGAATCGCACGTCACCGTTTCGCAAATCGGTGCAATGTATAAAGGCGATAGATCACGTAAAGAAAACTTGGTCAATTATGGTTTCCGTCTGCCAAGCGCGATGAACAACCGCCCGATGAAGTTTGAAGAGTGGGAGCGTATCAAGCCTAAGACTATTTATGTCAGTGCTACGCCTGCATTGTATGAGCTTGAACACAGCGAGCAAGTCGTTGAACAAGTCGTCCGTCCAACGGGTTTGATTGATCCTGAGATTGAGATTCGCCCTGTATTGACGCAGGTCGATGATGTGTTATCAGAGATTACTAAGCGTCGAGAAAAAGATGAGCGCGTGCTGATAACTACCTTGACCAAGCGCATGTCAGAAGATTTGACCAGTTATCTAAAAGAATACGACGTCAAAGTTGCTTATCTGCATTCGGATATTGATACTGTCGAGCGTATGCAAATCATTCATGAGTTGCGGACTGGCGTGCATGATGTACTGGTCGGTATTAACCTATTGCGTGAAGGTTTAGATATGCCAGAAGTGTCATTGGTCGCAATATTTGATGCGGACAAAGAAGGCTTCTTGCGTTCTGAGCGTGCCTTGATTCAGACCATTGGTCGTGCTGCGCGTCACATCAATGGTAAGGCTATCCTTTATGCTGATCGCATTACCAACAGTATGCAAAAGGCGATAGACGAGACCGACCGTCGCCGTGAAAAACAGGTAGCATTTAACCTTGAGCATAACATTACGCCAAAAGGGGCACGTCGCAGTATCACCGATAAAATCGATACGGGTGACGATCAGAATGCCAATGACAATCAAGTGATTCCTATCAAGAGCAATCTGCCTGATGTCGATATCAGCATTTTACGCAGTCCTGATTTGCTGGCGAAAGAAATCAACCGTCTTGAGAAGCTCATGAAGCAAATGTCACGTGACTTGAAATTTGAGGATGCCGCGAAAACGCGAGATAAAGTGCTAGAGTTAAAGGCGCATTTGATCTAATAGGTTATTTGAACTGTCGTTAATATCAGTTTGTATCTAATAAAAAGGTGAGTTGCCAACGGTGCAGCTCACCTTTTTTATGGTTTTCTTATCAGCAAAACAAACTCGATTTTTTTTCGATATAATTATAACTAATAATTGGTTATATCAAAACTTGTGTTTATACCAAATGCCACTTAATATGATATCAATGAGCAATATGAACTTATAACAACGGACGTTAAGGCACATAATCCATCATGAAAAATAATAAATTCTTAGAATTAAATGCGAATGAAAACTCACTAGGTATGGCAGATTCTGCCAAACAAGCCATTATAGAGTCTTTAGGTGAGGGCTTTCGTTATCCAGATAATCCACGCGCGGCGCTCATTAGCAAAATTTCCACCATCCATGGTGTGGCGAAAGACCAAATCTCCTTAGGCAATGGCTCGACTGAAAATATTCGAGCGACCTTACAGATGCTGCAAAACAAAGCACTAAAAGAGGGCAAGCAGTTTCAAATGGTGATTCCTGTGCCAACGTTTGATTGTGCAGAGATGTATGCAAATTCCATTGGCGTGCCTGTGGTCAAGATACCGTTAACCACTGAAAACTATGATTATGATTTTGATGAATTACAAAAAGTAGCTGACGATTTTGATGGTATTAGTCTGCTCTATATTTGCAATCCAAATAATCCAACTGGCATCATTACATCAACTTCAAGGCTTAAAACCTGGGTAAGTAATGCATCAGATAATCATTACTTTTTATTAGATCAAGCTTACTTGGAGTATGTGTCAGACCCAAGCTTTGAGAGTGGGATTGAGTGGGTGAAACAAGGGCTATCAGACAATCTTATTGTTATCCATACTTTTTCAAAGTTATGTGCTTTAGCTGGTATGCGAGTGGGCTACGCGGTTTCTAACCCGCAAGCTATTGAGACTGTCGAAGCCTTTATGTCTATGGACAATACCAACTTGTCGGGTGCGGTCGCCGCCATTACGACGTTAAATGATGCAGAATTTTTAGCACTCAGCTTGCGCAATACCAATCAATCGCGCCGGATGATTGAGACCGTGTTAGACGATCTGGGATTGCGTTATTTACCCTCACAGACCAATTTTATTTTTCATGAAATAAAGGGTGACTTAAAAACATACATCGATAGAATGCGAGACAATGGCATAAAGGTTGGGCGTGAATTTCCCCCTGTTACCGGATTCAACCGCCTAACGCTTGGCACGCCTGATGAGATGGCAGCATTTATTAAAGTATTAAAGCTGTTCCGTGAAAAAGGCTGGGTCTAATGCATGGCGTGCAAGATGCGCGTAGGGCACTTGTATTCACATTGAATGCGCCTTACCATATTAATACTTATCGGTATAAAGCTTACCATTCATCTGACATACCAATGCAAAATAGTAGAGCAGTAAGTTTGATACTGCACATCGTAATTTTGGTGTTGATATAAATTAGGCGTATTACTATAGTGCTTACCAAGCAATTATTAGAGCTGAACTCTAACGAAAACTCACTGGGCATGGCAGACTCTGCCAAACAAGCTATCCTCGACTCTTTGCGCATCGGTTTTCGTTATCCAGATGATCAACGCGCTGCGCTTATTAGTCGAATTGCCAAGATAAATGGCGTGATCGAAAGCGAAGTGTCACTTGGCAACGGCTCTAGCGAAAACATCCGAACCGTGGTGCAGATGCTATTAAATCTTGCATTTAAGACCGGCAAGCGCTTCCAAGTGATTGTGCCTGATCCTACTTTTGCTTACGCTGAGTTGTATGCCAGCTCGCTTGACGTGCCCGTCATCAAAGTACCGTTGAAGCCCGAAAGCTACGATTTTGACTTTCAAGGTTTGCAAAAAGCTGCCGACGATTTTGATGGCATCAGCCTGTTTTATCTTTGCAACCCTAACAATCCAACTGCCACCATTACCTCAACCGCGCCTTTTAAACATTGGGTAGCAAACGCTCCTGCAAACCACTATTTCTTATTAGACGAAGCCTACTCAGAGTACGTCAACGACCAAAGCTTTGAGAGTGGCGTCGAGTGGGTAAAGCAGCAGCTAACAGCCAATCTAATTGTCGTTCGTACCTTTTCGAAGTTATGTGCTCTGGCTGGCATGCGCGTCGGTTATGCCATTGCCAATCCATCTATGATTGCGGCTATCGAGGCCTTTACTTCTATCGATAATACCAACCTTTCAGGTGCCGTTGCCGTGCTAGCAACCCTCGACGATGAGGGTTTTTTAGCCCGCAGTTTGCACAATACCAATCAATCACGGCAGATGGTTGAAGCGACTTTAGATGAGTTGGGGCTGAGCTATCTGCCCTCACAAGCTAACTTTATTTTTCATGAGGTCAACGGTGAGGTGAAGATTTATATGGACAGAATGCGCGAGTATGGCATTGTGGTCGGTCGCGAGTTCCCACCGATTGAGGGTTTCAGTCGGCTAACGCTTGGCACGCCTGATGAGATGGCTGTCTTCATTAAAGTACTAAAGTCGTTTCGTCAAAAGGGTTGGGTGTGATTAAGCCAGATAGAATAGTTTCATAATTAGAAAAGGGGAGTTGCCTAACGTACAGCCTCCCTTTTTTATTGCAATAGGATAGAGGAGCCAGAGCTAATATTTCATTTTTACCAACATCAAACGCAGTTTTACATATCCGGTCTTAAA
This sequence comes from Psychrobacter sp. GW64-MNA-CIBAN-0177, assembly GCF_040309585.1. Taxonomy (NCBI): domain Bacteria; kingdom Pseudomonadati; phylum Pseudomonadota; class Gammaproteobacteria; order Moraxellales; family Moraxellaceae; genus Psychrobacter; species Psychrobacter sp. GW64-MNA-CIBAN-0177. Next base: position 36,482 of record NZ_JBEOOY010000005.1, read on the forward strand.
AAATATCACGTCATCTTATAGTATTGACTCATAAAGCACGAACGAACAAGCAGCAGATTACATGCTGGACAGTGGCAATAAAATCAGGCGTGCTAACGTATATTATAATTTTAAGGTCAGGGATATATCCATGTTTGATATCAAATCATTTTTTAAAAGAGAAGTAGAAAAAAAACTCATCAATGTAGACGATTATATTTTTATGCCTGAGCGAGTAGAGATGGAGCTAGAGGGCGGATTATTAAATTGTGTACTCAACAGTGATGGTCGAGTCGATATTTTTTATAGTAAGCAAGGAGTGACAGAGGTTAGCTCGGCATCACGTAAGCACCCCTTTACGGCATTCGAAACTGAGCTATATCATGGTGTTTATGATGACGTTATTAATGATTTGATCAAAGAAGTAGACAAGATTATCGATGGCTCTTCTAAGTATTTTAGTCGCAGCAAAATACTGCCCTTTACAGCAGCGCTGTCACAGAGTCCAGTTGATAAAAACAAGTTCTAAGCCAAGCTAATACGCTGAGAGGAGTGAACGATACAAAGACTCAGCAACAAAAAGGGTGCGTTATTTATAACGCACCCTTTTTATTATTTTGTATTCTCAACGAACATTACTTTAACGCTTTAAATATCTGTAGTACTTAACGATACTTATATTTTCACTCCGAAGGCTTTATTTACAGCAGCTAAAGCCGCGACATTGGCGATAGGACGAGATTGACTGCCCTCAACCAAATGATTGGTCTTCGTCTGGGTATACAGCCCTTTGGCAAAGCGCGTACCGTCATCACGCTCAGTCAGCGTGTCGGTATAGTACCATTCACACTGACAAGCCTCTTCAGTGATATCGAGTAGCATATAACCACGATCGGTCTGATTGTTGAACTTCTGATGTGGATTTAGCTCAATGCCTGCTGTCTCAGGGAAAGGTAACGAGGTCAGCGCCGGACAGACGAACTCTACCGCTATTGAGCCCTCGCCTGTCGTTGGATTATAACGGCTTGCATCAAACGGATCTTTGCATATATCAAAGGCAAAAGAGGCGTGATAATCGCCAGTTAATACGACGGTATTGTCGATACGATTGTCTTCGATAAAGTCGAGCAAGCGAGTACGTGCGCTCGCATAGCCATTCCAGATATCGCCAGAGTTGGTCGCAAAAGTGCCTCTAAAGGGCGCTAGAATGACTTGTTGTCCCAGTATCTGCCATGTCGCATTGCGGCGTTTGCCTTCTTTCATATTTAGATAGAGCCAGTTTTCTTGCTCAAGTCCCAACAGTTGACGTTCAGGCTCATTGCTGGCTTTCGCATCGAGCTTTTCTCGACCAAATATACGCGTGTCTAGCATATTTAGATCAAACAACTTACCAAACTCAAAGCGTCGATAAATCCTCAGCTGGCTATCCAGTTCATTGCTGCTATCGTCACGAATGGGCATCCACTCGTGATAGGCGCGAACCGCTGACATTTTACGTTCTATATAGCTGCCTTTGCTTTCAGTATGGAATCCAGCACCACCTTTCCATGAGTTGTCTGCAATCTCATGATCGTCCCAAACGGCGATAAAGGGGTGTTGACGGTGGCATTCTTGCAAGTCAATATCAGTACGATAGCAGGCATAGCGACGACGATAATCTTCTAAGCTAATAATTTCGTTTTTGGGCTCTATCGGACGCTCTTCGATCAGTGACTGGTCACGATAAAAGCCCTCTGGATACTCGTAAATATAATCACCCAAATGCAGGACAGCTGATATATCTGCTTGCTTAGCGATATCTGCATAGCCATTAAAGTAGCCAAAGCCATAATTGGAGCAGGATACCACTGCCAAGCGCACGCGGTCTATTGCGCTCGCAGGCAAGTCTGGCTGTGGAATAGTGCGTGTGCGACCAGTAGGAGAGAGGTAGCCTAAGGCTTCAAAAATATAATAGTAGGTGGTGTCGGATTTTAGGGACTTGGCATCGACTTTGACGGTAAAATCAGACTCTGAAGTAGCCAACGCTCGGCCTTGAGTGACGATGTTTTTTAGCTCAGGATCGGTAGCCACCGTATAGCTGACAGGAATACTGGTAGCATTGATGCTACCGTCATTGGTGATGCGCGTCCAGAGTATTACTCTATCTTGTAAAGGGTCACCGCTGGCGATGCCATGTACAAAGGGTGATGCGCCTTGATAGCCCAAGTCGTCTACCTTATCCAAGGTATTCGAATTGGTGGAGTCATCGTCTGATGAGCAAGCACTTAGCTGGGTCAACAAAGTACCCGCCACCGTTACTTGACTACCTAGTTTTATAAACGCACGTCTTTTCATCTATCATCCTTGATATCTGTTAAAAGTAATGACCATTTAAAGTCAGCTTAAAATAACTAGGATAACAGCAATTCAGCTAAAAGTACTGCTAATAGTCGACTGATTTTGACAATTTATCCGATTTATATAAGGCTGGCTATATTTTAATAATCTCTATAAATAAGCTGAGTTAAGCAATCGATAACCCAGCTTATGTTAGCTCCAAAAATACAAAGCGTTTTAATTTATTTGGTGAAATTTGCATAACAGGTTTGTAGAGATTTGGCGACGACTCTGGTCACCAACTGTGTGCGGTATTGGGTGTCTATCGCTGCATTACCCAATTCAACAAGGGTCACTTGCTGCGGTGCTTGCTCACTGACACAGCCACAGACATTGCTTTTTATCGCTTCTTCTTGTGTTTCAGTCATGGCTACACTGGCAATGCGCCAGGCACTTTGTTTTTCGATCTGACTACGGCACTGATTATCAACTGCTGCTTTAAATACGTTCATACCGATATTATTTGCTGTACCAATCGCATTACCGGTATTGGTATTCATGCCGTCAGTCGCCGTGCAACCCGCTAGAGCGAAGGTAGCAAGCATAGCCGTTGAAATTAAGATTTTTTTCATGGGTTAGTCCTTTAAGGTCTTGATTGATTTTAAAGTGTCTGTTTGATAAAACTGACATTGGTAGCAAGGGATAATCGCTAGGCGAAACGTGTTTTGTCCAAGCAGGTCGTATATTATCAGCAAAACTTATCAATGACACCATCAACCATTATCTTAAACCTCACCTTACCTCTGACTTGCGTGGTTTTTATAAATATTCACCAATTCTTTAAAATAATAAATGGTTTAAATAGCTAATCTGGATAGGTTTTATTTTTAAATAACCGTTCATTACTATATCTTGTCCTGAAGTTTTGGGTATGATTAACAATAATTGGCTGCTACGGGTAATCCTATGTTATTACGCCTATCTGTATTATATATGCTCTCTATAAGTGCGGTTTCGTTTACTCATGCCGCTGATGTGGTATTGCCGGATTCATTGATTGTGGACTTAGTAGAGCAGCATTGCTCGTCCCCACAACCAAATTCTGAGGTAAATAAGGCAACTAAGGCAAGTCTTGACCTTGAGTATGATTGCTCCGATAAGTATGACGATGCTGATGGCACTGAGCAAAGTATGGATTATAGTCTGCGTTTATTGCCTTTGATGACGCAAGATTTTAATCGTGATGGAATTAAGGACATCGTATTAGAGATTGAATCTTCTGGGCCTTTGGGTGGCAGTGTGACGACCAATAGTGCGGTGCATTATCTGCTCTTAGATAAGAGTAATCGCGTTATTAACGAACATGAAGTGCTACTGTACGCGCCGTTTAGTGAACATATCGTCGAGTACGAGGTGAAGGGCAATCGCATACATTATACCGCCGCGCCTAACTATCGCTCACATCCTGAGGCTTATGACAATGGTGAGCTGATAGAGCCAACGATAAGTTTCGATATTAATTGGATAAAAGGCGTTCCAATAAGCACGTATTATCGGGACAACTGCCAATTGTCAGAAGAAACGGATAAGCGGATATTTGCCAATGCACCTAGTGTGAAGCGCATTGCTACCATTGATATTCATGACTATACACAGCTGGTCGAAGAAAAACTGCATATAAATAATATGCAAGTGTCCGCCGAACTGGGTGGCTGCGATACCAAAAGTGTGCGCTTTAGCATTCAGCCGAGTGCAGGACACAACTTGCCAGTTTTAGCAGATATTTTGCAAACCTTGATTCCAGTGACGTCTCAGCATAAGCCACTTAGAGAATTATTAAAAATGGATCAACAATCGCAAATTGTATTTGGCGAGGTAATGAGCTTGTCAGACAATTGGTCGGGGCAGGTACATATCGAGCGCGGTTTTGAGAATGCCAGTGTGATAATCAACATAGCGGAACAAGATTAGGGATATCGTCGTTTAAAGTGAAAAAATACCGAATGCATTTATAACAGTATCAACAAATACAAAAAACCCGCTAAGGCAATAAGTCTTAGCGGGTTTATTTTATAAAGCTATTTTCTATTGTTTAATAGCGTTAGACATTCTTACCGTGTTGCTTTTGCTGAATGTCTTTTGCAAGCTTGTAGCACTCATTGATATGGTCATTGGCGATTTTTTTGAAAATCATATAGCCCATGGTGGCTGCAACCATTTGACCACCCAGCGGGATGAACTTCGTCACTTGCTTGGCAGCGATACGACCACCGAAACCTTGTACCGTCTTTTTGACGATACCGCGTGTCGCCATTAAGCCTGCAAAATCGACAGTACGATCTTTCAGCGTGCCCCAGTGAATCGCGCGCGACTCTAGATCAACTGCTGATTGACGGCCTTCAATCAAACCAAAGCGTTCACTGATTTCTGGCAATAGCTGAGTAAGCATGCCTGCATCCACAGCGACATCAAAGAAGGGTACAGGAACGATGGCGACACCAGCAGAATATTTGGCACGTTTTTTGACCAGCTTTTGGCAGTCTTTCTTTACTTTTTCCAAGTCTAAGCTAGGATCGATGGTATTTGGTAGTTTTTCAGCCAGTGGTGTGGTTTTCATAACGCATCCTTATAAATAGTTAAAATAAAAAAATCAGATTAAAAGTCTCAATAGATAGCAAGTCTCTCAGTTGGTTACTATTTTATGGATTTATAAGCGGCATACAATCATTGCTTTGTAGCAAAATGCAGAAAAATACGGTCACTATGCATCGTTTTTGTAAATGCGCAGTTATGTGCGCTAGACAGGTAAGCATGGATAACTTGATTTATGCAGGCAGTAAAGTATGATTTATTGCAATGTAATGCAATAAAGAATGATAAACCAAGTCGCTAAAGTTTATCATTGTGACCCTCTGCCAAAGCCAGTAGAATAGCCTCATGCTAAATTTAACCCCCCGTTATACCAGCACTCGCACTGACGAGCTGCCCACCGCGTTGCAACCACTTGCCGCCCAATCATTAACGCTCGCTCGCTTGTATGCAGCTCGCGGTATTACTCAGCCCGACGAGCTTGAGACTGGACTATCTGGTCTTCTGCCCGCTGAGATGCTACACGGCGTCACTGAGGCGGTGCGGCTATTAGATGTCGCTATTGATAGGGGTCAGCGTATCCTAATCGTTGGTGATTTTGATTGTGATGGCGCGACCAGTACCGCGCTGATGATGCGTGCACTCACGAAAATGGGTGCAGTCGTCGATTTTTTAGTACCTGATCGCTTTAAGTACGGCTATGGTTTGACGCCAGAAATTGTCGAATTAGGCATTAAGACGTATCAGCCAGAGTTGATCGTCACGGTAGATAATGGTATCTCAAGTCATGAAGGCGTGGCGCGTGCGCAGGCCGACGGCATCACTGTCATCATTACGGATCATCATCTGACGACCAAAGAGACACCACCTGCAGAAGCGGTGGTCAATCCCAATCAACTCGATTGCAATTTTACTAGTAAAGCGCTCGTAGGGGTCGGCGTGGCTTTTTATGTGCTCGGACGTTTAGCCAAGCTGCGCCGTGAAGCCAATAAGTCTACCGTGCAAGTCAGTCAATATTTGGATTTGGTAGCGCTAGGGACGATTGCGGACGTTGGTGTACTTGATAAGAACAATCGCATCTTGGTGCATCACGGACTGGCAGCTATTCGGCAAGGGCGCTGTTGTCTGGGTATCTTGGCACTGCTTGAGCAAGCGGGCCGTGATCCCAAAAAAATGCAGGCGCAAGATTTTGGTTTTGTGTTAGGACCTCGTATCAATGCTGCCGGACGTATGGACAATATGCGCATTGGTATCGAGTGTTTATTGACCGAAGACTGGAGTACGGCGCAGCGCTTGGCGCAAGAGCTTGAGCAGCTAAACCGTACCCGTCGTCACGTAGAAGGCGAGATGCGCGCGCAAGCAGATAATATTGTGCAAGCATTAGCTACTGTTGCAAATGAAAACGATGAGAATACTGCTACTGACGAGAGCGATGAAATCCTTATTCAGTCTAAAACTGATAAAGAGACTGTGAATAATCGAAATCGCAGCATTATTTTATATCGAGATGACTGGCATCAAGGCGTTATCGGTATCGTCGCTGGTCGTTTGAAAGAAAGTCATTATTTGCCCAGTATCGTTTTTGCGCCAGCAGATACAGAGCGTACAGGTGACGACGATGCCATTAAAGGTTCGGCGCGGTCTATCGCTGGCGTGCATATTCGTGATGCGATTGAGCAAGTTGCTGAACGCTATCCTGATCTAATCAGCCATTTCGGTGGTCATGCGATGGCTGCTGGGCTAACCTTGAAGCGTCGCAACTTTGACGCCTTCGTGACAGCTTTCGATGCTGTTATGGCAGAGATGGAGGATGAGGTTTTTGCCGAGCAAAAATTCACCGATGGCCCCTTGCAAGCAGGCGACTTTAGCTTATGGTTTGCTGAGCATTTGGCCAATGCCAGTATTTGGGGTCATGGCTTTGCACCGCCGATATTTGATGGGGTGTTCGAAGTATTGAGCTTTAAGATACTAAAGGACAAGCACCTCAAATTATCACTGCGTTATCCTGATGTGCAGTATCCGATTGAAGCGATTTATTTTAACTTCGATAGCGAGGTATGGGATTATCGTGCCGAAAAAGTGCACGTATTGTTTCAGCTAGACATCAACGAGTGGAACGGCAAACAAAGCTTACAGCTGATGGTAAGGGATTTAGCTGTGGTCAGTGAATAAGCATATTGCTTTATTATAAGACCACGAACAGACAATAATAAGGCGTCAACTGAGTTTAAAGTTGACGCTTTTTTAATATTTGCATTCTAGGGCGTGTCTTCATTTCAGAAATGGCGATAAAAATGAGATAAATTGCCGTCAAACAAGAAAAATAGCGTAGATAATATCGGGATATTAACAAGCTATTCGACGATATTTGGCCATTTTTAGCCCATTTAGATGACTATCGAATGAATTGAAGACACACCCTAGGGTTTAGTATTTCCATTCAAGAGCAGGAAATTGCCAATCGTAGCGAATGGCGAGCATTCTTATCGTAAAAATCGTCATCATGGCAGAGATGTCAGCAACCCAATCAGTCACGCCTAGGTTGTGCAGGGCAAAGTAGAGAATGCCGCCCGTCAAAGCCGCCGTGATATAAATCTCTTGCTGCAATACCAGCGGAATCTCGTTGCAGATCATATCGCGGATGATACCGCCGACAATAATCGTAATCACCCCAAGTAATAATGCCACGGGTACATTGGTGCCCATGCTATCAGCAACCTTGATACCAATTAGGGTAAAGGCAGACAGACCGATGGTATCGGAGAGCTTGAGGAATCTATCGACGCGCCTTGAGTTGGGATGAAAAAATATTTGCGTCGCTAATGAGCAGAAGGTAATAACGGTCAGATAGCTCATATCTACCATCCAAAACAGCGGATGACGATCCAAAATCACATCACGGACGGTGCCGCCGCCGATAGCAGTGACGATCGACACCAATAAACAGCCAAAGACGTCGAACTTTTTATGTTTTGCCAGTATCGTCCCTGAAATACTACAGGCCACAATGCCAATCATGTCAAACAAGTAGAGCAAAGAACGCGGGTCGAACGTCGTGATCAGTTCCGTAGGATCCAATGCGATAGTCAACATGAGCGAGTCTCAGTAAGTTTTTATGATAATTATATAATCATTGTAAATCAGGGTCTGTTGAACATTCAAATATTAGGACTGCTGATTGCTAAAATCGTCCCAAACCTTTTATCAAATCAGGCGTAAACCGACGATAATGTCGAGACCTTAGCTAGGTTTACAACAACGTTTGGGGTGATTTTAGTATCAGCCTTTTAGGGCAGGGCTATTTTTTGCCAATACATGGCGAAATTATCTAACCTAGAATGACTAGGCGTCAAAAATTTCACTGCGTATTGTCTAAAAAATAGCCACTGCCAGTGCCACATTTGAATGTTCAACAGACCCCAATACAACAGCGCTTACTTTTTAAACCCTATAAACTGGTCTTATTTAACCAAGCGAATAGAAGGAAGATGCCAATCAAAGCGCAGCGCTAACATACGCACCGCAAAGATAACGCCTAGCATCACGAATTCATTTAATCCAGCATCCATGCCCAAACTGTCAAGCAGCAGATAAGTGACCGAGCCTGCGATACTGGCAGAGATATAAATCTCGCGCTGCAGCACCAACGGTATCTCATTACAAATAATATCACGCAGCATACCGCCAATAATGGCTGTCCAAACGCCCATCATAATGGCAATCACTGGTGACATACCTTGGGTCAATGCTATCTTAAAACCAATGACGCTAAAGGCTGCTAGCCCAATGGCATCGAAGAGTTTGAGGGCGTTATCAATCTTATGATAGAGATGAAAAAAGATCTGCAGGATAAGGGAGGTGATAGTGATGACAATCACATAGTTGAGATCTGACATCCAAAATAGCGGATGACGATCTAGCGCCATATCACGTAGCGTACCACCGCCAATGGCATTGACCATTGAAACTAAGATGCAGCCAGCAATATCAAAGCCTTTATGCTGAGCGAGCAAAGTACCGGCGATAGCACAAGCAATCACGCCAACCATATCGAGCAAATACAGCAGAATATCAGGAAAAATAAAATTATTCATCATAGCGTTATTTTGGTCTCATCCATCTTTGGCAAATAGTACCAATCCCAACATAATCAATCCAATACCTATCAACCCCAGTGCCGAAGGTATCTCGTTATTGAGTAATAATATACCGCCAATCAAGGCAAATATCACCTCGCTGGCTTGGGTAGAATCAACGCCCGCCACTTCACTGGAGGTGACGGCTTGTTCGCGCGCATATAAAAAAATACTGGTTGCTGCTACCCCTGCTAACAGAGCCACGAGCAAAGTATTGAACAGCTGTGTGCTTTCGGGTAACTCAGGACGCACTATAATGCCTAAAACCAGCCAAAATGGCAAACTACCTAGAGTCATTAGCCATACTTTATTAAAGGCATTTTGCAGCAGCACCGTTTCGATAGCGGGGATACGAGCAATCAAGGTTTGTAAGGGTGAGTGCGTTTCAGCCGCCGTTTTGGCTTTTAGCTTTTCAGGGTCAATATCAGTGTCGGTTTTGATACTAGAACTATCAGCATCCGCTGAGTGAGTGCTATCGACAGGTAAAGCGTAGGCTTCTGTGACGAGTGGTTGGTTGTGAGTGTCAATAGTACTTTGCAGAAGGCTGTTTTCTCTGACCTTGCGCTGCGCAGCGGTATGCTTGCGAGCGTTGTGAGACACCTGCCAGACCAACTGATTGCCGATTGGATAGCTAAAAGCGGCTATCAGTGCAGGCAGCGCACCATACAGTAGCATCTCTGCCATTGGGGTGGCATTTATACCTCCGAGCGCAGCAGCGCGCAGACCTTCGCTGACATTGACCAGTATCACTCCGATGAATACCAGCATGGCGTAAAAAATGAATTTTTTGTCAAAGCGTTGCCCAAATGCCAGTAGGACGAGGAGGCTAGTCACCACGGTAAACATAAATGTCGCCGCCACCACCCAACCGGCGACATGATCACCGGCATAACAGATGCCCGTGTAAAAGATACCAAAACCAATACTGCCAGTGATACACCAAAAGCGCCAATGCTGACGAAAGATAATCGCCAATTCTTTGATACGACTAAAACCATGCTGCATAACGATAATAGCGGTGATAATCAGCCACATAAAGACATAGCGGAGACTGGCTGACCAAAACCAGTGACCACCTGCATCACTCATCAGCTCGTTTAAAATAAAAGTGGAACTAAAGAACGCACCCGCCAACAAGCCGAGTAAAATGAGTTTGACCATCCCTGAATCCTTACCGTCGGCTATATGTCAGTTCGTTTAGCGGTTTTTACCTGCTTTTTTATGCGCTTTTCTATTTGCCTTTGGCATCTGCCCAGATGATTTTGTGCAGTTGTAATTGAAAGCGCACGGGCAGGGCATCGGCCAATATCCATTCAGCCAACTCGCGCGCCAATACTGGCACATCGGGGCTGGCCTCTTCGTCAATATCGTCTGCGACATTAAACATCGGAGAAAACCAAACGGTGCTGACCAATTCATTTAGCTTATGCTCGATCAACATGGCTTTTGCCCACTCATAATCGGCATGGTTCATGATGACGAACTTAAGCTGATCATGCTGAGTCAGATAGTCCAGATTTGACCATAGGTTTTTATCGACTTCGCCTGAGCTTGGCGTTTTGAGATCCATCACTTTACTGACTGCTGGCGGTACGTTTTCTACCGTGAGCGCGCCTGCGGTTTCAAGCGAGATTTCATAATCATCACTCAGTAAGCGCTTCATCAGTTCAATGGCATTCGGCTGTGCTAATGGTTCGCCACCCGTCAGACAAATACGCTTGCAAGGATAGCTTTTGATGGTCTCTATAATGGCTTCTAGCGACTGACGTTCGCCGCCCGTAAAGGCATATTCGGTATCACAATAAACACAGCGCAGCGGGCAGCCGGTCAAGCGTACGAATATCGTCGGCAAGCCTGAGGTCAGTGCTTCACCTTGCAAAGAATAAAAGATTTCTGTCAAACGTAGACCCGCTTCAGGATCAGTGACAGGAATGGCGGCGGTGCGTAATAGTGATTCACTCATAATATGTCAAATACAGTTAAAGATTGATAATGAGATTAAGCATTTATCAATCGTAATAAAAAGGCAGGTTCTGGTATGGGAGTTTTGCGTTTGGATAAAGCCAAACCAAAAAAATGGATTATAACGCAACAGCCTATATTAAGCTGCAAAAAAGATGCTGGAGGATGACTCCAGCATCTTTATGTAAAACAATGATTGTACGTGCTAAATGATTATACACTGTACATATTTAGGCTAAACGTAATAACTCATTTACTGATGTTTTAGCACGGGTTTGTGCATCGACTTTTTTGACGATGATAGCAGCATATAAGCTGTGTGTGCCATCTTCTGATGGTAGGCTACCTGGTACGACAACTGAGCCTGCTGGTACACGGCCACGATGAATCTCGCCCGTTTCGCGATCATAAATACGCGTTGACTGACCGATAAATACACCCATCGAGATGACTGAGCCTTCTTCAACGATAACGCCTTCAACGATTTCAGAACGCGCACCGATAAAGCAGTTGTCCTCAATAATCGTTGGATTGGCTTGTAATGGCTCTAATACACCGCCGATACCAACACCACCTGACAGATGCACGTTTTTGCCGATTTGAGCACATGAACCTACGGTCGCCCACGTATCTACCATCGCGCCTTGATCGACATACGCGCCAATATTAACATACGACGGCATCAATACCGCACCGGCTGCGATGTATGAGCCTTTACGGGCCACGGCTGGTGGCACTACGCGTACGCCAGCTTCTTTGAACTGTGCTTCGGTCCAGTTGGCAAACTTAGTTGGCACCTTGTCATAAAACTGTATGTGCTCACCAGCGGCTTGCACGTAATTATCGTTTAAGCGGAACGATAGTAAGACGGCTTTTTTTGCCCACTGATTGACGACCCACTCGCCATCCTTTTTTTCTGCAACTCGCAGTGTACCGTTATCTAACTGCTCAAGCACTTGCTCGATAGCATCACGCACATCTTGTGGCATAGTAGATGGGCTGTATTCGTTGCGGTTTTCAAAGGCTTGTTCGATGGTTTGTTGTAATGACATGGATAAAAATTCCTAAGATGAATGAAAAGTAAATAAATCTTATAGTTAAAGATAGCGTCAAAAATCGACTAAAAATATTGCCTGCCACATTGTCGCTAATTTGACGACTTTTAGCAAATAAGTTGGGCGCAAAGGTCTGTATTGATAATAAGTAATGCCATTTAGAACGATGAGCTATTGCGTTCTATCCATTCTAAGATATCGTGATACACCACCTTGTTCGCCTGCTCGTGAAGGGGCTCATGGCGCATGTTTGGGTAGAGCTTTACTTCCACATTATTGAAGTTTTGTTTCTTTAGGCGACTGACAATGTTGCGAATGCCGCTGCCCATATCACCGATGGGATCACTTTTGCCACTGACAAAGAACAGGGGAAAGTCTTTTGCAATCGTCGCAGCCCAGCCTTTATGGAGACCTGTTGTCATCAAGGTGAATAGCGTCATAAAACCATTGTTAGTAAAGTCAAAACCGGTGAGTGGATCGGCTTCATAAGCGGCGATATTGGCGGGATTTTCACTGATCCACGCAAACTGCGAGTCAGAAATACGGTTATCAAGTTTGCTATTCAGTACTTTGTTCATTACTTTAGCAAATACAGTATTTGGTTTTTTTGGTGCCGCTTTGGCCAATAGTTTATTAATAGGTAATAGTACTTTGGTCAATGGGTTGGCGTCTGCAGTGCCCATTAAGATGGCCCCAGCAAAGTCTTGTGCGTGATGTTTGAGTACATTACGGACGATAAACGAGCCCATAGAGTGACCCATAACAAAGTGCGGCACATGAGGATGACGCGATTTTAGGCTATCAGCCATAACGATGACGTCTTGTAATAAAGACTGCACTGGATGCTCACTGCCAAAAAATCCCAAATCAGCCTTTGTTTTTACCGTTTGACCATGACCGAGCTGATCGTAGGTTGCTACTGCAATACCATTATCAGCCAAAAACTGAGCAAAGTCCGCATAGCGACCGCTGTGTTCTGACATGCCGTGGACGATTAGTAAAGTGGCCTTAATTTTTTTATCACTATCACGCGGCTCAAAAAATGTATGATTCAGATAGTGGGTATTGTCAGAAGAGGTGATCTGGTCAGAGGTACTCATAAGCGTAGAATCCTTGCATGGTTAGAGAATGAAAACAGACTGTTTCTAAATTTTTTAAGCATTGAGCGATGGGTGCTAAATGCATGGTCAATATGACTTATTTACAAATTAAGCAGCCAGTCAGGTTTTATAATTGGGATGAATGATTGCTACCATCAATTTAATCATAAAGCCTTATCAGGTCAATATTATTTACTGCGGCGTCGTTATCGTACAATAGTCTTGCTTTAAATGCTTTTAACTTATGTTTTAATTTCGATAGCGTTTTTATCTTTCCTAAGTTTCCAGCGTTGGTACACCCTAGTAAACCAGTCAAAACTATTTAAAAGTATCAAAAACATTGAGCGATAAAATGCCCATAAAAAATATACCTATAAAAATAATGCCCTTAAAAAAGTTGCTCTTGGTAGGTGCTGGTCATGCGCATATTGGTCTGTTGCGTCGACTCCGTGGGACGCCTCTAATAAATGCGGATATCACATTAATCAGCGAGCAACCGCAGTCGATCTATTCAGGTATGTTGCCTGGCTGGATGGCGGGGCACTATATACTAGATGATATCCGTATAGATATTGCGGCACAATGCAAGCAGGCTGGCGTGCATTTCATTCAGCAGCCAATCGTAAAGATAGACGCCAAATCACAGCGAGTCATGACCGCTGACGACTATGATCATAGCTATGAGGTAGTGTCGTTAAACACTGGCGCGGATACGGATATGCACTGGTTAAATAATGCTGACACTAATAATGCTGACACTAATAATGCTGACACTAATAGTGCTGACACTAATAGTGTCATTGCGATTCGTCCGTTACATAGCTTTGTGAATCAGTGGTCGCAAGTGCTTGCTACCGCTCAGCGCTCAGCACATTATCAATTGGCTATTATCGGGGCTGGCGCAGCGGCAATCGAGCTGGTTATGGCTGCCCAAGTCGCCTTGCAGCATATTCACCCGAATCATCAAGTGTTTTTAATCTGCGGTGATGTGCTATTGGCTGGTTTTAATCAAAAGTTTAGACATCGTGTTATCAAGCAGCTTAATCGTCTGAGTATTGAAGTTATCTACGAGCGCGCCATCGCCTATCAGAATGGGACATTGATTACTGAGAGAGCGTCATTGCAGCAATCCTTTTTAATGGATGCGGTTATCGCTGCCACTGGCGTGACTGGTGCAGCGTGGACAGCCAGTACGGATATTGCCACAGTTGACAACGGCTTTATCGCAGTAAATGCGCTGCAGCAAAGTGTCTCTCATAATAATGTATTCGCCGTCGGTGATGTGGCAACGCGCGTGGATAAAGATGTCGCGCACTCAGGGGTTCATGCCGTACATGGCGGTGCAGTCGCAGCAGATAATTTATTAACTTTTATGGTAGATCAAAATAAACCCTTACAAAGCTATCAGCCCAAAAATCGCACTTTGTATTTATTATCTTGTGGCGATAAGTATGCCATTGCCAGTTGGGGCAGTGTGAGTTTGCAAGGTCGCTGGGTTTGGTATCTTAAACGCTATATTGATAAGCGTTTCGTCAATGCAAATTAAGCTATAGTCAAATCCATATAAATCCGCCACACCGTTATCCTCGCTAAGCGTGCTCATGTATCGCTTACACCCAGCTTCCTTGTATCGTAATAATTTGAATTCAACTATGACTGGCACTAATACTGCGAGCTATTCTCTCAACATATTTTCGATAGCTTATAAAGATTGAATATATTTATTGAATACACAATGATTAAAAATGCTAGTGACATAATAGGGTATCATTGATTAGATAAACTTGATCTTAACTGCAAATCGATTAGAAGAATAGTAAACAGACCCTAAGCAGTTGAGTAAATATCACAACACGGATTCTATAATTTTATGAAATCTACCATTGAACTACTCGAATTTACTGACTTTCCAGCCATCAAACGTCGTGAGTTAACTACGCTACAAGTGAACATGGGCTATTTGTGCAATATGTCCTGCGTACATTGCCACGTGGCAGCCAGTCCTTATCGTACGGAGATGATGTCGCGTGAGCTGGTCGAGCTGATACTGGACGTACTAAAAGTACAAGATATGGATACGCTTGATTTAACCGGTGGCGCGCCTGAGATGCATGAAGACTTTAAGTATCTGGTTACCGCCGCGCGCGCTTTGGGTGTCAAAGTGATTGATCGCTGTAATTTAACAATTCTGATGGCAGAAGGCTATGAGGATATGGCGCAGTTTTTGGCAGACAATGAAGTCGACGTGGTGGCATCAATGCCTTGTTATTCATTAGAAAACGTCGATAAGCAGCGCGGCAAGGGTGCGTTTGACGACAGTATATTGGGACTGCATAAGCTCAATGCCTTAGGTTATGGCAAAGCTGGCTCAAACTTAACGCTGAACCTCGTTTATAACCCGCAAGGCGCCACGCTACCGCCCAATCAGCAACAGCTAGAGGCGGACTATAAACGTGAGCTAAAAGAACATTTCGATATCGAATTTCATCAGTTATTTGCTTTGACCAATATGCCGATTCAGCGCTTTGGTGCGGTGCTATTGGCCAAAAACCAATTCCATCCCTATATGGACTTGCTTAAGGCCAATTACGTGGCTGGCAATTTAGCCGAAGTCATGTGCCGCTCGACGATCAGTGTCAATTGGCTGGGAGAGTTATTTGATTGTGACTTTAACCAGCAGTTAGAGATTCCAGTACCCAACAAGTCCCGTCGGCATCTGAGCGATTTATTAACGCAAAATCCTACTGGCGATGATATTGCGATTGCAGATCACTGCTATGGCTGTACAGCAGGACAGGGAAGTAGCTGCGGTGGCGCGCTGGAAGAAGAGACAGCAGGGCAGACAATAGCAAAAACATCCTCGATCTAAACGGAGTTAATTATGAACATCTTTAATAACATAAGTAAGAGTACAGGTAGTTTTTCAAGCAAGCGTTTACTGATTAAGACAGCAGTAGCTACTTCTGTGCTATTGGCTAGTATGGCAAGTTATGCTGATTTTAATCATAGTACTTGGGATAGCTTGCTGAGTAAAAATGTCACTATGACCAATGGTGGTAAAGCCTCGGTCGTTAATTATAACGGTATGAAAGCGGATCAAAGCAAGCTTGATAGCTACATGGCAGCAACTAGCAAAGTCAGTCAATCAGAGTTCAATGGTTGGAGCAAAGATGAGCAGTTGGCATTTTTGATTAACGTCTACAATGCTGGCACGGTAGAGTTGATACTGACTAAGTATCCGAATCTCAAATCGATCAAAGATATCGGTGGGATATTTGGCTCGCCATGGAAACAAGATTTTGTCACGCTATTAGGCAAAAAGCGTTCACTTGATGACATCGAGCACAATCTAATCCGTGGCTCTAAACGCTATAATGAACCGCGCATTCACTTTGCGGTGAATTGTGCTAGCATCGGCTGTCCTGCGCTATTAAATGATGCTTTTACCGGTAGCAAACTGGATAAGCAATTAGAGCAAGTCACAAGTAAATTCCTCGCAGATAGTAGTCGTAACCGTCTTAAAGGCGGCACGCTTGAGGTTTCTCCCATTTTTAAATGGTATAAAGAAGACTTTGAGTCGAATTGGCGCGGTACCAAAGATTTGGAAGGATTCTTAGCTCGTTATAGCTCATCTTTAGGGCTTAATAAATCGCAAAGCGCTGATTTAAAAAGTGGCAAAACTAAGATCGACTATACTAGCTATAATTGGAATCTGAATAAGAAATAATACTGATAAAACATAACAGCGAGCACTGCCAATTATGACCGCTATAGCTACGGTTTCTATTATTATTCCAGTAATAAATGAGGCGAATAATTTGCCTCATTTGTTTGCCAATATTAACAGTCTAAAGCCAATGCCACAGCAAGTTATCTTGGTCGATGGGGGCTCAAACGATGATTCTATTGGCATCGTTCGAAGTTTTATTAATGAGTTAGTGCTTGGCAGTGAGTGTAAAATTGATTGGCAAGTTATTACGTCCAAAGCAGGGCGTGCGCGGCAAATGAATGCGGGTGCAGCATTAGCCACTGGCGATGTTTTGCTATTTTTACATGCCGATACGCGGTTGCCAATTGACGCTATCGATAGTATTTCTAGGGCGATGACACTAGCAAACTGGGGACGTTTTGATGTGCAGCTAAATAGTCGTCAGCCGATGCTTTGGGTGGTCAGTGCCATGATTAATTGGCGCTCACGTTTAACTCATATCGCTACAGGCGACCAAGCTATTTTTATCAGTCAATCTTTATTTGCGCAAATGGGCGGCTATCCTAATCAAGCGTTGATGGAAGATGTTGAATTATGCAAGCAACTAAAAGGTATTGCTAAACCTGCTTGTCTGAAAAATAAAGTCATCACATCAGCAAGACGTTGGCAGCAGTATGGCACATGGCGGACGATTGTCTTAATGTGGCAGTTACGTTTTGATTATTGGCGTGGCGTGTCGGCTGATAACATTAACGCGCGTTATTATAAATAATAGAAAAATTTCAATATGACTCAAAATCAAAAAACCTGCATTATTATTTTTGCAAAATTCCCTGCACAGGGCATGGCAAAGACCCGTTTGCAACCTGCGCTTGGCATTGATGGTGCAGCGAGAATGGCACGGCAATTACTTTTACATAGTATCGAGCAAGCTGTGGCTACGGGCTTTAGCATTGAGCTGTGTGTCAGCCCTGCGCCAAGCGATCCATGCTGGCAAACGCTTGGTTTGCCTGACTCGCTGCGATGGTCAGAGCAAGCAGATGGTGATTTGGGTTTGCGTATGTTCACGGCGAGTCAACAAGCATTAGCGCGTTTTAAGCAAGTGATTTTGATAGGCACAGATTGTCCTAGCCTTAGTTCTATCATCATTCAACGGGCTGCACAGCGATTAGACACTCAGGATAGCGTGATGATACCAGCCTTTGATGGCGGTTATGTGCTGTTTGGCTTTAAACAAGTTGCTGCTCGTTTATTTAATGATATCCAATGGAGCACGCCGAGCGTAGCAAAGATTACTCAACAGCGCTTGGCAGAATTAAACTGGTCATTGGCCTTTTTAGACTCTTTGCCTGATATTGATGAGCCTGAAGATTTGCAGTATTTGCCTAAAGGCTGGCTTGATGGTGACGAAATTGCTAATTTTTGACTTATTTTTCCTTCTCTTGCTTAAACCAAAAAAGCCATCAAACAGTTTGATGGCTTTTTTATGCGAATAGAATTAATACTACTTTTTATATTATTTTTGATATTACCTTTAATTTTACTCGGGCAACAGCGCTGCAAGTTTAGTTTTAATCTCAATACTCATCGCTTCAATAGGTGTCACTAACGCTTGAGCAAGCGCATGATGAGCAATTGATTTAGGTTGTTCAACGGCTAACAAAGCAACCGCTTCTTTAATGACTGATTGAGCATTATCGGCATTTTTCATGAGGTTTTGAATCGCATAATCGGCGCTGACGTCTTCTTTAGTAGGATGCCAGCTATCAAAATCTGTGACCAAAGCTAAAGTCGCGTAAGCGATGCTAGCTTCCCGCGCCAGCTTGGCTTCTGGCATATTCGTCATGCCGATGATGTCAGCGTTCATTTGGCGATACCAGTGTGACTCTGCACGAGTCGAGAATTGCGGGCCTTCGATACACACATAAGTCGCTTGTGCATGACATTGCCCTTCATTGATATTCGCTTGAGTGTAAGCGCGATTCAGAATATCAGCGACTTTCGGGCATAAAGGATCCGCCATCGAGACATGCGCAACTGCACCTTTACCAAAAAATGTGCTGGCACGATGTTTAGTCATGTCGATCATTTGATCAGGGACGACCATGTCTAACGGTTTAAGCTCTTCTTGCAATGAACCCACCGCTGATACTGAAATGATATAGCGCACGCCTAGAGTTTTTAGCGCATAAATATTGGCGCGATAAGGTACTTTAGAAGGTGTAAATTTATGCCCTTGACCATGACGGGTCAAAAAAGCAACGGTCACACCATTCAATTCCCCTAAGATAATATCATCGGACGGCTTGCCATAAGGTGTTGAGATGCTGACGCTACGCTGGTTAGTCAAGTCTGCCATTTGATACAGACCGCTACCGCCAATGATAGCGATGTCAGCAGAGTGTTTTACAGTGTCTTCTTCTTTTAAAGTCATAGGACGTTTCCAGATGTTTGACAATAGGTATTTAACTAAAAAAACTTAATAAGGAAGATAACTAGTCTTTTGAACGGATACTGCTAGCGCTTAGTGACTCTCTTATACATTCCTTGAGCCAGCTCCTTAACCGCCATTGTCTGACTTTGCACAACACCGTTATATTTAGGCAGATTGTCGTCCACATCTTTAACACGGCGATTGTAAAACAGATGCATCGTCGGTTCAGGTAGAGCGGCTGCATTAGGATAGTTATCGGTAGGAATGAAGACCAGAGCACCGCCCACAGCCATCTCTATACTGGGCTTATGACAGCGCTTACACAGTCCACGGCTGATATTCGGTGGCATTTTCCAACGACGAAAACGCGTTTTATTGATGTCCATTTCGCTGAGATCTGACTTAAACAAAACCGTGACATCGTTATAAGCCTTACCCGTATAGTCCTGACAGATAGTGCAGTGACAAATAAAGCGAGCTATCGGAGTATGGTTAATCGTATAAGTGTTGCTATAACAAGAGCAAGAGCCTTCTTGCGGCGTAAATTCGGTGCTCATCGGTCAATCCTTTTTTTATAAGAGAGATCATTATTTTCGATTCTAAACTATGGTTTCAAAATATAGCACGATAGTCAGTTCTATATAACTTGGAGACTATTAAGACGAGTGAAAGTACTCGCAATAGTAGATTAATCGAGCCTGACAGCGTATATAACTTATATGGTATTGACCATATCCTAGCTTGCTAGTGTAGCCGCTTTCGATAAGGGTAGTATTATTATTCGTTGATTTTCAGTTATTTAGAATGTTTTTCTAAGGTACAGTTAATCCTAAGAGACTATCTATTACAGACACAAAATAAATGCAGAAATATAGTTTAAAGCGTGTCTTCATTTCAAAAATGGTAGTAAAAATGAGATAAATTGCCGTCAAACAAGCAAAATAATGCAGACAATATCGGGATACTAACTAGCTATTTGACGATGTTTGGCAAGATTTAGCCATTTTTAACCCATTTAGATGACTATCGAGTGAACTGAAGACACGCCCTATTCATTCTTGGTAAGCATTTTTTGACTCCGTAATAAATAACCTTGATGCTATTAAGACGATGATAAAGGTTTACACTGTGCTTAATTTTTGTTTAAATAGCTTGAATAATGAAACTTTGTTTCGCATAGCAGAACTTTACTAAACAAATATCAATACTCCGAATCGCTATTTTTAACTCAAGTTGCTTTATCTACAAGGTTTTGAGACATAAAAGGCTTTGGTTTATTTATGGTGGGAATTGCTATACTATTACAGGTCTGTAACGCATTAATATTTATATAGTGATGCCGTTAGAGGTATTAAATCGATTATTTCAAGGATGAATGCAATGTTCAACTCTCTAAAATCTCCGTTATTTTTATCAGCGATGCTAAGCGCCACTTTAGGCCTAACCGCATGCTCATCACCAAGTTCAGAAAATACTGACAGTACGGCAACAGATAGCGCTGCTACTGACACTGCCGCCGACAAGCTGGATACCAAGTTTCTTACCATCGCTACTGGCGGAGCATCTGGCCCTTACAACATCATTGGTACTTCATTATCAGAAGTCTATGTCAAAACCTTTGGGGTGAACTCAAAGACGCAAACCACCGGCGCTTCAGTCGAAAACGTCAATCTATTGACCCAAGGTAAAGTCGACATGGTATTGGCGCTCAGTGATGTGGTCACCGACGCGGTCGAAGGCAAAAACAACTTTGATAAGCCAATTACCAACATCCAACAAATTGCGGTCTTGTACCCTAATGTGGTGCAAATCGTCACCACCAAAAAATCTGGCATCAAAAATATTGAAGACTTACGTGGTAAGCGTATCGCTGTGGGCGATCAAGGCTCTGGCACAGAAGTCAATGCTCGAACGTTATTAGAAGGTTTCGGTATCACGTACGATGATATCACTGTCGATTATTTGGGTTTTTCTGAAGCGGCGGATGGCATGAAAGCGGGTAAAATTGAAGCAGCTTTCTTTAGTAGTGGTCTACCGAACTCTTCATTGATGGAGCTAGAGCAGGGCTTGGACTTACAGTTAATCACCATTAATCAAGACAAGCTAAAAGAAATCATTGCAAGTAAGCCTTACTTTAAAACCTTTGAGATTCCTGCTGGCACTTATGGCAATGACGCCGCGATTCCAACCGCAGCGATTATGAATGCTCTATTGGTAAGCTCTGAGTTGTCTGAAGCAGATGGTTACAAGTTGACCAAAGCGTTATTTGATAATTTAGACGGCCTAAAAACAGCACACCAAGCGGCCAATGATATTAGCTTAGAGACGGCTCGTGAAGGCATGGTTGCACCTATCCATCCTGGCGCCAAAAAATACTATGATGAACAAGCCGCTAAATAAGCAGTTATGGTTACTAAAAATAAGACATTATGGTTAATAGCTGGCGCAGTGCTCATTGCTGCGCTGGTTTTTTTTATGCTGTGGCATCTCTTTGTCCGTCAGCCTGTGGTGGAAGTTCGCGTCGCAGGTGTTGACGGTGCTAATGACAAGGTTTGCTATTTCGTCGAGCCTGACTTTCAATTGCGCTGGATACATTCTGTAGAAAAACAATGGTGGGAAGAACAGTATCAGCGTATAGACGGCAGCAGTACAGAAGACGCTGAACTGCTGCTGACCACCACTTATTTTGAAGCTTTTGGCGCAGGTACACCCTCTACTGAGGCGCTTGCTCCCATACAAAAACCTGGCTATCTGGGTTATCAAATCAATGAGAAACTGCCCAAGCTTAATTGGGTGGTCTCACGGCTTACCAAAGGTGAGATTGACTATGGTAACTATCGGATACGCATTCACCGCTGGGTGCCAGACTATTCTGAAGTAACGATCATGCCGACAGCGTATGGTTTCATTGATAGATTTAACAAGGACTTGTGTCATGAACTCCCAAGTGACGGATCACGATAATTTGACAACGATGTCAGATAACCATATCAATAACGATAGCGACTCGCCTATACATTCTCATCCTGACGTTGAGACTAATGTCGACGCTGAGCTTGAGGCGCAAGCCCATAATAAAGCCATATTAGAAAAGTACGACCGAGAGTCCATCACGCGCCATATCACTCAAGGACCAGTGAAGTATTTTATCGCTGCAATTTGCATTTTTTATTCTCTTTTTCATTTGTATATCACTTTTAATCCCATGCCTGCGCTGTTACAACGCTCTGTGCATGTTGGTGTTGGATTTGCTTTAATATTTCTTATTTTTCCAGCCAGTAAAAAAAGCAGCCGACAGCGGGTGGCTTGGTATGACTGGATTTGGTTTGCGCTGTCCTTATCTGGGATGGCCTATCTCATATACGAGTACCAAGACATTGTGACCTCGCGTGGTGGCATGGCCAATCAGGTTGATGTGATATTTTCTATTATCACCGTTATCTGTGTACTTGAAGGCAGTCGGCGTATCACTGGTTGGATTTTGCCTATATTAGCATCGATATTTTTGGCCTATCCATTTGTCAGTCATTTGGATTTTATGCCAGACCGGCTACTGACTCGTCCTTATGACATGGGTGATATTTTTGGTCAATTATTTCTAAAAACCGAAGGTTTATATTCTGTTGCGATTGGTGCATCGGTCACTTTTATCTTCTTATTCATTCTTTTTGGTGCATTTTTAGCACGTTCTGGAATGGGACAGCTATTTAATGATTTGGCATTGGCCATTGCAGGTCATAAAAAAGGAGGTCCGGCAAAAGTGGCGGTCATCTCCAGTGGCTTTATGGGTAGTATTAATGGCTCTGCTTTATCGAACGTGGTCAGCACTGGTGCCTTTACCATTCCGTTGATGAAAAAGGTTGGCTATCATAAAGACTTTGCTGGTGCAGTAGAGGCGAGCGCTTCTGTGGGTGGGCAGATATTGCCACCGATTATGGGTGCCAGTGCCTTTATCATGGCAGAGACGACAGGGTTACCGTACAGTACGATTGCGCTAGCGGCATTATTACCAGCGATATTATATTATCTTGGCGTTATCGCGCAGGTGCATTTTCGCGCTGGTCGTCGTGACTTAAAAGGCATTGCCAAAGAAAACTTACCAGCAGTCAAAGAAGTCTTAAAAGCACGCGGTCATATGCTGCTACCGATTGTCTTTTTGGTCTTCTTATTAATCAAAAACGTGCCCGTCGGCTATGCAGCGGCATATACCATTGGTTTTACCGTCGTGGTTAGTATGCTGCGCAAAGAGACCAGAATGGGTTTTTCTGATATTTTGGGTGCGCTAGAAGATGGTGCTCGTCAGTCGCTCGCCGTGATGGCTGCCTGTGCGGTCGTCGGTATCATCATCGGAGTTGTGAGTTTGACCAGCTTTGGAACGGTGATGACCTCATCAATTGTCACACTTGGTGCAGGGTCGCTATTTTTCACGCTGATTTTAACGATGCTTGCCTCGATGGTATTGGGCATGGGACTACCGTCTATTCCTGCTTATATCATTACGGCAACGATGGCAGCACCAGCTTTAGCAGGGTTTGATATTCCGATTTTGTCAGCGCATATGTTCGTCTTTTACTTTGGTATTTTTGCCAATATTACGCCGCCTGTGTGTTTGGCTGCTTTTGCCGGTGCAGGCATATCCGGCGGTGATCCGATGAAAACAGGGTTTTTGTCGCTCAAACTGGCACTTGCCGGATTTATCGTGCCGTTTATGTTTATTTATAATCCGACGATGTTGATGATAGATCCTACGGGTCTGGCAGTCACAGCGAAAGATTTCCCATTGCCGCCTATTATCGCTATCATCACGGTCGTAGTCACTTCGATCACGGGTGTTATTGCCTTAAGCTCGGCGCTGGAGGGGTATTTTAAAGGTACTATGAATTCGGTGACGCGTATTATATTGGCTATTGGCGCTTTATTACTGATTTATCCTGAGATTACCACGGGATTATTAGGCGGCGTCATTGTCCTTAGTATTGCTATATTCAATATAAAAACAGCTGGCAAGCCAACGCCAACTTTAACCGTGTAAAGCGTTGGGTTTGGAGGCTTTACAGGTTCATTAAAGTCAAAAAAAAGGGTGAATAACATAAATTGTTATTCACCCTTTTTACATGCTTAGCTTAATGTTTAAGCTTTAGCTCATTAAAGCCTGACATTTAACAACCAAGTTTGCCTTCGGCTTCTAAGGCTTTTTTGCTACGGATAGGCGCTGGGCAATCTTCACCATAGTATTGACGATCGGCAAAGTAGCTTGAGCGTACCATCGGGCCTGCCCAAATGTTAAAGAAACCAATCTTTTTGCCGTAGTCCATATAACGCTGGAACTCGTCTGGATGGACATAACGATCAACTGGCGCGTGGTTTTTACTAGGTTGTAGATACTGGCCAACCGTAATCATATCGACGTTATGTGCTTTTAGATCATCAAGCAGTGCATAGATTTCTTCTTCCGTCTCACCAAGGCCAACCATAAAACCGCACTTGGTCGCGATATCAGGGCGACGCTCTTTATAGAGCTTGAGCAAATCTAATGAATG
Source organism: Psychrobacter sp. GW64-MNA-CIBAN-0177 (assembly GCF_040309585.1). Taxonomy (NCBI): domain Bacteria; kingdom Pseudomonadati; phylum Pseudomonadota; class Gammaproteobacteria; order Moraxellales; family Moraxellaceae; genus Psychrobacter; species Psychrobacter sp. GW64-MNA-CIBAN-0177. The sequence goes on from NZ_JBEOOY010000005.1 coordinate 61,302, forward strand.
TTGATAGTCAGAGCCTGGGCGGAAGGCTTTGTACAGACGCGGAACCGTTTCAATGTTGTGGTTAAAGACATCTGGTGGGGTTTCTGTCAGTAGGTCTAAAGCCACTTCCATACGCCCACGGAAATCTGGCACCAATATTTCAATGAGGCAATTCGGGCTAAGCGCTCTTGACTCATTGAGTACTTCAACGAAATGCGCCGCGCCGCCATCTTTTAAATCGTCACGATCCACAGAGGTGATTACTGCATATTTAAGCTGCAAGCCTAAAATGGTCTCGGCAGTGTGGCGCGGCTCATCTGCATCTAGCTCATTCGGACGACCATGGCCGACGTCACAGAACGGGCAGCGACGGGTACAGATATCACCCATAATCATAAAGGTCGCCGTACCATCAGCGAAGCACTGCGGCAGGTTAGGGCAAGCGGCTTCTTCACAGACGGTATAGAGCTTTTGCTCACGCAAGGTGGCTTTGATACGTGCCACTTCAGTAGGCGAGGACATCTTGACCCGAATCCAATCTGGCTTTTTCTTCGCCTCGACGGTCGGAATCACTTTAATTGGGATACGCGCAACTTTATCATAGCCACGTAGCTTTTCGCCTTGGATGGCTTTTCTAGGTTTGACCTTAGCAGCAGGCACATGTGTTTGTACGGCAGTTGTCATAATAAATTATCTCTTAACCCTTTATCGTATAAGGGTTTATGGAATTATTAGCATATGTTATTAGTTGAACTATTATAGCAGAAATTTAGAGGTCGATTTTTAATCAATATTGTTTAACCGACCTTTTAAGGTTACTGGTTCAAAGTACTGTTTTAAGACTACTGTTTTAAGACTACTACGATTGCGCTTGCAACCATAGTTTTAAATATCAATATCAATATCCAACTCATTCAGGATATCTATGGCGGCACGAAACGCCTCTTGGGTGGCAGGTGCACCGCAGTAAGGTAAACTGTGCATCAATACTTCTCGAATCTCAGCGACAGTTGCGCCATTATTAATCGCACCTCGAATGTGCCCTTTTAGCTCAGTCGGGCTTTTTTGTGCAATTAAAAAGGCGATGGTGATTAAGGAGCGATATTTACGCGGTAATACTGAATCATCTTGCCAAGTGCTACCCCAAGCATGTTCAATAATCCAGTCTTGTAACGGTTGGGTAAATCCAGTCGCCGCATCAAGCGAGCGTTTAACATGTGCCTCGCCCATTACTTCAGTACGAACCTTAAGGCCGTTTTGATAATTAGCGTTATTCTTCATATCATTGTTTTCTATGTCGTGGTTTTCTATATTGCTATCGTCCATGTCGTCATCCCTAATATTTATTTAAGGCATGTCCTCAATTCAATTGATAGTCATCTAAATGGGCTAAAAATAGCTAAATTTTGCCAAACAGCGTCAAACAGCTGATTAATATCTCGATATTATCTGCGCTATTTTTCTTGTTTGACTACAATGTATCTTATTTTTATCACCATTCTTAAAATGAGGGCATGCCTTAGTATATGGTTAATAAAAGCTGTTTTTTCAAGCGCTATTTTTTTAATTGATATTTTCTCTAAGCTATCGTAGCAAGATAATATTTTATCAAATAATATCCTGAAAAATGTTTAGTAGTCTCGATGTATTAATTTGATTATGAATCGAGCTATGCTTGACGAGAGTGACAAGCAGCATATTGGTTGCGAAAGGCTGCCCAATCATATTATTGATGGTACTATTTTTATAATAAATGTCCAATATGGCCCTATATTGAGCCTTTTAAAGGCTGAGCCATTAACATTTAGAGCGTTTTAAGCTATGATTGCACGGATAATTATTCCATCTAGTATATAGACGCAGGCTGTCATGCTGACTACCCACGTAATGTGCTAATACCCCCAACTGACGAGGACGACTATTGTGTTAGAAGCTTATCGTAAACATGTCGAAGAACGTGCTGAGCTAGGAACGGTTCCGCTACCACTGAACGAAAAACAAGTAGCAGAGTTGGTTGAAATATTAAAAACCCCACCAGCAGGCGAAGACGCATTCTTAATGAACCTGCTAGAAAACCGTATTCCTGCTGGCGTTGACCAAGCTGCTTACGTTAAAGCTGCATTTTTAGCTGCTATCCTTAAGGGTGAAGCATCATCACCACTTATCAGCAAGCAAAAAGCCGTCGAAATCCTAGGCACTATGCAAGGTGGCTACAACGTGCAGCCATTGGTTGCTGCACTAGATGACGCCGATGTTGCACAAGACGCTGCTGAAGCGTTGAAAAAAACGCTACTGGTATTTGACGCATTCAATGACGTCACTGAAAAAGCTGAAGCTGGTAATGACATTGCAAAAGAAGTCGTGCAGTCTTGGGCTGACGCTGAATGGTTCTTGAACCGTGCTGCCGTACCAGAAAAGACCACTTACACGACGTTTAAAGTGACTGGCGAAACCAACACTGATGACTTGTCACCTGCGCAAGATGCGTGGAGCCGTCCTGATATCCCATTGCATTCATTAGCCATGCACAAAAACTCTCGCGACGGCATCACTGCTGACGAAGAGGGCGTTGTCGGTCCAATGAAGCAGATCGAAGCGCTAAAAGAAAAAGGCCATCCACTCGCTTATGTTGGTGACGTGGTTGGTACGGGTTCTAGCCGTAAGTCTGCGACCAACTCAGTACTGTGGCTCATGGGTGAAGACATTCCTAACGTGCCAAACAAACGTGGTGGCGGTTTAGTATTAGGTAACAACATCGCTCCTATCTTCTTCAATACTATGGAAGATTCTGGCGCATTACCAATCGAAAAAGTAGCGGTTGATAACCTAAACATGGGTGATGTTTTTGACATCTATCCGTACGAAGGCAAAATCACTAAGCATGACTCTGATGAAGTATTGTCAACGTTCAAGCTAAATTCACCAACATTGCTTGATGAAGTCCGTGCTGGTGGCCGTATTCCATTAATCGTTGGTCGTGGTTTGACTAATCGTGCTCGTGAGTACATGGGTCTTGGTCATTCAGACGTATTTGCTAAGCCAGAAGAGCCAGCCGATACTGGTAAAGGCTTTACCCTTGCACAAAAAATGGTTGGTAAAGCTTGTGGTCTGCAAGGCGTACGTCCGGGTATGTACTGTGAGCCGAAGATGACTACAGTTGGTAGTCAGGACACTACGGGTCCGATGACCCGTGATGAGCTAAAAGACTTGGCATGTTTGGGCTTCCAAGCAGATCTTGTGATGCAGTCATTCTGTCACACTGCTGCTTATCCAAAGCCAGTTGATGTTGAGACTCAGCATACACTACCTGACTTCATCATGAACCGCGGCGGTGTCAGCTTACGTCCGGGCGATGGCATCATTCACTCATGGCTCAACCGTATGCTACTTCCAGATACCGTTGGTACTGGTGGTGACTCGCATACTCGTTTTCCAATGGGTATCTCGTTCCCAGCTGGTTCTGGCCTAGTTGCATTCGCAGCGGCGACTGGTGTTATGCCACTTGATATGCCTGAGTCTGTCCGTGTCCGCTTCGTTGGCGAACGTCAGCCTGGTATCACGCTACGTGACCTAGTCCATGCGATTCCTTATCAAGCGATCAAAGAAGGTCTATTGACCGTTGATAAGAAAGGCAAAATCAACGAATTCAATGGTCGTATTCTTGAAATCGAAGGTCTAGAAGACTTGACCGCTGAGCAAGCGTTTGAGCTATCTGATGCCTCAGCTGAGCGTAGCGCTGCTGGTTGTACCATTACTCTATCTGAAGAGTCAGTGACTGAGTACCTGAACTCAAACATCACGCTACTTAAGTGGATGATTTCAGAAGGCTATGGCGATGCGCGTACTATCAGCCGTCGTATCGAGCAAATGCAAGAGTGGCTAGCGAATCCAAGCCTAATGCGTGCTGACGAAGATGCAGAATACGCTATCGATATGACCATCGATATGAGCACGATTAAAGAGCCGATCCTTTGCTGCCCGAACGATCCAGACGATGCAAAAACATTGGCTGACGTCGCTGGTGATACCATTGATGAAGTATTCATTGGTTCATGTATGACCAACATCGGTCATTTCCGTGCTGCGGGTAAACTGCTACAAGACGTACCAGCAGGTAGTCTGAAAACTCGTCTATGGATTGCGCCACCAACGAAGATGGATGCGCGTCAATTAATGGAAGAAGGCTATTACAACATTTATGCTCAAGCCGGCGCTCGTACTGAGATGCCAGGTTGTTCACTATGTATGGGTAACCAAGCACGTATCGCACCGAACTCTACTGCGGTATCAACGTCAACCCGTAACTTCCCGAACCGTCTAGGTCAAGGCGCAAACGTATACCTTGCTTCTGCAGAGCTTGCAGCTGTCGCAGCGGTACTTGGTAAATTGCCAACCAACGACGAATATCAGCAGTATGCTGGCATGCTAAACAGCATGGGTGAGGAAGTGTATCAGTACATGAACTTCGATCGTATGGAAGAGTACACTGAAGAAGCGGATAAAATTAATGTTGCTCAGTTGACTTAATTTTGGTTGACGCTTAAGTAGAACGTTTTTAAGTTCTATCGTTCTTATTTAAATAGAACCCCGTATCAAAATGATGCGGGGTTTTTTATGAAAATAAAATACCTTGAATAGTTTGCAAACTTTTTTTTGGAGTTTATACTTTAGTGAACTGGTCAAACTTTTGGTTGGCGACTTAACTCTTACAGATACATGAAGACAAATCCTATGGAAAATAAAAATATGCTCGATAAAGTAACGCCGCCACCTCTGCCAGATGCTGCGGTGAACAATCATAGTGCCGAAGAAAACTATGGCATCATTGATTGGTTCAAAAAGTGCATAAGAAACTATGTCAATTTCTCTGGTCGGGCACGCCGTAAAGAGTTTTGGTATTTTTCTTTGGTATATATGATTTTAGCAATTTTTGCGATGATAATAGATGCAATCATTTTTGACGCAGAAACAGGGCCTGTTTATATAGTTGTAGCGCTTGGTCTTGCTTTACCCAGTATTGCTGTTGGTATTCGCAGGTTACATGATACGGGTCGCTCAGGATGGTGGTTTTTAATATCCTTAATACCACTGATAGGCGGCATTGTGTTTCTTGTATTTTGTGCTAATGATACTAAGCCTGAAACCAATAAATGGGGTCTACCAGCAAAATAAATTTGCAAATATTGCTTGATTTTATAGCCTATCTAAAGCATTGGTATAAGGGCTCAATTGAGCTAATTTAATGCTATAAGTATTTAAAATTAGAAGCTTTATGCTTAAAATAAAAAGTAATTTCTAACGACAATTTCTGTCGTGTTCAGCATTTTTCCGCATCTAATTAACTCAGCAATATGTATAATTGTGAAATTGAATTATTTTAGGAAGAAGGTATGAGTTTTTCAGTAGAATTATTATTAGGAACTTTGGCAGTAATAGCGACTATTACTGTACCACTTATTATCTATTTCCTACAAAAAAGTCGAAAAAAACTTTCCTATGAAATTATTTCAAACACACAATTAGTAGGTGTTGAAAACAAGATTAAAGATAGGATTACGATATTATACGACGAGAAAAAAGTTGTAAATGTTCACTTAATTTCCATCAGGTTTGTTAATGATGGGAATCAACCTATTTCTATAGATGATTTCGCTATGCCTATTAACGTAAGATTAGGTAGTGATACAAATATACTTACATGTGAAGTATTAGAACAAAATCCAAACGAATTGAATGCCGCTATTGTCAAGATGGAGGATAGCGTCGAAATTCAACCTTTATTAATTAACGCTAATGACAGTTTTAAACTAAACATATTGGTTAATAATTATGAGGGGAGTTTATTTATAACAGCTAGAATAAAAGGCATAAAAACCATAAGTATTTATAAAGAGCCAAAGTTTACTATAGTTAATTTTCTGTTTGTTATGTATTTTTTAATAGGTATGTTGGGACTGTTCAGCACCATATATGGTAGGGAGGCAAATAACAACGTTGTAAGTGATATTGGCTACGTTTCTTTTATGATTTTCATAACTTTATCATTGTTATCATTGTTATCAATGTGCATAGCAGTGATGACTGTAATAAGACAACGATTTTATCGAGATAAATCTTTATAGTGCTTTACGTGTGGAACTGTATATCGAGACAACAAGGATAAATTGTTTTTATAAAATAAGCAGTTTAAAGAACAATTAGTACACCAGGGTTTATTATCTACTTCAAAGTATTATCCAAGCTAATAAAACAAATAGTTGATATTTAAAGGTTTAATACTAAGTTTATATGAGTAGCAACGTAACTATGATTTTTTTGTTTTTAAGTTACCGGGATCTTTTTGCTACAAGCGTCAACTGGTTTCTTCCATTATCTCATGTATAATATAAAGGCAGGCGGAAACCGTGGCTCTGCACTTTTTTACTTTTTCTATCTCGGGACGGACCGAGACTTTAATTATGCACTTATCATTCAGGTGCTTTGGAGTCTTGGTTGATTACTTTATCCCCTCTCAAACGTCGCCTTGTATATGTGACTGTCTTTGAAATCATCGCGATTATCTCATCCACCTATATATTGATGATGCTCAGTGGTAGTGATGCCTCAGAGTCGTTACCAGCGGCAGTGATGGTGTCATTGGCAGCGGTGATTTGGAACTTTCTCTACAATACAGCTTTTGAAGCGTGGGAACGGCGCAAGCAGGTGACAAAGCGCACGTTATTGATACGCAGTGTGCATGCATTTGTTTTTGAAGGCGGCTTGGTGCTGATTTGCTTACCAATTTATATGATTTGGTACGATGTTGGTCTAATCAAAGCCTTTATGCTGGAAGCCGCGCTGCTGTTATTCTTCTTGGTTTATACCTTCGTTTTTACCTTGGGTTTTGACAAGATATTTACCTTACCGCATCACTATAAAACAGCCTCTGCTCCTTAATGATTAATGCTATTAATAACAACGATATTGACGGTTATCTATGTGATTTTACCCAAAAAAAGCTGCCTAATGGCAGCCTTTTTGATGATAGTGCATAACAGAATATTATAAGGCTTTTATTTACCCTGATAAACGGGCTTACGCTTTTCCATAAAAGCGGTAATACCTTCTTTAAAGTCCTCGGTAACGGCCATCATGTTTTGTTGTTCAACTTCCATATCAAGCGCTTCATTAAGACCAGAAAAGGCATGGACATTAATCATATGCTTCATTGAAGCAAGCGCTTTACCCGGTAAGTTGCTTAGGCGCGTCGCTAATGCCTGTACAGTGGCATCTAGCTCGTCCGCACTAACGACGTTATTTACTAGATTTAGACGTGCGACATCGTCCGCTTTGAGCTTATCACCAAGCATAACGAGCTCAGTGGTTTTGGCAGCACCAATCAATTGATTGAGTAAATAAATACCACCAGCATCGGGAATCAGACCAATATTAACAAAGGCTTGCACAAACTTTGCATTGTCAGCGGCGATACGGAAATCACAAGTCAGTGCTAGATTCATGCCTGCACCAGCGACTGCACCTTCCAATTTAGCAATAATTGGCTTATGGATATTACGTAGCTTTAAGCTTACTTCCGCGACTTCACGTAGCATAAAATCAAGCTTTGCGACCAATGCCTCAGACTCCATACCGTTCTCTAGCATTTCACCGATATGACCGCCACTAGAGAAATTTTGACCGCTGCCTTGCAAGACAATCGCACGTACGTCTGCATCGCTATCTGCTTTATCAAGCGCATCCATAATGGCGTTTTTTAATGGCGTGCTAAAGGCATTCAGCGTTTTTGGATCGTTCATAGTAATGGTGGCAATGTGGTTTTCGCTTTGGTACTCGACGAGAGACGGTGACATCTTGGCTTTCCTTAGTTAAATTAGTTAGGTAATAGGCGATTCAAAATAAAGGCTGAGCAGGTTTTGTAACAAATCATTCACTATTGATTACTATAGCAGCTTGCTATGATTATAAAAGCAAGTTTTGTGGGCGCTTAGGACAAATCGCCAGTGTGGTTTAATCTGTCTCGCTGTGTTAATTCCTTAGGATGCACCGATAAAAACGGCTCATTCAGAAATAAGACTGTCAACTGAGTGGCTGGTGAATTATGCTAAAAGATCAGTAGAAGAAGTAAAGCGTTAGAAAGGCAGGGCTAAAAAGAAAAAGCAGTCATATGCTTGATTTTTTAATCGATTATACAAGGAAGTTGTTATGCCAACTATTGAAGTCAATAATGCTAATATCAATTACGAAGATAGCGCACCAAACGATACGCAGAAACCTGTCATGGTCTTTGCTCATGGGCTACTTTGGAATACGAGAATCTATGACAAACAAGTCGAGCACTTTCAGGACCGCTATCGCTGCATCGCTTTTGACTTTCGCGGACAAGGCCAGTCGCAAATTACTAAAGACGGCTACGACATGGACACCTTGGCAGATGATGCTATTGCTCTCCTAGCAGCGCTCGATATAGACAGCTGCCATTATGTCGGACTATCGATGGGCGGCTTCGTTGGACAACGCATCGCTATTAGAAGACCAGAGCTGCTAAAATCCTTGACCCTAATAGACACTTCGGCTGATGCGGAAGACCCTGACAATATTCCCGGCTACAAAAAGCTCATGACGGCTATTCGCTGGTTGGGGATGAAAAGGGTGAGTAAAAAAGTCATGCCTATTATGTTTGGTAGTACTTTTTTAGAAGATAAATCGCGTAAAGCGGATCAAAAAGAATGGTTGGCAATGCTCAATGGTAATCGCAAAGGTGGGGTCGTCAAAGCCACGATGGGAGTCATCGAACGCGACGCTATTTATGATCAAATCGATCGCATCACGACGCCTACTCTAATCATCGTGGGCGATGAGGATGTCGCTACTCCTTATGCCAAAGCTGAGCGTATGCACTTCGCCATCGATGGCTCTAAGCTTGCAATAATCAAAGGCTCTGGACATACTTCGACGGTAGAAGAGCCTGAACAGGTCAATAAAGTGCTGAGTCAATTTTTGACGAGCTGTGTATCATAAGTATGACTAGGGCGTGTCCTCAATTCAATTGATCATATCTAAACGGGCTAAAAATGGCTAAATTTTGCCAAACATCGTTAAATAGCTGGTTAATATCCCTATATTATCTGCGTTATTTTCCTTGTTTGACTGCAATTTATCTCATTTTTATCACCATTTTTAAAATGAGGACACGCCCTAATTAGGGCATGCCCCTATATAGTCATTCCACTATAAAAATATTACTGCGTTGACCTCGCTTGAAGTATCACCTATACATCTACACTCGGTTGCCTTGTACTACTTTTAAATTGAATCGACTATACTAAAAAGACGCCGTTATCATTGCTATGATAACGGCGTCTTTGGTTTTGGTATAAGAGGTGATTACAATCGTGATGTATAGTCACTATTGCCGTCATCGATAGTGCCAAAGGCATCGGCACGATTGACGATTTCGGTCGCCCATGCGCGATGTGTGGCAGGCTCTAGCATCGTATTATTATATTTAAATACCGCTTTGGCTTCGCTATGTAATATGGCTTGCGCCTCATCTAATGTGCTCATTGGCACGCAGTAGGCTTGCTGAACTAAAGCGATTTGGCTAGGATGAATAACCGTTTTGCCGACTAAGCCCAAACTGACGTCGCGAGTCAGCTCTTGCATAAACAGCGTTGGCTGATCTAAATACTCAAAGACCGGTGCGGTGAGATAAAAGCCGTGCGGCACAAAGCAGCCGAGCAGCTGATAAGCAAGCGTGCCGATAGGGGTATCATAGACGATACTGTTCTTCGGACGGCGCAGACGCAGCGCGGCAAACAGATCATTGCCGCCGATGCGCAGAGCAAAGACTGGCTGGCTAAAAGCTTCTTTAAAACCAATGGCCAGTTCTTGATTGTGATGTGGGTTAAATAATGCTGCGGTCTCAAGCGTCGGCATTAATAAATGATCGATGCTGAGATTCTGGCAGGCCATGCGCCAATTGGATAAGCTATACATATCGACTTTGGGCATGACGAAGCCGTCGATGAGATCGATATGAGCATAGTCTGCCAGTTGTTGCAGCATCATCGGATTGCGCGAACGTATAAAGACCAAGGGCCGCGTAGGATGCTGGTTTTTTTGCTCTGATTGCTGATTCGATTGCTGATTCGATTGAAAGCCAGATTCTCTTGACGGATCATTGATACTATCGACGTGTATCGCCCAAGTATGAAGCAGGGTTTGCAGCCGTGTCAGCGCCAGCTCGACATCATTGTGGCTAACGGCATCTTCTAAGCAGATGATAATGCTATTAATCGTTGGTAATTTATCGCGCTTGATGACTTGCCAGATATCTTGGCGAGTAGCAGGCATATAAAGGCTTGCACCCAGCTGATACGGATGATGGGTATTGGGCCTAACCATCGCATGACGCTCAGTGATGAGATGCGCATAAGACTGGGTATGGCTATAAATGTTTGATTCGTTATTTGGCATATCTGGCATAATCGGCATCGTAAATAGTGATAAATTGAATGGTCGTAAAGGGTTATAAAAGACAGAACGTATGAATTGATCAGCAATAATAGCTTAGCTGTCTTTGCTACGCTGCTTGATCAGCGTGATGGCTTGATAGGGTAGTATTTTAGCACCTAATACCTTGATATTGATATTTCGTTCGGTACATAAATGGCGCAATAATACGGTATCGGGATGATCAGCAGTGGCCAGTAGAATGCGCTCGGGATCGCGGCGTAATATGGCGCGTGTCGCCTCTGCAATCGTCGGCTTAATGCGGTTACGATTGGTGATTTGATAGGTTTTTGCCAATTCATTAATTAAATCAGCAGTCTGATAGCGTGGTTGTTTAAAAGTTGGCAAACGTTGCAAAGGTATCGTTAATGCACGTCGTGCAGTATCGATGTGATCGATAAACGTCAAGCTATGATCTGCCTCTACTAAATTATCATAAAAAACACTGCGATGTAGACCTGATTGCGGCTCAGTATAAAGACTACGTGAAATCAGTCCCGACACCGTGCTATTTAATAAACCTGATGGGATCAACCAGTCTTCTTCACTAGCAGCTAGCCATGCTACGCCCGCTGGATCAGCAAGTGTAAGTAGCGGGATTACGTCTTTTCCTTGATGAAAAATATTGGCAAAATTGGGATGGCTAGGGTCACTAAAGACTTCTAAGCTATGAGCAAGCTCTTGATAGATGGCACCTTTACCTGTCCAGCCATCAACGAATACGATGGGGCTGTCTGGGTAAGCGTCCAATATCATCTGTAAAGCGACTGGATCAAGACCGCGGTCACGAATGATACTAATACCGTAATGCACACTTGGCAAGTTATAGTCGCTATCGGTATCTGACCTTTCATTATCTGACCCTTTCTTATCTGATAAGGCACGCTGCAACAATACGCCAACTGGTAAACCTGCTCGTACTAAGCTGACCAATACTAATGGGCGCTCAGCACTAACCGTTTGCTCGAAAGTATGGTGTAACGTATGCGCTAAATTAGCGATATCAGTCGCGGTTCTATTTGTACCTTGCTCTAATGCCTGCGCGTATAATTGCTCGTGCATCGCCGTTGGTGCGGTCTCTAAGGTCAGCATGTCTGAATAATGCCGTTGACCGCTTTGAATCAGTGCTTCTTTTTGGCTGACTGGCACGTCTGCAACCGCGTCTTTATCAACGATATCGAGTAGCACTGTTACATCGCTGGCAAGGTAACTGCCTGAGCCGTATTTATCGAGTTTTTGAATATTGGGAGTGGTCATAGGAGGTTTTTTACTCGTATAAGCTGCTGTCGTTATTATAATTATTGATATTTAAGAGTTGTTAAGAGCTGAGAATTACTAAGAACTAAGATTGTCGTGCAGTTGACCATGATTGGGCATGCCATACCAGTCTAGCAGTTGCAGAAACGGCAAATCTGCCAGGCTGTCACCAAAGCCAAAACTTGGGCGCTGACTGTCTAAATGATGGTCTAATAAAAACTGTACCGCATGATGCTTATGAACCGCATGTGGCAGTATCGCTAGATTGTTAGCGTTAACATGGACATAGAAATCCTGATCAAAATCACGTATTAGATTAGGTAACTGTGCAGCTAATTCTGCCAATGCTTGATGATCTTTTTGCGCGTGTTTAATAGCCAGATAAATGGTCAATTCTTCATTAACAGAACCATTATTAAAACTATCAATATGCGGTGTAAATACTAGCTGACTGTTATCGTTTCTACTGTGACTCGCGAATAATTGGCTCAGTTGGTTAAGTTTGTCTTGCAAAGGACTCAACTGTTCATACATACGCTGTTGCCATGCGCTTAACAGCTCGCCATTAGCTGTCAAAATAATTGCACCGTGAGTCAAAACTTGCCAACTGTCAAAAGGCAGCTTTACACGTTTGATTTCGCTACGGTCGCGTGCAGTGACCACTATCAATTCGGTACTAGCAAGCAACCAATTAAAGAACGATGCTTGCCGTTGGCTCATAAAGCTTAATGGTTCGGCTTGTTTGTTTACCGTGGCGCAGACTAAGCTTTCAGATTCAGCGGTAGGTAAATCCCAAGCGTCGATCTTACGCTGCGTTTGAAATAGGGTATCGTCTAAATCCATTAAGGCGTAAGGTTTGATAATGTTGGGGCTAGTCTTAAAGAAAGGGGTGGTCATAAAAGTGTCCGTAGTAATAGATTTGAAAATCAGAGTATGATTTAGAGGATAGTTCAAAGTGTAGGACTCACCACCAATACATTATCCAAACCTTTCCACATGTCATCAACGCTATCCGCTGATGTTTCAACGCACAAAACAATTAAGTCCCAATCGTTAGGCTCAACATTATAAGCAAAGTTGGTCATACCAAGCCCATAGTTATCGCTAAAACTTAGCATAGTGGTAATCGCGCCACCAAGGGCAATGGGTGAGCGTGTCAAGGCGCTAAAATTAACGGTAGCGTTTTGAGTTTTCGCCTCAAGCCATTCCGCCAATAAAAATGGCAACCATACAAACTCATTACTGCCCAATACTAAAATCCGCTCAGGCAGTTGTTCTTTATCAAACGGTGCTTGCCCACTAAAACGGGTAAATGCGGATTGAAACTTCGCTAAATAATTATTAAATCCATCTGTGCTATCTAGCGTTGGGAAGCGTCCCCAATTACCAGTATTGCCTAGTGGTTGACTGCCAGCCTCAGTCGTATCGACCGACGGCATAGTAATCGGCTCAGGGTTGGGCACATCCGCCCATTGCCACGCACCAGATAATAGGTGATGACGATGAAAGTCAATGTTAGGCAAACGTGCAGATATATTGTCGTCTACGTCAGCTTGAGCTTGGTTCTGATTTAGAGACCAATCAACCAAAGTGGTCAGATGTACTTGCTCTAATTGATCAAGCCCTGCGTTACGAAGGGCGGTAACTACATTGACGCAAGTATTGCCCGTTGATGCTTCGTCATCAACCATAATCAATGTTTTGCTCGCTAGTAGCTGTGCTTGGATAGCTTTATCTGCACTTTGATAAATCAGATGCTGGCTAGCGTGACTGTGATCTTCGCTAAAAGTTGTTAGCAAGGTTTCAGAATTATCGTCGTTATGTTGTGCGTGACGGGTAGAGTTCAGTAGTAAGGCATTGGGATAACGCGTTTGTAGCGCTTGATGCACCCCAGCAGATAACCCAACGGCAGTCTCTGCCATACCGATGACCAAAAGTGCCTCGGGCAAATCGCTCGGCACTAGGCTTGCCAAATCAGTAAAAGCATGTCGCATGGTGTTAGGGGCGACTGGAATATGGCGACCTAAGACTTTTGAGACAAACAAAAATGCGCGTTTAGGATTGATGCGCTGCGCAAAGCCAAGCAAGTCTTCTAATTGATAGTGATTGCTTGTTTTTGTTCCATCTTTTGCAGTGGCTGAATTGGTTTGATAAGTTAAATCAAGAGTGCCGCGTGGTAGGGTGATGCTGCGTTTATACATAGTATTAGATATCATGGTATTAAGTATTGTGTTATTTTTAAGATCAGTCATCGCTTATTTCTATCCCATATTTTTCACAAAGATAACGTAGGTCGCCATCTATATTTTGATGCCTTGGCATAAATTGCCATTGTTTGCCTGCTCGGTTTAATGTAAATAGAATCAAACTTTTGCCTGACTTATCTTTTATGTCAAATTCACCTGAAAATAATAATGCATTCTGTTGCTTGTCAAGGATGCTCAGCTGAATAGGTGTTTGTGGAGGATCAGTCGCTAAGTTCTCAAGCTCACTTGATAAAGCAAAGTTAAGTTGTTCAATATTGGCAGGCTGAAGGTTTAGATCACAACTAAATTCAGATATGGACTTCTCAGATTCAAGTTGTTGATCCAGTTCGACTGCACCATCTTCACTATGGGTCTGTCCGTAAAATATCATGTCTTCATCGCCCCGTACTTTTGCAGTGGCATCTACTCTAAACAATACAGCATTGATAGTAGGTGCCGTTGTTATTTTGACAATAATGGGCGCAGCGGCAAAGAGGTTGGATGCTGATTTAGAAATTTGTTTTTCATGAATGGTATTATTAGTTTGTAAGTCTAACGCTGATTTACTGTTAGTCATCACAGGAGATTGTGTAATTTTTTTACTTTTTAATTTAATTAACATAACCTTATTTTCACGGCGCACATCGTATAGACGTAGTGTCGTAATAAGATCAGAGAATTTTTTATAGCCATATTTATCTAGTTTGATATTTTCATGGTTTTTATGAATTTGGCTAGCAATATAAGATAGGTTTGACCAACCATCTTTAGCATTAGGATTTTCATTGATTAGTTTATTTATTACGCCAATAAGATGATTTTGGGTATGTAATTGCTTAGTCGTCCAACGTTCTGATGCAATGTTTGAAGATGGGGTATCATTCTTATTCGGTGTAGGACTGACTGTAATGGAGTCGTTTTTAGCAGTTAATAAATCCTCTACATAAAAGAATTTATCACAAGCCTGTGAAAACGCGCTAACCGTATTACGCTTTCCAAAGCCAAATACTTTTACATGGTTTTTGCGGATACGTAGCGCTAATGAAGTAAAATCACTATCACTTGAGATCAAACAAAACCCATCGTAATTATCACTGTATAGCAAGTCCATTGCTTCTATAACCATGCCGATATCAGTGGCGTTTTTGCCTTTCACATAAGCGAAATGTTGCATAGGGTCGATGGCGTATTTAAGCAATGCTTCTTGCCAACTCTGGATATGCGCATTGCCCCAGTCGCCATAGATTTTTTTACAAGTGACATGTCCAATATTCTCTATCTCTTGCAGAATATGACCAATATTTTTTGCTGAGGCGTTATCGGCATCAATAAGTACGGCTATACTTTTGAGTTTAGCGGTCATCTATTTTCCTTAACACACTTTGTTAAAGTGGCTATTTTTATATTAACTTGATTTTATATTAACTTGCGTTGCTTAGATATTTTAACCCTGACAGCCGACCAGCCAAAGCGCTCCGCGACTTTGTTTACTAAGCTGCGGGGTAGTCAGTGCAGCAGTTGTAGAGCTAGATGTGGTAGACGAGCTAGCCAAACTAATGCCAGCGCTCGCGAGTAGGGCCGATAATAACTGGAACTTCACCGCATAATTCATGTTTTGTGCATGCTCGTGGACGAGGCTAGACGTCACCATGCCGATAACCTCGCCAGTCGGTAGTAATAAAGGACTGCCACTAGAGCCGGGCTGAATCGGTGCGGTAAATTGCATATAACGAATATCATCACTTAAGCCTGTTAATCCTGAGATACAGCCTTGTGTGACTTGTAGCTGGCTACTGAGTCCTGATAGCGGAAAGCCCAAAGTGGTAATGGTCTCGCCCAAGATATCCGAACACTGCTGCGCTAATGGTAGGTGGCAAGCCAAAGGATCGTTTACTCTGATAATGGCAGAATCGCTACCGATATCACTAAGTACCACTTGCGCCTCACGGTCAGGCTGGCCCTGCTGGCGCACACCAATCATCGCCGCCGACTCAATGACATGATAGCAAGTCAATAGATGATAAGGGTCAATAGCAAAAGCCGTGCCTGTCCATGTTTCACCAGCTTGGACTTGGCGGGGCGGGCGAGAGTCGCTATCTGGGTAACCACGCTGCTGCTGCTGCGCCGCTTGAATGAGTGCATGAGTATCTGGCGGACGAATATCAAGACTGACTTGCACTCGTTGCTCAAGGCTTGTCAGTCCTTGGGTCGAGCTTTCACCAAGAGCGCGACATTTAAACTGCCCATTACGCTTGTAAATCTCAAAAACAATAGCGGCTTTGACATGGCGCTCGCTTGCTATGAAGTCATAGTGAATAGCACCATTGTTTAAAGTTAGGCTTATATTTTTTAATTCGACAGCGGGCAAATTAAGTGTCGGCTCCTGATAAGTATAAGCGATTAGTTGTAAGAAGCTCACCCCTTGCGTGTCAAATAACGTGAGTAAATCCAGCTGCCATTCGCTGGGACTGTCATCATCGTCTAGCTTTGCCCAGTCTTTAGGCTCATGCAAATAGGCGGGGCTACAGACTGCCTTGCGCTGCTCATTTAAAGGTAGCCATAATAGTCCAAGCTGCTGCCCAAACCTAAGCGAATTTGAGGTCGTAAAAGCAACAATACAGCGCTCTTGAGTGATCACCGTGTTTGCGCCTAATACTAATGTGGTCTGTGCTGTCATCACCCGCCCCCTCATTGACTTTATAATGGCTCAGTATATTTTTATTATCTTAAGATATTTTACTTATTCAACGATGTCTTCTTCAATTTTTACACTTACCATCAGCGAGCGCACCTGACAAGGTTTAATTTTTTGAGCAATGTTTGCTAACTGTGGCTTGTCCGTTAAGCCCAGCCAATAGGCAAACCCCAGTTGTGTGAGATCGATCCCGCTATGCGCCGTATAACCGATGCCACCAGAAGGGCGACTGTTAATTTCAAGCACACGGTGCTGACCATCATCATCTGCTTTAGTTTGAACACTGACGATACCATCGCAGCCAAAGGCTTTGATTAATGGTATCACCACCTCCATGACGTCCTGCTCGTAACCGACATGCTGGATTTTTCCCGTTTTATGACGAGTAACGGCTGCCAGTACTTCACCATATTCACAGACCACATCGATAGAGTATTCTTGTCCTGATAGATAAGGCATCAGCAGCATAGGAATAGGGCGCTCACATATCATTTGGCTGTTTGTGTAAGCATTGACAAATTGCGCTGTATTAATTTTTTTCTCTTCGGTAAAGTATAAATGCTCAAAGCTATCGTACTGCTCGCCATTGTCTTTGGCCAAATCAAGCCGCCAAAAGCCTTGTGCAAAAATACCCGTGACCGGTTTGACACATAAAGGCTGATGACCATGCTCGCTAAGTAGGGCCTCAAGCTCAGCAGTATTGTCAAAGCGCCACGCGTCTGCCACTGGAATATCGTGGCGATGACATTGCTGCATAAAGGCAAATTTGTCATCGATACACTCTAGGGCTGCGACGCTGGTTGCTCCTGTTAATAAGCGAATACCAACAGCATCAAATGCTTCACGCTGTGCTTCATAATCGATACCATTACGACCAGTCAATAATACTTTTACATTGTGTTGCTTGGCTTGCTCCAGTACAAACTGCCAACGCGGTGTGACGGGTTCAAATATGACTTGCTCATCGCTGTCGAGCGCCGTTGCAGACGGCTCAATATATACGCTGTCGGCAAATTCAAAAATCTCGGGTCTGTCATGGCGGTGTGAGGCGATGATATTAAAGGGCGAGTGCGTTTGTGCTTTTAGGGCTTGCAAGCTGGCTAACATATCGCGTTGGCTAGACTGACCTTCGGCCAACCAAGCAGCTGGCGTTATAAGGTTGTCATTGGCAAGGCTATCGTTAGCAAGGTTACTCATAATTCTCTCAGCATTATTATCAATGTTATAGATAAGGGTTATAGGTATTGGATAACTGGGTGTGATTGTCGCACGTTTCATATCAAGATGGTCAATACTTATCTGTTGCCAAAAAAGCCACGCTGCGCCGTCGTTGATAGCAAAGTCTATTATATAGAAATGCTACGCTCTAGGGCGTGTCTGCATTTAAAAAATGGCGATAAAAATGAGATAAGTTGTAGTCAGACAAGGAAAACAGCGCAGATGATATCGAGATATTAGTCAACTATTTGATATTGTTTGGCAAGATTTAGCCATTTTTAATCCATTTAGATGACCATCGATTGAGTTGAGAGCACGCCTTAGTGTGCTGATTAAAAGTCTGGCATTATCCATGCTACTATATAACGATAGTGAACATAAAAAACGCTAATATAATAAATTTAAAGGATATAAGATGAGCCAAACCGAACCACAAAAGCTGATTGCTGGTGCCAATGCGCCACTACCGACTGACAGTATCAGCATCCGAATTTTAAGTCAAAACGCCATCGATTGTGCCGCTTATCGTCTGACTACTGATGGTAAAGTGCGCGGTGATGGCGATATGATATTTTATGGGCAGACGCGTAGTGATGACGGCAATGTCAGCTTCCGAGGTCACGACAGTGATGGGTTTTTCGACATTAATTTAGCAGCGCAACCGGCGAATATTGATAAAATTGCCTTGGCATTTTCTAGTACGCAGACATTGGCGCAAGTTGGCGATGTAGATATCCAAGTATTGCAAGGCAGCCAAGTGCTGATGACTTGTCAGCTTAGTAGTGCTGGGCGTAATGAAAAAGCCATTATTTTAGCAGAATGCTATCGTCGGCAGGGCAGCTGGAAGTTTCGCTTTATTGCCCAAGGTTTTGAAGGTGGCTTAAAGCCTTTGTCCGAACATTTCGGTGTAGAGATTGCCGATGAAGCACCAGCGCAGCCCCCATCTCAAAATAGCAATCAGGCTCAACCTATCAATACTCAACGTCCAATCAATACGCAAAAGGCGGGCAGTGCCACTCAAGCAAGCGCGCCGCCACCGATTCCAGCCAGCCCTTCGATCAACTTGAGCAAAATTACCTTAACCAAAAACCAATCCAGTATCAATCTTAAGAAGCGTGATGACTTTGGCAAAATCTCGGTCAACCTAAACTGGAACCAACGTCCAGATATGGATAAGCAAGCACCGAAAAAAGGTTTGTTGGGTGACCTGTTCAAACAGCATAAAGCGGGCGGTATTGACCTTGACGTCGGGGCAATGATTCATCTAAAAAACGGCGAAAAAACTTTGATTCAAGCCTTGGGCAATCGCTTTGGTAGTTTGCAGTCAGCACCTTACGTCTGTCTGCGTGCTGATGATAGGACAGGACAAGTGAGTGGCGGGGAGTGGCTCGATATCAATGGTCAGCAGTGGTCGCAAATTGAGGAAGTATTTATCTTTGCTTTCATCTACGAAGGTGCGCCGAATTGGGCAAAAACGGATGGGGTAGTGACCATTCATGTGCCCGATCAGTCGCCGATTGAGACGCGTTTAACAGAAGGCACAGGCAACTTGCCAATGTGTGCCATTGCGCGTTTGGTCAACCAACAAGGCAGTATCAATGTTGAACGTATCAATCAATACTTTAAAGGCCATCAAGAAATGGATAAAGCCTTTAATTGGGGCTTTAGCTGGAAACGTGGTAGTAAGTAAGTGCTTGAATAGCATCCATTAATACAAAAAATCAGCCCGTCTATTATTAATAATAGACGGGCTGATTGCTTTTAAGTGTTAACGTTTTAAAGCGTTACAAGTAAAAACTGTTTAGACTTTATAGGCCTTTAAGCATGTGGCGTAATAGCAGGCATCAAGTCATGGAAAGTACGACCTGAAGCGGTTTCGCCAATGGCATGCATTTTCCATTCATTGTTATGACGATAGACTTTTGCCATCACCATCGCTGTATGACTGCCTTGCGCTGATAGGTTATAGCGTGCGACCTCTTGGTTATTATTGGCGTTCACGATACGGCAAAAAGCGTTTTCTACTGTTTCAAACGTTTGACCAGTGAAGCTATTGACGGTAAATACCAGCGAGACGACATCAGCAGGGATTCTTGAAAGATCGACGTTGATAACTTCGTCATCGCCATCACCGTCGCCAGTACGGTTATCGCCAGTGTGGACGATACTGCCATCTTTTGATTTAAGCTGGTTGAACCAAATGGCATCGACTGCTTGTTTATTGGCATCAAACATGATGCACGAAGCGTCTAAATCGATAGAATCGCCGCCGCTGCCACCTCCAAACAACTTGCCTAAGAAGCCCCCTTTTTTCTCTTGCGGTCCTTGTGCTACGTCCCAACCTAAACCCAATTTTACTTGAGTCAGATCGCCACCGGCTTCTTTGCTTAGGGATATCTTTTGTCCCTTTTGTAAACTAACTGCCATGATAAAATCCTTATATCACTCTCAAAAAATACGGTTAGTGGTGTCAAACTTGCTTAGTCTACAAAGCGTAGTACTTGCACTTGTTTTACTTGCTACTCGAATTTTCGTAAATGATATGATAATAATTGTGAGTGGAATACTGCAACGTTCAGTGATATTTTCAGTTGTTCATTTTGGTTAAAAATCGAGCTATAAAATATTATCTAAAAAGCCACCACCGCCACCACGACCTCCGGAGCTACTGCCCAAGATGCTTTGTAGCCAGCCTTGATAGCTGTCACGATTGCGCGAACAGATAATGACTTTACCAGTGCCAGAGAAGTTCAACACCATACCTTCGCCACTGGTGACCGAGTTAATGATGCTGCTCATGATACCTTTCTTCTTGCTGGTTGAGACCGACAGCTTGTACTCAAGATTTGAGTCCCAGCAGACCACATGACCATTATCGATGATGACGTCTTTGTCTGGGGTGACATCAATCTCAAACAACGAGCCAAAGCCAGATACCACGACCTGACCTTGACCTTGCGTCTGCATAACCATAAAGCCACCAGTATCACCAAACACCGCGCCACCGAGGTTACGCTGGATATTGGCTCTGATATCGACACCCGTTTGTGCAGCGACGAAAGCGCCATCGCTCAAGGTATATTGCTGAGCGCCGCAATCGATAATTTGCATATCACCATCGAGCGTCGGTGCTAGCAAACAATCGCCTTCACCGCCCGTCGCCTCAATCTGCTGCTGAAACAGTGATTCGTCATTAGCAAAGCGGCGCATCAATGACTGCATGAGGCCACCTTGCAGCTTACCTTTTAGCTCAAGGTTAGATTCCATCATGACCATGGCATTGGCTTCACAATAGATCGAGTCACCCTTTTTGAGGTTGCAATGTAAAAAAGGCTCAATGGTACCGATTAAGCTAAATGTTGCGGCCATGGGTGCAAATCCTTATTCTAATGCTTTGACATATACTTTGAAATTCGATAGATATTCTTTTGATACGTTGTTTTTCAATTTTAGAGGAGCTATTAAATTTAAAGCCATCAAATGCTTTAAAAAGGCACACTTGATAGCTTATATAGCGGGCAATCAGCTAGCTGACTGCCGCTGTTAACGATCTAAACGATTTAAATTAGACGTTTACGCCATAAGAGGCAGCTAATGGTCCAAGACCACCGCTGAAGCCTTGACCAACGGCGCGGAATTTCCAATCGCCGCTATGACGATACAATTCGCCAAAGATCATTGCTGTTTCAGTGCTACCGTCTTCTGATAGGTCATAACGAGCAATTTCAGTATCGCCATTGTCGTTTACGACACGGATATAAGCTTCGCCTACTTGACCGAAGTTTTGGTTACGGCTTTGACCTTCATAAATGATGGCGCAAATAGCGACTTTGCTGACGTCAGCTGGGATGCTAGCAAGGTTGATTTTGATTTTTTCATCATCGCCATCACCTTCACCAGTGCGGTTATCGCCAGTATGCTCGACCGCGCCATTGTCTGACTTTAGATTGTTAAAAAAGATAAAATCTTGATCGTTACGTACTTTGCCGGCTTCATTGACCAAAAAGCCAATCGCGTCTAAGTCAAACTCTTGACCGTCAGTGGCGCGTGGATCCCAGCCAAGACCGACCGTAATATTGGTTAAACCAGGCGCTTCTTTTGATAAGTTTACGTTGCCGCCTTTCGTTAAGCTAATAGCCATATAGATATCCTTTAGATTAATAATTAAGTGGATTGGGTTTTCGAACAAATGAATTAAAAATTATGCAGTTGTGGTAGTGTTGGTATAAAAGTTAAATGAATATACCTGTATGCCACGTCCTGCATATCATTACGTTTTACTATACTAAGCGAGTGCTCACTAAGCAAGGTCTATTTTGTGCGCTTACTAGATGGTTACTAAGGGACATATCAGTGCTGTAACTCTGATACTTTTTAACAAACTGAGCAACAGTGGTTAAGATATTGTTATCGCAAAGTATTTTACCAATCGCCAGTAATTAACCAAAGAGCAGGGCGATAAGCAGCTAAAATACTTTGTAAAAGTTGCATGCCGTAAATAAAGAATGCTCATAAACGAAAACAGGTTATACCAACTTTTTGGTATAACCTGTCATTAAAACAATATGATGCTTACTACGCTTCAAACTTGCAGTTTATCAGCTAATCGATTTTGCTTCTTGCTTGCGATAATTGAGTGAGGCCACGAACGCCCAACCAATAAAGGCAATACCAATCAGACCAGTGATAATTTCTGGCACATGGAATTTCACTGACAATAGCATGATAATCGCTAAAGCACCGATAGCATAATGCGCGCCATGCTCAAGGTAAACAAACTCATCAAGCGTGCCTTTATCGACTAAGAATATCGTCATCGAACGCACAAACATCGCACCGATTGCTAGACCCAGCATAATAACGATAACGTCATTGGTAATCGCAAATGCGCCAATCACGCCATCGAAACTGAATGAAGCATCAAGAACTTCTAGATATAAGAAGCCGATAATACCGCCTTTCATAATCGCGCTGGTCGCCGCAGCGCCCGAGCCATTTTCTTCATTTTCTAAATCTGCTTCAAGGTCACCTTCAAGCATACCCGAAACCACTTGTACGCCAAGGTATACCAAGATACCCCATACGCCTGCAATCAATACCGCTGCTGACTGCTCAGGGTTAGCAAATGATACCGCAATCATCAACACGATAAGCGCCACAAACACACTCATGGCATCGACTTTACCCAGTTTTGCCAAACGGCTCTCAAGCCAATCAAACCAATGTACTTCTTTATCGTCAAAGATAAAGTTCAAGAACACCAGTAATAAGAAGATACCACCAAATGCTGAGATTTCAGCATGATGCGCCAATAATCTGGCTGAATATTCTTTAGGATCGTTTAACGCTAGGTCGACCACTTGCATAATACCCAAGTCAGCAGTAACCGCAACGATAACGATAGGGAATACCAAGCGCATACCAAATACAGCAACTAAAATACCAACCGTTAAAAATATCTTTTTCCAAAACTCATCCCAGCCTTTGAGGACTGAGGCGTTGACCACCGCATTATCAAATGATAATGAAATCTCCATGACGGCCAAAATAGCAGTAATAGATAGGGTGGTTATCAAGCCGCCCATACCACCATGTGAATATCCCCACCACGCCGCGACCGCTAAGGCAATGGCCGTGAAGATAAAGTCTAAATAAAAATGTCTCATGACACATCCTGTCTGGTTGCGTAAAGCTAAGGTCGGTCTATTATAGACTCAAACCACAAAAAAAGTGGCTATTGCTAACCACTTCTTAGTGCATAATTTTAAACGAAACATAAAGCATTATTGGTCGTTTGGCTATCAATAATTGTGGCTATTTTGCAACTAAAAGTACGTTGTAAAGTTACTCGATAATTCGCCCATAAAATTATTTTGTATAACTGGCTAATAAAGCTGCTTTAAACGCTGGTTTTAGTCTTGCTAATCATCCCAACCATGATGACGATACCAACCTAAATACGGCTTTAGATATCAACGCCGTATTGCTGACACATGGCTTGCAAGCCACCAGAGTAGCCTTGACCAACGGCGCGGAATTTCCACTCACCGTTATGGCGATAGACTTCACCAAATACCATCGCGGTCTCAACAGAGTAATCTTCTGCCAAATCAAAACGTACCACTTCGGTGCCGGTTTCTTCATTAACGACGCGAATAAAAGCGTTGGCTACTTGACCAAAGTTTTGACTGCGAGCCGCTGCATCATGGATAGTGACAGTGACGACGATTTTGTCGACATCAGCAGGTACTTGGGTGAGGTTTACTTTGACGACTTCATCATCACCGTCGCCTTCGCCCGTACGGTTATCACCAGTATGCTCAACCGCGCCATTGTCAGATTTGAGTTGGTTGTAAAAGATAAAGTCATGATCGCCGCGCACTTTGCCTGCGGTGCTAAGCAAAAATACACTGGCATCAAGATCAAACTCAGCACCAGAGGTTGCGCGCTCATCCCAACCAAGACCAATAAGCAACTTGGTTAAATTTGGGTCAGTTTTCGTTAGCGATAAGTTACCGCCTTTATTAAGTGATAAAGCCATGGGGCTGTCCTTGTTATTAGAGTAAATTAAAGTTATTAGAGTAAATTAAACGTTTTTTTTGAAAGTTTGATATTAGGGTTTGTTGAACATTCAAATGTGGTACTGGCAGTGGCTATTTTTTAGACAATACGCAGTGAAATTTTTGACGCCTAGTCATTCTAGGTTAGATAATTTCGCCATGTATTGGCAAAAAATAGCCCTGCCCTGAAAGGCTGATACTGAAATCACCCCAAACGTTGTTGTAAACCTAGCTAAGGTCTCGACATTATCGTCGGTTTACGCCTGATTTGATAAAAGGTTTGGGACGATTTTAGCGATCAGCAGTCCTAATATTTGAATGTTCAACAAACCCTAATTTTATAGAAGTAAAAGCGTTACTAGAGTCAGAATTATCCCGAGACCAACGCTTAATCACGCTCTATCATAACAACAAAAAATGACCCAATCAAAGTAGATTGAGTCATTATTGTTTTTAAATAAAATTTGGTCATTTTACTGAGCGTTAGAAGGGTTGCAAGGCTTTCATTTACCCTTGACGATGACGAATCTCAAAACTTTGATGAATCGGCTTTTTGATATTAAAATCGAAGCCAATGGTTTTTTGTGTGATATCAACGATGTCATAGCGCTCGATTAATTGCTCATCGAGCTCAAAACGGGTAAAGTTGTTTGAGAAATATAAGACGCCATCAGCGGTTAAGCGATTCATCGCGCGATTAATAATAGCAGCATGATCTCGCTGCACATCAAAAGTACCTTGGAACTTTTTCGAGTTTGAAAAGGTCGGTGGATCGATAAAGATAATATCGAATTGCTCGGTATTTTCCTTAATCCACTCAAAGATATCGGCAGCAACGAATTGATATTTATTGCGGCTGACGTCCAAACCGTTGAGCACAAAGTTTTGCTTACCCCAATCGAGATAGTTCTGTGACAAGTCAACGCTGGTGACTTTTTTGGCACCCGCCAATGCCGCATGCACACTTGCCGTACAGGTATAAGCAAATAAATTCAGTACTGATTTATTACGACTGTTGTCTTTAATCCGTGCGCGCATATTACGATGGTCAATAAACAAACCGGTATCGAGATAATCGGTAAAGTTGACGTAGAAATATGCACCATCTTCGCGAGCGACATGAAACTTGCCGCGCCTTTCTGTGGTGTTCTGTTTGCTATATTGATCATTACCAGATTGGCGTGCCCGAGTTTTGATAAAGATTTGTTCGCGGTTAATATCGAACACTTCACGAATACCCATCAAAGCTAGATTAAAGCGTTTTTTGGCGGTCTCGGGTGGTATGGTTTTCGGCGGTGCATATTCTTGCACGTGCGCGTAGTCACCATATAAGTCGATAGCCACTTTAAAATCTGGCAGGTCAGCGTCATAGACACGGATATTACTGACATTGTCTTTTTTAGCCAGTTTTTTTAGCTTGGCAAGATTTTTTTGTAGGCGGTTAATAAAATCTTGACCGTCTTCTACTTCAATCTCACGCTTTTCAAAACGGCTCACAAGATTGCCTGTTTGCCCAGCAATCAACGTGCCATAGCGGAAATAAACGGTAATGGCACCATTATGACAGCGTAAGGTTTTTGGCTCTTTAATCGGCAAGATATCGACTTGCTCGACATGAGAGGCCAATATACCAAGCATCGGATCAATGCCGCTACCGGCAAAGCTGTCTTGCAGAATAAGCCCAATCGCTTGATACAATGGCTTAATCATCTCTTCATCACCCAAACGCTCACCATAAGGTGGGTTGGTGATAATTAGAGGATTGCTCAATCGACCATCATCGACCAACGGCTTTAGCACACTGCTTAGACGGTCAAGTGCGCGTGTTTCGATGTCGAGTAGCGGTAGCAAGTCTTGTAGGCCAGCGGCAATCAGGTTTTTTTCTGTGGCGAGAATCGCGCCACTATCCGCATCATAACCCAAGATTAGTGGTAG
Organism: Psychrobacter sp. GW64-MNA-CIBAN-0177; assembly: GCF_040309585.1. Classification (NCBI taxonomy): domain Bacteria; kingdom Pseudomonadati; phylum Pseudomonadota; class Gammaproteobacteria; order Moraxellales; family Moraxellaceae; genus Psychrobacter; species Psychrobacter sp. GW64-MNA-CIBAN-0177. The sequence continues at coordinate 87,704 of NZ_JBEOOY010000005.1, forward strand.
GGTATCTGGCTGCTCGTTAGCAATTGCTAAGGCTTCGCGGAAGCGTGTTTGGGCATCATCAATCATCTGTTGCCATAACGCATCATCATGATGCTGCCATTGATAAAAGCCAAATTGATTGGCGGCTTTATCAATACCCACTGCGTAATCACAATGCATGAGTAGTGCTTCAATAATAAAGGTGCCTGAGCCACACATTGGATCGATTAACGCATTATAAAAAGGTGCATCGCCAGCGTCGTTCTTCTTATGCCAACCTGCACTATAGAGCAAAGCTGCTGCCAAGTTTTCTTTGAGGGGCGCTTCAGTCATTGCCACGCGATAACCACGGCGATGCAAGCTAGTACCTGATAAATCTAAATACAATTCGGCTTGCTTGTCATTAACGGTCGCGAAAATAGCAAAATCTGGGTGCTTGCTATCGACGTTAGGGCGGCTGTCATAAACTTCATTAAAGGTATCAGCAATCGCATCTTTGATACGTAGCATGGCAAACTGCTGGCTGACAGCGACGCGTTTGTCGACAGACAGACGAATGGCAAAGGTTTGCTCAAGTTTAAACTGCTCCGTCCAATTGACCGACTTCGCTAAGCCATAAAGCTGCTCTGCCACATCATACTCGGCATTAATATTTCTGCGTTTAATCAGCATCAATACCCGCGATGCCACTCGCGACCACAGACAAATCGTATAGAGATCACGCAATGTACCCGTAACGGTCAGACGGCCGGTACTTTTGATGTCACTTGCAATACCAAAACTCGTCAGCTCAGTCTGTAGCGGTGCCTCAAGCCCATCAGCACAAGTGATAATCAGCTCAAGTGACAACTCTGCTGAGAGCGCTGGTGAAAGTGCTTCTGACAACGCTGGTGAAGATGCGGCGGCAAGGGCTGGCGCGGTTGTTTCGGTCATACGGATACCTGTGGGCTAAATTGATAAATATTGATAAATAAGGCACATCATAAGATAAGATGTTTAACCGTCAATTTTACCATAATTACGCTATGGATGGTTTAAGTGGCTTTGATTAAAAGATGGTGTTTAAAATTTTGGCGTTAAGGCGTTATTAAAATCAGTACTATAGTCAAGGAGTTTTAGAATCGCTATAAGGCGACTGACCGCAGATAGTACATCGAGTACATCTAGGGCGGATAACACCGTAGCGGTTTAAAAGTGCTCTGACTATATCTATAGTGAGTGAAAAGTCATACAGATACATCATGCACTGCTGATATCCATTTTTCTTGCTTGCTGTGCCTGCGCCGACAGAGGCTACAAAAAATTGATATCAGCAATACCGTCGTGTTTTTAGGATATTTTGGCTATAGCGTCAGACTAAAAAAAATGGCTCATTATTGGTTTTTAATCTGAAGCATGTTCTCATTTTGAAAATGGTAATAAATATGAGATAAATTGCAGTCAAATGAGGAAAATAACACCGCTCAGCGATAGAGGTTCTTGTAAAGAACCATAAAAAAACTGCGTAGCCCTTATGTTCAAGGACTACGCAGTTCGACAGTATTCGAGCCTTAGTATTTGAGCCTTTATAGACGCCTGATAATACTATTCAAGAGCCAATGTACTTAAGTGTTGTGATTAAGCATTACTTTTTAAATAATCTAACATGGTGTCTGCATCTGATACTTCAAATGGGTCTATTGGGCAGTTGTCACCAAAATTAGGTTCCTTAAACACTTTTTTGATGGCTTTGTTGTCGACAAGCATCGAATAACGCCATGAGCGCATACCAAAGCCAAGATTACTCTTATCAACAAGCATGCCCATTTTACGAGTGAACTCACCATTACCATCAGGAAGCAAGAAAACATTTTCACGGTTTTGCTTTAGGCCCCATTGATACATGACAAAGGCGTCATTGACAGAAATGCAAACGATTTCATCTACGCCTAACGCCTTAAACTCATCGTAAAGCGCTTCATAACGAGGTAGATGGCTGGTCGAACAGGTTGGCGTAAAGGCACCTGGTAGTGAGAACACGACCACTTTTTTATTGGCAAATAGCTCATCTGTGGTTAAGTCTTGCCATTTAAATGGGTTGTCTCCTTCGATAGATTCATCACGAACACGGGTTTTGAAAGTCACATCAGGTACATGGGTAATCATTATTTACTCCTATTTAGGTTATTGTCTTTTTGTTTTTAAAACACTTCATTTATATGATAATAGTTATAGCAATCCATAAGCAAATTTTTAAGCTGATATTTGCTATATAAGGTATCAAACTATATGAGATTTTTTTAGACTTTGCAAGCTACGCTAGCTGCTTTGGCCATATTCTAGAGAGCCATGTTTGGAGTGGTTTCTGTCGCTTAAAGCTTTTGAGCTTACGTTTCCAGATTAGGGACACCCCTTAATAAACGTTATTTATTACCCTTGGTTAGCGGTAGTTTTTCTGATACTACCTGCGTTGTAGTCGCAAAAGGTTTGGTCGCGATAGGATAATCCACGTCTTTTGGCATCAGCAGGCGCATATGCGGATAAGGGGTGGATATATTGGCCGCATCAAAGGCACGCTTGATATCTTCTCTTAGACCTTCTTTAATCTTGGGCATACGCGCAACAGCGGCCGGTTTTACCCAAAAACGCACGATAAAGAATACCCCATATTCGCCAATTTCATCGACGGTTGCTGAGGTTTCAGGACGATTAAGCACCACGTCATTGTCGGTAAGTACCTGCAAAATCTCTTTGCGGGCGTTATCAATGTCATCTTCAAACGCAATACGCACACGGACATCAAAGCGGATAAAGTTTTTTGAGGTTAGATTGGTTACCTCAGAGGAGGCGACGTTGGAGTTTGGAATAATGACAGTGATGTTGTCTCGAGTCAAAACGTGAGTAGTACGTAGGGCAATCACCACCACACGACCTTCATTATCGTTGATATTGACCCAGTCGCCTACTTGAAAGGACTGCTCAAGCAAGATCGTAATACCAGCGATAAAGTTGGCGAGCGTCGATTGGGCAGCAAAACCAACTGCTAAACCAGCGATACCGAGACCTGCTACTAAAGACACAATATCAAAGCCAAACTGCGCCATGACGCTGGCAAGCCCCAATACCAACAATAATACCGACAAGATGTTTTTAAGCAGCTGCTCAATAGAGGCATTGAGGCCGTAATGCTGCAATACTTTGTGAATGATTTGTCCAGAAGACGTCCACAGCACGTAATAGATGCCCGCCCAAGTACTGGCCTTAGCCGTGGCTTTGATCGTCTCTGGTTCAAAGCTAATCTGACTCATAATGGCAATCAAGCTGGCAACGATCCAGATATAACGCAAGACTGAGCGCACGATTTTTGACCGGCGTTCATTCAGACGGATTCGGGATTTGCTTTTTTTGACAATATAAATAGCCAACCAATAAAAAAACCCTAATACCGCAAGCAGTATCAGGATTTTAATACCCGTGCTGGTCAGCTCTACCGCTTGCGACGTCCAATCGAATGACTCCTCATCGATTGAGCCGCCGAGAGCAAGGTAAAGGCTAGTATGTAAGTCACGAATGATCTCTTGAAAAAACTCGGTAATACTAGCGATTGCCATTGTGTCGTCCATGCAAAGTGTTTTTAGATGACCTCAAGTCGTGACAATCAATACAACACGACATGAGCGAAGATTGGTACTAAGCATAATGTTTAAAAGCGCTACTGTTTTGGGCATTAAGAAGTGCTTTCTTGAGTGTCCTGAGACTGAAAAGGTATCTTCATTTTGTGTTGGACATCGCGTAGCGCGGTACGCAAACCTTCTAGGATAGTCGGATGATAAAAAGGCGTGTCCAGTAATTGTTTGATACTTAAGTCATTGGTGATAGCAACCGCCAATATATGACCGATATATTCGGCATCGGGACCGACCATGCTCGCACCTAGGATTCTGTCTGTTTTTTTGCAGCCATAGATATGTAGCAGGCCACAGTTGACGCCCATGACTCGGCTGCGTCCTTGATTGTCGAAGCTCACGCTGCCAATCACGTGTTCGAGCTCTTCATCTTCCTCTATTTCGGGGAGAGACTTACCGACGTTGATGATTTGTGGCGAACAAAATACGATAGAGAAGGGTACGGCTGGTGGGCGAATATGAGCATTTTTTACATTGTCGCAGACCATATTGCCCGCACTAAATCCTTCATCACTGGCCACATGCAGCAGTGGAATATGGGCATTGGCATCGCCAACGATAAAGACATTTAAATCACCAATTTGACCGGTCTTTTTACTCAGATTCTTTGGGCGATTTTTGTCATCAAGCTCAACCCCTAGGTTTTCAACGCCTAGCTGCTCAATATTATTACGGCGACCCGTCGCGACCAGTACATATTCACCTTGCCACTGCTGTGTCTCACCTGCGCTGTCTTCATAATCAATAAAGGCGAGTGCTCCTTGACTACCTTCAGCCGCCTGCGTGCCAATATCTTTGATTTTACTGCCCAAATGCATCGTCAGCTCACGGCTTAAACAGTCGATGGCTTTATTGCTAATGTCTGAGTCTTTCAGTCCGGCTACTTTTTTAACACGGTTAAATAGTGTCACCTCTACACCCAAGCGATTAAATGCTTGTGCAAGCTCTAAACCAATAGCACCAGCGCCAACCACCGCCATAGATTTTGGTAAATCTGGTAGCTCAAAAACCGTATCAGACGTCAGTAAAGTGTCGCCCAACTTATCATTCCAACCTTCTGGAATAAAAGGAGAGCTGCCAGTAGCCACGATGATTTTATCTGCTTCAATCACCTCGTCATTGACCTCAATGAGACCTTGCTCATTGATATGAGCGCGACCCGCTATTTTTTTGTGGTCAGGCCAGCTATCGACTTGTTTTTCAATATAGCTTTCAAAATGACTGCGTTCAGTGCGGACGCGTTCCATGACTTGTTTGCCATTTATCTGAGCGCTGCCATGAATCCCAAATTCCGCAGAGTGATTGGCATCATGAGCGCGGTCGGCTGCGGCAATGAGCAGTTTGCTGGGCATACAACCGACCGCAATACAGGTGGTCGTCCAAAAGCCATCATTAATAATGACGATATCATCTTTGGTTTTACTGGCTTGGCGAAAGGCATTCTGTCCTGCTGTCCCTGCGCCAATGACGGCAACCGATACCTTGCGCGTGACTTGATGGTATGTACTAGCGGCAGTGCTGTCTGACTGGTTATTCATATTATTCTCAAATAGTTATATTTTATATGATGTGAGTGACTGATAAGATGTTGGCTTTTAATCGTTTGTGCTTAGCGTCTCAATAAGCGCTATTCTATGACGATGTTAGTGCCAATAACCATAATAAAAGTTATGGCGCTAACATCGTCAGTAAGCGCTCGGTATAGTCTTTAGCACGTAGATTACGCTGCGCATGAGTAAGATTGCCGTCTTTGTCAAATACGAAGGCCGAGCGTACCAGACCTAACGTAATCTTACCGTACATGTTCTTTTCTTTAATGACGTCAAAGTACTGGCATAGCTCTTCGTCGTTATCACTGATCAGTGGAATCTGTAAATCATATTTTGCGATAAATTTTTCATGAGATTCGGCACTATCGCGGGACACCCCAACGATATCATAGCCTAAGCCATCAAAATCATTAATGTGCGCTGTGAACTCTGTCGCTTGTGTGGTGCAACCTGGAGTATTGTCTTTTGGATAAAAATAAAGAATCAGTCCTTTGTTAGTATGCGCAACCAAGTCTTTTAAGCTAATATCGTCATGAATAAAATGACCATCTAGCTCACGTACCATCGTCACTGGAAAGTCGGGCAGGGCAATAGTCTCTGTGGTTGGCTTAGCCATGGTAAAATCCTTAGTTGTTTTATGGTTTTTTTAGATTATGGTGGTCTTATTATAGGCAGATTAGCAGAAATAAATACTCAGTTTTACACTTCACTTATTCATTCGCAACAAAAAAGACTGGTCATTGCCAGTCTTTTTTGTATTAACCCATTTATTGCTTATGCAGGTTTTTGTGGTTGCTTTAAGTCTAGGCCAACAGTGCATTGCTGCAAGTCTTTTTGCATTTTCTTTACATAGGGTAGGCCTGACGGGTCTTTTTTGTCTTGGGCATAGCTCTCAATTTCCCACATTTGACCGATTGTCATGTTGCTACGGACATCAATAGTGCAATTGCATAGCTTGGTCGCGTTGCTCTTGTCAGCGACTTTATACTTGACGGCACCGCTCACGCAAGTATTGATATTGTTTTGCTTAATATCGATAGCATTGGCTTGTGGCATGGCAAACAGCGCAGCGAGGGCTAGGGGTAATACGGGCAATAACTTCATAAATATCCTCTCAAAGGTGGCGGCAATTTTGTAGATTTTTACGCAGAGCAAAATAAAATGACGGTAGATAAAAAATGGAGATAAATAGCACTTTTTCTCTACCATTTGTCTATTTAATGACAAATATAATCGTTCATACCATAGCAAGTATCACAATTAAAATACAACGGCGGCGTGCTGTGTTAATGCAAGCGAATGTTTCGCTAATGTTTAGTCATAGCGTCCGCTGCTATAGTCGAGGCAATTTTAAGTCAGTACAAAGCAACTGAGCACAGATATGACAATAGTAAATCATGCGAGGTTATCACCGTACCAATTTACAAATGCTTTGGTTGTATATAGTCGATACTAAATAGAGTAGAGACACAACATGAAGGTGCGTGACTGTTACAAATTTTTCTTGCTTGCTGTGCCTACGCAGACAGAGGCGGCAAAAAATTTATATCAGTCACGCTGTATCTTTTTTATATTGACCTGCTATAACCCATATAACCCATATAACCAATCCAAGCGCTAAGATTGATAATGGGTGGGATCAGCGACACCTGCTTTGGCAAACCCTTGACGACGTAAGGTGCAGCTGTCGCAAACGCCGCAGGCAAGACCGTTGGCATCGGCTTGGTAGCAAGAAATCGTCTGGCCATAATCGACACCCAATGACAGCCCAAGCTCAATGGTCTTCGCTTTGGATAACTGCTGCAATGGCGTCTGAATGGTTAGATGATGACCAGTCACACCCGCTTTAGTCGCTAGATTCGCCATGTGCTCAAAAGCGGCGATGTATTCAGGGCGACAATCTGGATAGCCAGAATAGTCGACTGAGCTGACGCCAATGACGATATGGTTGGCATCGATGACTTCAGCGACGGCTAGGGCATAAGATAAGAATATGGTATTGCGTGCAGGCACATAAGTGTTTGGAATGGCATCGTTATCAATCTCATCGCGTTTCTTATTAGGGAACTTCTCTGCATCTCCGTCAGGAACGATCATGCTGTGATCGGTCAATGATGAGCCGCCCAACTGAGCGATATCAATATCGATAACACGATGATTGACCGCGGCTGTTTCTGCGATACTTTTTGCGGCGACAAGCTCACTATTGTGACGCTGACCATAGTTGAAGCTGACCGCAGTAACCGACGCATAACGCGCCTTGGCCCAATATAAGCAAGTCACTGAATCGAGACCACCAGACAGTAGCACAACAGCATTTTGGCTTTTATGCAGTGTTGTTAAGCGCTCATCGGCTGTTTGATTTTGGGCGTTGGCTGGTGTGGTAGCGTTAGTCATAGTGTTGTCTATTATTGATTGGCGAAAAACGGCTATTTTAGCAAAAATACGGCTATTACAGAACCATAAAGGCGATAAGATTTTGTTCCTCGCATCGATTTTCACTACATTCTATGATTGTTTGCCCACAACGATAGCATTTATGCTAATAATTTAGCCTCATCTTTTCAATACCTTAGTGATTTTTGTTATAATCGCTGCGGCTTTTAGCGTCTCACTCGTGTGTCACTATTAATATTGAGACGCCTTCTGTTTTATAGCTTGCTTTATAGTCACATCATTATAGTCACATCATCCTTGCAAAGATATTGAGTAATTTATGACCGCAGCGACCTTGTTTACACCAACATTCCCTCCTCAATTTAACGAGTTGTCTACCAATGCTGACTTCGATAATCATTCTTTAGAGACTGATAGACATAGTATGGAATACGATGAGGTGAACGACGAGCTCAATGATGCTATGGACGTGGCAGCTGATAGTGAGCATGCTGGTGTTGACTATGGCAGTGCTGAGCAATTGGCTGACGAACAAGCACTGACAGAAACAGCGATATTTCGCAAACTACAAAAAAAGCTGCGCCGCCAAGTATCTTGGGCGATTCGTGACTTCAATATGATTGAAGATGGCGATGTGGTGATGGTTTGCGTGTCAGGTGGTAAGGACAGTTATACATTGCTTGATATTTTATTGCTGCTAAAACGTATTGCGCCGATCAACTTTGATATCGTCGCGGTCAACCTTGATCAAAAGCAGCCCGGTTATCCTGAGGATATTTTGCCAGCGTATCTGAACGAGCAGGGCATTGCTCATTATATTTTAGAAAAAGATACTTATAGTATCGTCAAAAGCGTGGTGCCAGAAGGCAAGACTTATTGCTCAGCATGTTCGCGTTTGCGTCGTGGCTCGTTATACGGTTTTGCCAAGCAGATTGGCGCGACCAAAATTGCCCTTGGTCATCACCGTGACGACATGCTCACGACTTTCTTTTTGAACTTATTTCATGGCGGCGCGCTAAAATCGATGCCGCCAAAATTGCTCAGCGACGACAAGCAAAACATGCTCATTCGCCCTTTGGCATACGTTGAAGAAAAAGACATCATTGAATACGCACGCCTCAAAGCGTTTCCGATTATCCCGTGCAACTTATGTGGTAGCCAGACCAATCTACAGCGCGCTATTATTAATGACATGCTACGCGAATGGGATAATGCTCATCCGCAGCGTTTGGCCTCTATCTTTAAGGCCATGCAAAACGTTGCTCCTTCACAATTAGCAGACCGTGAGTTATTCGATTTTGAACACTTAAGTCTCGACCGTGATAACGATGAGCGTTTATTTGAAGGCGACAATATTCAAGCCGGGCAGACAGATAGCTTGGCTGAGATTGGTTTACCTGTATCGCCAAGGACGCAAACGTTCAATCCTAAGTTCGCTAGTGACAAGCCTTATTCTACAGAGACGGATAAAGCCGCGCAAAACGAGCGCAAAGCGCAGAAAATTCCAACGATTAACCCAGTGATTTAGTAGTTTATAAGTTAGTACGAGATTAAATAGTACCTATTAATTAGTAGAATACTAAATAGCTCAAAAAAACCAGCCGATCTCTGACGAGTGGCTGGTTTTTTTATGTCTGGATGCTATTAACAGCATTAACTTTTAGCAAAAACTGGTAGTGGGTCAAAGCTGACCTTTGAACGAGGCAGTTTTGCGACATCTTGCATACGCCAATCATCTTTACCGTCGTTGCTAACCTGTAGGTAATACTTGGCTTTTACCGAATCAATATCGACTTGTGCGCTGTATTTATTGCCCTCAACATGCTTAAGGACAACGTCGCGGTCTTTTTTGATATCCGTTGCATGAGAAATAGAAAGCTCTAACGTATCAGGATAGGTAAGTGGCGTACCATTTAACAGCTTGCCTGACTGGACGCTTTGTTCAGGGTAGTTAAGATAAAACACAATATCGCCATTTTCTGCAAACTGCATTTGTCCATGCAAGTCTAAATCATACGTGAGCTTGTCACGAGAGACATCATGATAGAGCGTTTTGCCATCCATATACCAGTCGTCACGTACCACGCTATCACGGATCTGGTAAGAGTAATAAACAAACCAAATACAAGCGATCACGACCGCAGCAGGCATGCCAATCACAAAGATAACGACCATGTAATTCTTGTACCATGGCTGAGTATCTTGATGTTTAAAGTTCGGTGCTGGAGTAGACATAAAATACCTATGCATCAGATACGCAATCAATAGATAGCTGTTCATTAGACATCTACAAATGGTATCAACGGATAATTTGGCGGCTAAGCGCTACCAGTTTAATGGTAAAACATTTATTCGATAGTCTTTGACTCTCAAAGTCGCTGACTACCGAATGACATAAAGGAAACTAAATAATCAGTTCAGTGATGAATTACTGACCTTGAGTCGTAAAGACGTTTTGCTTACTGACATTGTACTTACCGTCTTCACTGGTCACATTTAACGTCACTGGCGTTTGACCAAATTCAATCACATCAGGATCACCATAAATACTGACAGGCATATCGAAGCTTTCGCCTGCTTCTAAGGGTACATCGTTGAAGCGCAGCTCTAAACTCAGACCCTCTTGCGGGGCGAGCGTTATTTTATAACTGTGAGGCTCTTGGGTTTTGTTGGTTAGCTTGACGATATAGCTGTTTTCGATCATGCCTTGGGTATTGATAGATGATAACTGGTTACGATCACGACGTATATCAATCTCTAGCGGCACGCGATCGGTTAACGCATATATCACACCGCCACATAGTACGGCTAATAATGTCAAATAAGCAAATAGTCGTGGGCGCAGTACGCGGCTTGGCTCTTTTTCTGCTAGCTGACGTTCGGTCGTATAACGAATCAGGCCACGCGGATAGCCGACCTTGTCCATCACTTCGTTACAGGCATCGATACAAGCCGCACACTGAATACAGCCGACTTGCAGGCCATCACGAATATCGATACCAGTAGGGCAGACCTGCACACACATGGTGCATTCAATGCAGTCGCCTAAGTGCTCTGGGTTTGTGCCTTTTTTACGGGCACCGCGCGGCTCACCGCGTTCATAATCATAAGATACGATTAATGTGTCTTTATCAAACATCACACTTTGAAAGCGGCCATAGGGACAAATCTGTACACACATCTGCTCACGCATATAGCCTGCATTGGCATAAGTAGCAAAGGTAAAGATAAACATTGAGACCCATACCCACGTTGGCCAGTCAGGGAAAGGAATCATTCCTATTGACTGCCAGCTATGATATAGAGAATCTGTCCCAGCTACATAACTAACAAAGGTCGCTGCTGTAATCACAGAAAGCAAAAACCAAATCGCATAGACGACAGTGCGTTTGAAGACTTTGCTCGCACTCATCGGCGATTTATCAAACTTCATACGCTTATTGCGATCGCCAATTACCCATTTTTCAACATATTGGTATAGATGGGTCCATATCGTTTGAGGACAGGCGTAACCACACCAAACGCGTCCTGCATATACCGTCACCATAAACAGCGTAAACGCGGCAATAATGGCAAATGCTGCAATAAAATAAAAATCTTGGGTCAAAAACGTCATGCCAAAAATATAGTAATGCTGCGAGGGCACATCAAACCATATTGCTTGTCTATCATTATAGCGCAGCCACGGCAGTAACAAAAACAGCGCCAAAAAGGCATACATACTAACGACGCGGATATTTTGATAAAAACCTGTGACAAACCTCGGGTGCACGCGTTGCTTGGTCGCATCAAGATCGACCTGCTGTACGGGGATTTTATTAGATTGTTGTGCTGACATAAACGTGCCTCTTTAAAAAAAGAATCAGTCTGCTGGCATGATGAACAAACACCTATAATAAAAAGATGTTGGAATGTGCGATGTTATCAATGTCAGTAAGTAGCTGAGTAGGATAATCACTGTAAAAAACAGCGAACCCTGCTACCAAATGAGCGATTGTAAATAGCCAATTACGATTGAACCACTCATACTAAAAATAGCGACAGATAAGTGGTGTTTAAGTTTTGCTATTTTAACATTCTCCCTACTATAAATGGGGTGATAATGTTAAAACACAATCATTATATAAGAATAATAAATGTCATGTAGTGATATAAAATAAACTGGTCGGCATAGAGGTGCAAGTGCAAGTCATTGGCCAAATAAAGCGAATATCATGACAAGGATAATGAGGTCATTAACTCAACACCTTTAGCACAACAGCCAAACAAAAGGGAGAACTGCAATAACAGTCCTCCCTTTTTTCTATCTTATCCATTTATCGTATCAAGAATGACTAAATCAATCTTAGTTAACAGTAGCTGCTGCTTCGTTCGGCGCAGTAGCAGTAACTGGTAGCGCTTGAGCGGCTTTAGCGGGCTTGTCTGATAAAGAGTAAATATAAGCAGCAAGTAGCATGATACGCTCATTACCTAGCTTGGTTTCCCACTGCGGCATAACACCAGCACGACCATAACGTAGTGTATTTCGTACCGTTTCGCGATCGCCGCCATACAGCCAGATATTATCAGTCAAGTTAGGTGCACCTGCTGAGATCATTCCTTTACCATCTTTATCATGGCACAAGGCACAATTTTGCTGAAAGATTGCACTGCCTTGAGCGACCAAAGTTTGATCGAGCTTGCCGTTATCTTTGCTACCGTTGTTAGCAGATAGTGATAGTACATACTCTGACGCTGCACGCACGCCATCTTCACCGATCTGATCGCGCCATGCTGGCATACCACCAACGCGGCCATTGTGTAGCGTCGTCAAGATGTTTTGTGCTTCACCACCGTACAGCCAGTCGTTATCAGTCAAGTTCGGATAACCCGTTGCACCTTTCGCATTAGAACCATGGCATACCGAGCAGTTCTGTAAGAACAAACGGCTACCAACTTTCAACGCATTTGGGTTTTCAGAGAGCTTTTCAACATAAGGCGCAAGCTCTGCAATTTTTCCATCGATCTGCGTTTGCAAATCTGCAGGTGGTGTTTCACTACGGCGCATTGTTGCTTGCAAATCATTGAGTGTACCTAGCGTTTGAGCAGCTCCGGCAGCGTTTGCTTTAACCAAAATACTTTTTTCAAAGTTATCCGTAAATACTTTGTTGTTCTGTTCAAGTTCACTGTTTAGCTCATTGTGCGAGGTCCAAGGTACCGTTTCGCCATCGACTTCTACTGTGGTAATACCGTCCCAATGCTTAGGGAACATGGCTGGGAAAAACACCCAGTAAGCGATGCCCCAGACGATTGAGCCAAAAAATATCACTAACCACCACTTGGGCAGGGGTTTGTCGTATTCTCGGATGCCATCGTATTCATGGCCTGTTGTACCGTCTTCTTCTACTTCTGGCTTGTACTTTAGAACCATCAAAAGGACGCCAAGAATAAATAGCCAACAAGCAAAACTAAATACAGTGATCCAAGAACTCCAAAAAAATGTCATCGTTTATCCTTATTGCGCTGCTCTTCAGACAGAGACTTTATATCCTCGTCATCAAGCGCAAGTTGTGCATCTTCTTCGAAGCGTTTTTTGTTTTTTGGCGAATACGCCCACCATGCAACGCCTACAAAGGCAACAAAGGCAGAAACGGTCGCAATTGTTTGTAATTCACCAATACCCATTAGCGCTGTCCTTCCATTGCAGTACCCAACTGTTGGAGATAGGCGACCAAAGCATCAAGCTCAGTGGCACCAAGCACCGCATCAGGAGCACCTTCGATATCTTCTTCAGTGTAAGGTACACCAAAGCGATCACGGAATAGACGCATCTTAGTTTGAACGTTTGTACCATTCACCTCATTGGTCGCAAGCCACGGGAAACCAGGCATCACAGACTCAGGAACTAATGAACGTGGCGCAATAAGATGCTGCTTTTGCCAGTCTTCTGAATAGCGTCCACCAACACGTGCTAGATCTGGTCCAGTACGTTTTGAGCCCCATAAGAATGGGTGATCCCACGTAGATTCAGCAGCGCGTGAATAAGGTCCATAACGTTCAACCTCAGCACGTAGTGGGCGAACCATCTGCGTGTGACAAACGTGACAACCTTCACGAATATAAATATCACGACCTTCGAATTCAAGCGCAGTCCATGGCTCCATAGCAGGTAGCGGCGCGTTCACACCACCGTCTTCTGGACCCTTGTTATCATAAATCAGCGGTACGATTTCAACGAGTGTTGCAAAACTAATCGCAATAACGATACCGATGACCAACAGGCCTGTATTTTTTTCAATAATTTCATGCGGTGTACCAGCCATGATCGCTCCTTATACGTTAGCTGTCGAGGTATCGACACTAGGTTCATGATCCGTTGGATCAGCGACATCTACAGGCTTACCTTCTGGCATCTTGAGTGTTTTATAGCAGTTATAAGCCATCACAAACATACCTGACACATACAAGAATCCACCAAAAGCACGCCCGATATATGGGAAATGCGAGAACTCAACTGTATCAACGAAGCTGTATACCAAAGTACCATCTGGATTAGTAGCCAACCACATCATGCCTTGACCAATACCTGAGATCCACATTGATACGATGTAAAAGATAGTACCTGCAGTCGCTAGCCAGAAATGGGTGGTGATTAAGCTGATAGAGTACATTTTTGGTTTGTTATAAATACGTGGTAATAGTACATATAGCGAACCAATGGTAATCATACCTACCCAACCAAGCGCGCCTGAGTGTACGTGACCGACTGTCCAATCCGTATTATGCGATAGCGCATTAACGGTTTTAATAGACATCATTGGGCCTTCGAACGTCGACATTGCGTAGAATGACAATGCTACGATCATAAAGCGAATGATTGGATCGGTACGTAACTTATCCCAACTACCAGATAGCGTCAATACACCGTTAATCATACCACCCCAAGAGGGTGCAAATAAGATGATTGAGAATACCATTGCTAATGACTGCGTCCAATCAGGAAGCGCTGAATAATGCAAATGGTGACCACCAGCCCACATATAAGATGCAATCAATGCCCAAAAGTGAACGATAGACAAACGATACGAATAAATAGGACGACCAATCTGTACTGGAACGAAGTAATACATCATCCCAAGGAAGGCTGCCGTCAAGTAAAAACCTACCGCGTTATGTCCGTACCACCATTGCACCATCGCATCAGTTGCACCGCCAAATAGCGAATAAGATTTGAACGCGCTAACCGGAATCGCCATGCTGTTTACGATATGTAGTAATGCAATCGTAATAATAAAAGCGGCAAAGAACCAGTTGGCCACATAAATATGTGAGGTTTTGCGTTTGATGAGTGTCCCGAAGAAAACAATGGCATAAGATATCCATACCAGAGCAATCAAAATATCGATTGGCCACTCAAGCTCAGCGTATTCCTTAGTCGAGGTCAAGCCTAGAGGAAGGGTGATAACGGCAGAGACGATAACCGCTTGCCAACCCCAAAAGGTAAACCAAGCCAAATAAGGGGCAAATAGCCTTGTCTTACAGGTGCGCTGAACAATATAGTAAGACGTTGCGAACAGGGCAGAGCCACCGAAAGCAAAAATCACTGCATTGGTATGTAGCGGTCTTAAACGACTAAATGTCAGCCATGGGATGTCAAAGTTAAGCGCTGGCCATGCCAACTGTGAAGCAATGAACACGCCAAGGCTCATGCCGACGATGCCCCATACCACGGCCATTATCGTAAAAAATCTTACGATGGTAATTTCATACTCACGGTCAACTGGGGCGACTGCTGTGTTTTGTAAACTCATTGGATGATTCCTTTACAGCCCGAATTATCAACAGAATTAACTAACTCTCCGCATTATCTGCAGCAACCATACTGGTGCAGGCAGATAGTCATCGCGGTACATGCTGTCTCTTGACTCAATTATTATCTTAAGGTTATTAACTATCAAGCTAAGCTTCCACTCAGTATCAGTTGATGCAAAGAGGAAGAGGGTAGCGCTAGGAACATGCAGCGCTTACAGCCAGTTGATAGTAGGATTGTTAATAACTCGTTAAGGTAAATAAGGAGTGACACCGTATAGAAGCATCAAACATCTAGTGATATTAAGGATTTATCTTAATTATTACTGAAAACAACAGCAATAACGAAGATAGACACTGATATCCATCTGGTCGTAAAACAGCATGGACCATTGATGTATGCTAGCGGTGGCTGACAAAAAAACAGGTTAACGTAATGTTTAGTTAAAACTCCCGACTCTGTTTAAGGGTATTGTAACGCAATCCTAATTAAATATCATCAGAACTATGCGGCAAAATACAAACTCTTTGGTAAAAATCTGCGTAGGCAACTTATTATTGCTACGCTATCAGCCTATTTTATACCCAATTTTAAGACTATTCTAGAGGGCAGAATCCTATGAATCATAGGGTATAAGTACAAAATATAGAGAAGTTTTTGTAACAATGGCAACATTAGCCTTATAAATAGGTTTTACTTATCGGTAAATCGCCCCTTATAATGAGATTGAAAAGTATCGACAGTAGTTTCCTACGCATTGTTATAATAACGATGACACAATAACGATTTTAATCATTTGAATACGATTGGGCGGCAGTAAGCAGTAATTGATACGGTTAGCCTAGCACCCTATTCATTAAGGACAATAATATGGCAGTTTTTTTGACAGATGCATGGTTTGATGACGTTGAGAAGTTAGGTAGCGAAGCTGGTGAGCTAAATTTGCCACCCGCGCTGGCTAATATGGTTATCAACCTAAAAGTGTCTGACACCGATGGAGATATCGAAGCCAACTTTGCTGATGGCCTATTGCATCGCGGCTTAAATGATAATGCGACCACCACATTATTGCTTGACCGTAGTATCTTGCAATCAATCATTACCGACTTTGATACCAACGAAATCATGGGCGCATTTATGAGTGGTAAAATTCGCGTTGAAGGCGATATGTCACAATTGATGGCGGTACAAACGGCACGTCCAAGTGCTGAGCAAAAAGAATTGTACAAACGTGTCAAATCTATGACGACGATGGCTTAACGGCTTAAGTCTATATCTTTCACTTTTTCAATTGATTTTTTTTATCGATATTGTCTAAGCAAAGCACAAAAAAGCTCCTAATTTTATATTAGGAGCTTTTTTACGAATGATAATATGAGTAAGAAGAAGTAATTGTCGCAATGAATGCCTAGCGATGCTGCTTACTTAGACTATTTAAATTAATTAAACGACTTAAGTTTCTTGAATGTTTAGCTGGCTTTTGATGCCGCCGTCGCATCTTGTGACTTTTGGTTTTCTTTATACATCGCTGCCTGTAGCCAGACATTCGCTTGTACATAGTCATGTACGTTAATAGAAGCAGTCTCTGTCGTATTGAGCGCACCAATACGCACCACGAATGGATCGGCGTCTTGTTCACGTAGTATTACCACATCAAACAAGATAATGGGCTTGCCATTAAAGAGGGTTTCTTGCTTGCCAAGTACTTGACCTTGGCACCATGCCTCGTCTTCTTGTCCCAGAGTATCACCGAACAAATAAGCACACATATGACCTAGGTTAATCTCGACTGGCGCCATTTGTTCTTTGGTCTCAGGCTTCCACTCTTTGATTTGCTCTTGTAGATCATCCGGTATTTGACCATCATTGGCGGCGACGATATCGTTAAAGGCACGATGGTAGCGAATGGCTTCTTGATCTTCTACCATAATAACTTCGTGCTGCTCGCTTAGCTTGATTTCATGTGCCCAAGCACTAAAATTCACGAAGTAAGACGTATCGCGTTGATACAAATGACGGTTGGCGGTATAAAGCTGGTCAAAGGCATAAATAATACTGCCGTCAGCCGTGCGCAAACGCAGTACTGCGTCGTGTGAGTTGTCGTTGGCAATGATACGCTCGATTTTGCAATGTAGCCCATAAGGACTGTCGACACATGGATAGGCGTTGATAAAGCATTCGGGCTTACCGTCTTTCATCGCCAGCACTTGGTTGATGTGGCAAGGTTGGTCTTCAGATAGCAACAAGCAACTGTCTTTGGCGCTGACGTTGGGGTTGAGACCTTTCGGCATGGCCGCCTTTTCGATCATCTTTTGCAGCCACTCTGGCACATCATGACTCATATCATCGGTTAAAATACGCCAATGATCGGCATGACCGGCAGCTTGCTCGTCAGATAAGGTGATTTTGGTAGGAGATTGGATGTTTTTATATTGATAATTAATGGTCATGAAAATACTCAAACTTAAGTCAGCGATGAGGTTTGGACCTAACGCTGACATTGCTCATCTAGCATCCAATATTTATAATCATTGGTCTAAGATAGCTAGCAATGTCGGCAGTATAGGGTCAGCAAACAACAAGGAGGGGTTATTGACAATTGTCCTTAGCATACAATATATAGGTATAGACGCAAGTAATAGCAAGCCCCTCATAAAAAATAATAACAAAACCCGGTTTTTTGGCAAAAAATACGCGCAGTTTTTGCTAATGACTGGCACATATCCGCCAAATTGTGTCAAACTAGCTCCCTTTTGATGGCCAAATTTGGCCTGTTTTAAACCCTATTTTTGTGTTCAATTTATATGTTGGTATGGCAGGCGCACTCTATAGGGCGTTTGTCGCTGCTCGTTTTGGCGCATATAAAAGTCGCACGTAGATAAGATAAAGAGTTTGAATATGTTTCGTCCTTTAGCGTTATTTATCGGCTTACGATACACCCGAGCAGAGCGTAGTAATGGCTTTATCTCCTTTATATCGCTGATCTCGATGATAGGTTTGACCCTTGGGGTTGCCGTATTGATTACGGTTTTGTCGGTGATGAATGGTTTTGACCGTGAGTTAAAGACCCGTATTTTGGGCATGGTGCCGCAAGCAACCGTTATCTCAACCGAGGTGATTGGTGATTGGGAGCAATTGGCTGATCGTATTAAAGAAGATCCAGAAGTCGCTGCCGTCGCGCCCTTTATTCAGCTGCAAGGCATGCTGACCTCGAATGGTCAAGTGGCAGGTATCATGGTCACTGGTGTCGATCCTCAGTACGAAAAAAACGTCTCGATCATTAACGATCACATGACTGAAGGCAGTATCGATACTCTACAAGCGGGTGATTTCAGTATTGTGCTGGGTGAAGAGATGGTGCAATCGTTGGGCTTGAGCATCGGTGATAAGGTGACTTTGGTGTTGCCAGAAGCATCGCCATCACCGGCTGGTGTGATACCGCGCTTTAAGCGTTTTACCTTGACGGGTATTTTCAGTATCAGCCCAGAAGTGGACAGCCTCATGGCCTTTATCCCGATGAGTGATGCCGGTAAGTTGCTCCGCCTCCCCGATGGCGCTCAAGGTATCCGTATGAAGCTAAACGATATCTTTACCGCGCCCATTGCTGCCCAAAAAGCGGCTGCGATTGCTCCTGATCGCCTCTATCCGAATGACTGGACGCAAACGCACGGCAATCTATTTGGGGCGATCCAAATGGAAAAAGCCATGGTCGGGTTGCTACTGTTCTTAATCATCCTAGTGGCAGCATTTAATATTGTCTCAAGTCTGGTCATGCTGGTCACCGATAAAAAAGCTGATATTGCGATTCTAAAGACTTTTGGGGCATCTCCTCGTCTGATTACACAGGTCTTTATGGTACAAGGCGTGGTCATCGGCTTTATTGGTACGATTGCAGGTACGATTTTGGGTGTGATATTTGCGTTGACAGTGAGCGATATCTTAGGCTTCATTAATCAAGCCTTCGGTCTCAATCTCTTCGATGCTTACTTCGTTAATTATCTACCATCACAGCTGCGCTTAACGGATGTGATATTGATCACTGGTGCGTCATTTGTATTGAGCTTTTTGGCCACTATTTATCCAGCGCGCCGAGCGGCTAAAATTCAACCTGCGCAAACGTTGCGTTATGAGTAATTGATACTCAAGCGAGGCGTAGTTATCATTAAAATGAGAAGCCATTAAAGTGAGAATAGCCTCGTTTTAAGCAACTATGCTGCAGGTGATAAGTGTTAGCCAAATTAAAAAATCATGAATATCGGTATCAATAAAATAAAGGAAGTGCTATGTCTGCCATTTTAAAGGCGACCAATATCAATAAGATATATGATGAAGGCGCGGTTAGTACCCAAGTATTGACAGGCTTGGATTTGACCGTCAATGCTGGCGAGCGCATCGCTATCGTTGGCACCAGTGGCTCAGGAAAAAGCACCTTGCTACACTTGCTGGGCGGATTGGATACGCCAACCAGTGGTGAAGTCTGGCTGCATGGTCAGTTGTTAAACAGCATGAATGAGACTGAACGCGGGGCGATGCGTAACAAGCACCTAGGGTTTATTTATCAATTTCATCATCTGTTAGCAGAGTTTACAGCGATTGAAAACGTCGCGATGCCACTGCTGCTGCGCCCTAAAGTATCGACGACTGAGGCAAGAGACCAAGCGATTGCCATCCTAAAAAGCGTTGGTCTGGAGCATCGTTTGGCGCACAGGCCAGGCGAGCTGTCAGGCGGTGAGCGTCAACGCGTGGCCATTGCCCGTGCCCTCGTCACCAAACCCTCGCTCATATTGGCAGATGAGCCAACAGGCAACTTGGATTATGACAATGCACAAAGTGTTTTTGGCTTGTTATCAGAGCTGCAAAGTACCATGCAAACAGCACTATTGATGGTGACCCATGACCGTAACTTGGCGGCGCTGGCAGATCGCCAAATGTTGCTACGTAATGGTCATTGGGAACAGTATTAATGCGTCGAAACTGTTTAACCGTACCATTTGCCTAGAGCGTGTCCTCAATTCAAACGCTTGTATCTAAATGGACTAAAAATGGCTAAATTTTGCCAAATATTGTCAAATAGCTGATTAATATCTCGATATTATTTGCGCTATTTTCCTCGTTTGACGGCAATTTATCTTATTTTCATGACCATTTTTAAAATGAGGACACGCCCTAATGTAGTCGATTTATATAACATTGACGACAGTAGTCCTGTCTCACGTTACAAGGATAAATACAATGAACGAAGATGAAGATCCAATCGCTGCTTTCGGCAGTGCGGAAGAGGGCAATGAACCATTAAAACCCTATATGGATCCAACCCTATTTGACACCATTGATAGGCAGGCGCAGATTGAACTGCTTACCCCAGTTTTTGATGCTATTACGCTTGCGGGCGTTGATTACGATCTAAAAGCACAAGACAGCGCCACTGGCAAACGCTATACGCTGCTCAAAGATGAACAAGTGATCGATATATTTGAGATGGATAGCAGATTTACAGACAATGTCATTGCGGCAATAGAGAAAGAGAAAGAAGACGATTGATCAAAATGCCTAAGCGCTGTATTGAAAGCATCCATCAGCGTTTAGGTGTCTTGTCGATAGGTTTGTGTTGGCGTTTTTGCCAGCTGGTGACGGTTTTATAACGCCAAATTGCCTTAAATGCCAAGCCACAAACGATGCTAGTAATGACGGCAAGGATAGTGATACCCACACAGAATGCGGTTAACGATACAGTGCCTTGATATGTGATAAAGGGGTTGGCACCATCAGATAGTGCCCATAAGCTAAAGTCAGCAATCATTCTGCCAATAAGCCGTAAACTGATCATCGGCACGTCAAGAATTTTGGCACCGATGTAGTAACCAGCGTAAAAGATAGGTAGGCTAGTGACAGGGTTGGTAATCCAAGTTAAACCAAGCGCCATAGGGACATTGGCACGAAAAATTAGCGAGCCAATTAATGCTAATAACATCTGTCCGGGTAGCGGAAAAAATGCACTGAGCACGCCGATATAGACCGCTTTATTTAAGCTGTGCCGGTTAAAATGCCATAAGCGCGGATCAGCCAAATGCGGTGCAAATAATTTTAAAATGCGGCTTTCTAGAATTTTCTCTGGTGTGGGCAGCAAGTTTTTAAGACGTTTTTGGGACACAGCATCGCCTTTAATCGTTATCAACCGCTGGTTCAATCACATTGATGGGCTGATATAAAGAGATATTAGGAATAAAATACGGGTAGGAATAGTATCAGAAAAACAAAGTAATGGTATTGAATAATCAGTATTGCAATATGTCCCGTGAGTATAGGGTAATAAAAAAATAAATGCTATTGCTGGACGAGGGCGTGGCCTCGATCTGAATGGTAGCGACTAAAGGGTTAAAAAATGGCCAAATCTTGCCAAATGGCGTTAAATAGCTGGACAATATCCTGATATTATCCGCGCTACTTTTCTTATTTTGTTACCATTTATCTCATTTTTATCACTATTTCCAACATGAGTACACGCTCTAACGACAGTCTTTATTGCTAGCGTGAAGCTATAGATTCCCGCCCGTTTTTGACTGGCAACACTCAAGCAAAATTGGTCGTATTTAAACGTTCAGCTCATCAAGCAAGGAGCGCTGGTGTACTGGTTACTTGGCAGTTTAGTGATTATCGCTATGATGGGGGTTTTGGCAGTCGCAGATAGTATGGCGATACCATTTAACTCGTTAATAGCTATGAGCGGCGCCACTACGTTGTTACCGCTACTATTAGTCATCGTCGCTATTATTTTGATAGCTATTAACCAGCGTCAAGCTCTGTCTATAAGCTCAGTGGACGTCCATAAGCTTTCTTCTCAAGGCGACTTCTCTCAGCCTTCTGTTCCTCAAAATACCTCTCCATACGGTTCTTCTCCCTCTAAACTCCCCATTCGAATGATCAATTATTCGCTGATAATGATACTGGCAATAGGGTTAGTGATTGGTAGTGCATTACAAGCTTTGATGGGTTACCAGCGGGCAGAAGCAACAAAAATTATTGAGCCTATACGTGTGCAAGCGTTGGTTACTATCGAGGGTATTAGCGATAGCGTTTATGATGACGTCACCAATAGCGGCTATCGACAAATCGCTACCATTAGTCATATGTCGCCATTGATCTCTGAGCTAACGGCTCAGGAATTAGATAGCATTGCGGCCGATTATGTTACAAATATTGATAATAGCCTAAGCAATAATAGTTTAGCTGGCGCTGATTTGAACGAAAAAGCTGAAAACATTGCTAACGACATCAAATACCGCGTGCTACTCAATGCTTATCCAAAAAGCGGCTCTAAAAGCTCGCAGATGATTGACGTAAACCAGCTGCAGCCGGGTGATCAGTTATTTATGACGCTAACACTCGCAGCGCTTGCTACCTCTGAGCAAGCGATTAATAACCCTTCTGGTTTTGACAGTTATCGCTGGTTACGAGGTCGTCATATCGATGGGGTAGCCAATATAGTGGCGACTAGCACCTTGCCTTTTGCGCTCGATGAGTCGTCTGCACTGGACGCTAATTCTCATTCCTATCTTAAGCGTTTTCGTACTCGGATTGACCAAGGGCGTTGGCAATTGCGGCAGCATTTTTATCAAGATTGGGTGGGACAAACTACCGCTGCGCAGCAAGCAAAAGCGGTCACTTTAAGTTTGCTCACAGGTGATCGCAGCTTGATCAATCGTGATACCAAGGATCTGTATCAGTTGGCTGGTATTTCACATTTGCTGGCTATCTCTGGCACTCATGTGTTGTTTTTAGCGATTATGCTGGCAGGAGCAGTTGTATTATCGTTCAATCGTCTGTATCCAGCCCTATATCGTCGCATACCACGCTGGCAAGTGCGCTGGTGGGTGATGATCAGTGCCGCTTTTATTTATGCGCTATTTACTGGCTTTGATGTGCCGGCAGCGCGAACCGCATGGATGTTACTGGCGATAGGTCTGGTACGATTAACCTTACTACCGATTAGTACGATGCGAGTATTGTTAGCGCTAGCAGTCTTGATGGCATGGCTTGATCCTTATGTGCTGTGGCAGGCTGGTTATTGGCTGTCTTTTATCGCTGTGGCGCTCTTGCTAAAGTACGATAGTGGCTCACAGGCGCAAAACAACTCAGCATTATCGCAATCAGATATACCTTTCTCTCATGGTGATAGTAAATATAGCCGTATTTTACTTAGAAAGGCATGGCTCACAGGCAAGCGTGTCTTTAAACTGCAATGCTGGCTATTTATCGCCCTGCTGCCCATTACCTTGCTGTTGTTTGGCAAAGCCTCGCTATGGGGATTGGTCATTAATTTATTTGCGATTGGTTTATTTGGCTGGGTTATCGTACCGCTCAATCTATTAGCAGGGCTTTGTTATTTATTATGGCCTGCACTTGCCGATAGTATTTGGGCGCTGGTCAGTACCATTGTCGCTAGCTTACATGATTTGATTAGGTGGCTGACTTCATTACCAGCGCTGTCAGAGGCGTGGTTGTATACGCCAGTAAATATGGCGATATTACTGATGGTATTGCTGGCAATATTGCCTTGGTTATTACCGCGTGGGTTTATCAGTCGTTGGCTGGCACTACCGCCTTTAACGCTATTAATGATGACGGTATATGCCAACCAGCAGTCATTATCTACGTCACCAACTTTATATGTCTTGCCCACTGGAGATCGCTATATAAGCGCTGCTGTGCTGCAATATCCTATAATGAATGAGGTTGGGGGCATTGGAGGCAAGTATAATAAGGCGCAGTCAGCAAAGGATAGCGTGAGTTGGTTATTTTTGGCAGACCATAGGCCTAATGCTACGCGTACCATGCCAAGTAATTTGACGGCAGAGAAGCTGTCCGCAACACTAGAACAGCAGTTGCGCACCTTGTCGATTAAACGTTTAGAAGGGCTCATAGTGCAGACAGCCAGTACAGGACTGACGGATACGCTCACGACTCATGAGGCAAGCAATACATTTAAACCTAATGCCTCTGAGCTGTTGCCGATGACGGTTGCTCAAATAAGTCAACGCCTACCGATTAGCCAGTATTGGCAGGCAGGGCGCAGTAATCGATGGTTCGATCGAGAGAAGTTTTATAGAAAAGCAAGCCAAGCTGATGATTCAGCTCAGATCACTAACAAAACGTATATCAGCCCGAAAGGCTGTGAGCAAGGTGACTCATGGCAGCTCGCCAACGGCGCTTTATCATTAGAGGCTATCACGGGCTGGAGTGAGATAGACGATGCCAGTGTGTGGGAGTGCACGCTTGTCATTGATAGCAAGTTACCTATTAATATACGGCAGTATAATGCAGCCGATCCCCTAAATTCACCGCTTGCTAGCGCGCAAATGATAAAGGCAATACCTTCTATATCAAAAAGTACGCAAACAGACAATCAACACCTTACTGCGCAAGATCAGTCACTGCCATCACGTATTATTGTTAATGCGGATACTCATAAGCGTCTTTGGCAACTGTGGGCATTGATCTGCCAAGCTGAGTCGTTTGAGGATAATAGAACCGACAGTCATGTTACTTGGCTTGGACACAGTACCTCGCAAATAACGACTGAGGTCATCAGCCGTCAGCAAATAAGTGAAGCAATAACCTATGATGATAACGCCTTAGAAGCAGCATTAGCTTTTGAGACCACTCCATAAAAATTGTCCTCATCCTAGCAGCGTTATAATAGGGTGATATTTCACGGTTACACTATTGAACCACAACCAAAATGGCACCATACTTAGTAACCTATTAATATAGATGACCGAGACAGTGAGAAAATTTGATTTCTTACTGACCTCATTTTCTATATCATCTCTTTTATCGTTTTAGATTGTTTCTGACTTAGGAAGTTATATGCCCAACTGGCCACCAGACCCTAACAAACGTCCTGACAATTCGGCAAATCAGCCAGCGCCGATGCCGCAGTCAAGCCAGCCGAGCGGACAAGAATGGCGCTTGATTGAAAATACCTTGCTCGCTAGTGTGGTAGAGCAACGCCGTGCGCGCCGCTGGGGTATCTTTTTCAAACTCTTGACCTTTGGTTATATCCTATTGATATTTTTGACCCTTGGCCGTGGCTGTAGCAGTAAAGCGCCATCAGCTCTTGACGGTATGGATACCAGCAAGCCACATTTGGCCGTGGTTGAGTTGCAAGGCACTATCAGTAGTGGTGATGTCGCCAATGCTTATGATGTCAACGAAGCATTGACGCGTGCTTTTGAAAATAATAACTCAAAAGCAGTGGCGCTAGATATCAACTCACCTGGTGGCTCACCTGTACAGTCTGATGAGATTTGGCAGACAATGAGGGATCTACGCCAAGAGTATCCAGATAAAAAACTCTATGCGGTGATCGGTGATATCGGCGCTTCTGGTGCTTATTATATTGCCTCAGCGGCAGACGAGATTTATGTGAACCCATCAAGTTTGGTTGGTTCTATTGGCGTGATTATGCCAAGCTACAATGTCGAAGGCTTGATGGATAAAGTCGGTGTTGAAGATCGCACTATCACTGCTGGTGAATATAAAGACATCTTAAGCTTATCGCGCCCGCTTACCGATTATGAAGAAAAGCATGTCGAAAAAGTGCTGGCCAATACTCATAAGCACTTTATCAATGCGGTAAAAGAAGGACGCGGCGCTCGTCTAAAAAACCCAGAAGAGAATAAACTGTTCTCAGGATTGTTCTGGACTGGTGAGCAATCGATTGCCTTAGGTCTCGCTGATAAAAAAGGCAGTATTTCTAGCTTAGAAAAGCAGTTAAAGCTCGATAATGTCGTCAATTATACCCCAACCGATCCGTTCAGTTTATTTATGGATCGCTTTGCAGTTAAGTTGGGCGCGGGTATCGGCTCAAGCGTCAAGCTTGATGTTTTGCCACAAACCGATGGTAATGCAGAAATGCGCTAAGCCTATGGTGTTAGGTTTACTGTGACCAATAATTAAGGCTGAGCGTATTATTATGCTCAGCCTTAATTATTGGTCAGTACAAATTTATGGATAATGGGCATTCCAACGGAATAGCGTATTCGAAAAACATTAAGTCCACAAAATACCAAGTCCAAAAAATACCGAGGCCAACAATACCTTTGGTTGATCAAAATTGCTTTAACCAAGCAGTGCTTTATTTACGTCAGTAATTGGTCTGGTTTTCTTTCGCCATGCTCATTTTTTGAATGCTATAATCTTTGATGACTATTAATGGCACAGCGACTATTAAAGGCATTCTTACTATTAAAGTAACTACTATTTAGGGCGTATCTTTATTTTGAGAATGTGTTCATTTTGAAAATGACCATAAAATACACGCCTTAATATCCCATAATGATAAAAATCAATGAGAGCTTGTTATGAGTGACATCAATTTGCAAACTTTTGCAGCGCTACCCGTCTCTAAAAAAACAAGGAAGCCCGTGATACATTTTGCCCATGCCAATGGTATGCCAAGCGCGGTTTATGAAGCATTTTTTGCAGGTCTTAGTGAGTTTTTTACGATCGAATATATTGCGATGTTAGGTACTAATCCTGACTATCCAGTTGATGATCACTGGCGCAGTCTGACTCAGCAAATTATCGATAGTGTGAAAAGTACTTGTGAGAAGCATGGTGTCGCGCAAGTCGTGGCCGTTGGACATTCGCTGGGCGCTATGTGTACCATGCAGGCATTGTACCGTGAGCCTCAGCACTTTGCTCAAGCAGTATTAATGGATCCCCCTTGGATTTATGGTAAAGTCAGCTTTTTTTGGCATTTGGCAAAGACGGCTGATAGGCTACCATTGATGAACAACCGCTTGATGGATAAGCTATCTCCAGCTGGGGTATCTAAGCACCGCCGCGATGTTTGGGATAGCCGCGAAGATGCCTACGATAAAATGCGTCACAAAGGTTTTTTTAAAAACTTTGATGAGCGTAGCTTTCAGGGTTACATTGAGCACGGTTTACATGAGCGTGCGGATGGCAAAGTGACCTTAGCGATTCCAAAGTCCGTTGAGGTAGATGTCTTTCGAACCAATCCCTCATGGTATTGGCTAACGCCAAACCGCGCCCCAAAGCCGCCAGTTACCCTCATTATTGGGGAAGAAAGCTTGTTTTTAAAGCGCCGTTTCCCGCAGCAAATAAAATCACGACTTGGTATTCCTTATACGACCCATACGGGTGGTCATATGTTCCCGCTTGAGTATCCAGAGTCTGTGTCACGGCAAGTATTGGACTTAATCAAGCAACAACTACCAAAATAAATCATGCGCGCTACTTATTTGACTGCTCAGATTAGGGCGTGTCCTAGTCCTAATATAAAGTTGTCGTCAGCATTGATACTCTATATCACTGAGTCACCATTTTATGCCAAATCATTTTAGTGCTGCCAAGCAACGGCTGATAAACTCGCCTAAGCGTTCGCCGTTATTTTCACGCTTGGAAGTGTTTTTACTGACCATAGGTATGATCGTCGCATTCTTTATCAGTCAACTGCTAGGAGTCTATGTCGCAGGCAAGCTGCTGCTGCCGGCTATTAAAAGCGCAAACGTGGCTGATGTGTTTTTCTATGGCAGCAGTAATGGCACGGTCGTGAGTGTGTCCATTATGATTGGCGGTGTATTGCTGGTCGCCCTCATCGTTATGTTGATTCGGTTAAAAGGCGGTAATTGGCAGCGCTATCTTGCGCTTAATCCATTTTCAGTCGCGGTTGGCGTTGGGATGCTAGGTATATTATTGATATTTATGATTGGCAGTCAGGCGCTGACTTACTGGCTTGATAAATCGCCACTGGTGTTTGTCGATCCGTTATATCAGTCCGTCAGCTCAGTGTGGCTGCTAGTATTTGCGATGGTGATAGTCGCGCCATTATACGAAGAGCTGGTCTTTCGCGGCATCCTATGGTCGGCCATTACTGAGCAATTCGTCGCCTCACCAAGTCAAGAGCTGCGCGGGGCGATCATTGCTAGTATCGTCACCAGTGTAATATTTGCGGTGATTCACTTGCAGTATGGCGTTTATGAAATCAGCACTATCGTGGTGCTGGCATTGATATTTTGCTATGCCCGTATCAAATCTGGCTCGCTGCTACTGCCCATGCTGCTTCACATTGTCAATAATGGCGCAGCGATGGGGCAGTATTTAGCGCAAACCGCTTAATCAAAATTTTCTTAAGAGAATTTGCTTAATCAAAAAGAGCTATGCATCAGGGTTTAATGCCAAGACTTCAGCGGCTGCTTGTTTAACGTCATCTATCGTCAGTTTAGGTTTGCCACTCAATGCCTGTCGCCATTTGCGAGCTCCCGTCAGCCCTTGAAATAATCCTAAATAATGCCGAGTCATCGTTGGCAGCGCTTCACCTTTGGCCAGTTGCTCTTCTAGATAAGGATAAAGCTGCGCCAATATATCTGAGCGCTTAGGTGCAGGCTCACCCCATAAGCTATTGGCTTCTGCTAGCAGATAAGGGTTATGATAAAAGGCGCGGCCAATCATCACACCGTCTATATGCTGCAAGTGCGCTTGAATATCTGCGACGGTCTCGATACCACCGTTTATCTCGACATCAAGGTCTGGGAAGTCTTGTTTGAGGCGGTAGACATCATCGTAACGTAATGGTGGAATTTCGCGATTTTGCTTGGGGCTAAGACCTTGTAGCCATGCGGTGCGAGCGTGGACGATAAAGCGCGTACAACCAGCAGCAGCGACCGTCTGCACAAAATCTGCCATAAACTCATAGCTATCAAAATCATCTATACCAATACGATGCTTGACGGTTACTGGGATATCGACCGCCGTTTGCATGTGTTTGACCAAGTCAGCGACAATATTTGGCTCGGCCATGAGACAAGCGCCAATTTTATTATGTTGGACGCGATCCGATGGGCAACCAACATTGATATTAACCTCATCATAACCATGCTGTTGCGCGAACTCGGCACACTGGGTCATCTCATCAATATCTGCACCGCCAAGTTGCAGCACGATAGGCTGCTCGAGCGCGTCAAAGCGTAAATGCCGTGCTCGATTACCATGTATCAGCGCCCCTGTACTGATCATTTCAGTATATAAGTAGACGTGCGGATTAAAAAGTCGCGCAAAATAACGATAATCCGTCGTCGTCCAATCGATCATGGGGGCAACTGAGAGTCGTTTATTGGTCATATCAACCATGGATAATAAGCCTTAATATTTTATTCTTTGAGTGTGAGTGTTTTGCATAGAGACAACAGGTGTCGTAAGCACAATGGGCGAATATTCAATACGCCCTTGCTAGACCACCTGATCAATTCTTTTGAACTGGGGTAAGTTGTAAAAATACAGTCCCATGATAATGCCAATAAAGCCGATAAAGGCGATATAGAGAGCGGGTGAAAAACTGATAAATAACGTGGCATAGCCCAGCCCAAAAGGTATAAGTACGCCCACGATGCCATAGGTGATATTATAACAAAAAGCCATTCCGGTAAGGCGCACATTGGTTGGAAACAGTTGCACAAGAATAGCCGGTACCATACCGACAATGCCAGCACAGAAGCCCAGTAGCGCATACATAATCAAGATATAGTCGCCGCCTGCTTGCAAGTGATAAAAGAAAGCAAGCATTTGAGCGATTAACAAGGCAGAACCAACAACCAAAATTTTGCCAAAATTCTCATGATTAGACACTAAGCCATAAAATATGCAGCCAAAAATCATAAAAACAATACCCAAACTGTGCGAAAATCCAAACAAATCAGTATCTAAAGTAAAGCGTAATTCGATTAACTCTGGTAATAAAAGAATGACGACAGTCGTAATGCTAGAAATAATCAACGTCAGCATCATGCCGACAAATACTGAATGTTTGTGATTTTTAAAGAGCAGGGTAAGCGGCTTGGCAAAATAGCTCTTGGGTTTCGATTTTTCCATCGCGATAAAAAACGGTGATTCACCAATCAATCGCCACGCAAGTAACGGCAAAAAGCTCAGTATTGAGGCGATAAAAAATGGCAGCCGCCAGCCATAATCCGTCAACTGCTCAGGGGTCATTGCTCCGGTAAGCCAACTAAAAAAGGCATTAGAAAATAATACACCGACGAAGAAACTGGCAGTTACATAGCTACAACCTACAGAAAGATACTGCCGCGGCACATGTTCCGCCACAAAAACCCATGCTAAAGGTACATATAGGCCATAAGCCATCCCCTGTACCAGCCTGAGTAAAATAAATAAAGCGGGCGCAACCAAGCCCCACTGCGCATACGTCGGCAGACATGCCATCGCTAATAAACTGGCAGCAGTGACGAGCAAGCTTATAAGTAATATGGGCTTTCGACCTTTGATATCCCCATAACGACCAAAAATAATGCCGCCAAGTGGCCGTGCCAAATAACCGACCGTAAAGAGGCCAAGCCCTTGTAGCTTGGCGACGGTAGGACTGGTACTAGCCGGAAAAAAAGCAAGCGAGACGATATCTGCGATGTACAGATAAATCAAAAAGTCAAAAAATGTCACCGCGCTGCTAAAGCTGATAAGCATCACGATATTTTTGTCTTTAGCAGACATCAAAGCATATTGAGAACGAGACGGCATAATAGATCACGCATCCACACAGTAAACTGATTGTTAAGACGGTCATCATCTAGATAACCGACCATAATAAAAACCGGCAAATCAATATAGATAGATAATGATTTGCCGGCATAATAAAAATAAGGCTTTTTGAATACGAAGGCTAATGAGCCACTGACTCTTAAAATAAGTGACAGACATTCAGTACGCTATAAATTTGGTTAAAAGGAACCTATAATCTATAGCAGCCAATCGATTGGCAGCCATGACATGATGGTCAGCCAAACGTGGTCACCCATATCAACGCGCGGCTCTGTATCGTAAATCACTTTTTTACCATTTTCCATGGTATGCCACTGTAAAGCACCGCTCTCCAGCAACTTGACTTCATACGCCTGATTTAACAAATCATCGCTGAGTGCACCGTGTAGCTGGCTTGCCAGTTCTTCATCATTAATAATGACGCCCATTTCGGTATTGATATTGGCAGAGCGCGGATCGACATTGTATGAGCCAATAAACACCTGATAATCATCCACAGCAAAGGTTTTGGCATGTAAGCTGGTTGAGGATTGGCTGCGAGCTTTCCACAGTTTGTTTTCGCGTTTTTCTTCCGCAGCGGTGGACTTAAGCTCGTAGATTTTCACCCCTGAGCGCAGCAAATTGGGACGCCATTGACTGTAGCCAGAATGCACCGCCGTCACATCGGTTGCATCAAATGAATTGGTCAAAATTTTGATTTCAATACCTGCTTCGGCCAATTGTACCAGCGTCTTAACGCCATCTTTGGTTGGTACGAAGTAGGATGAAATAATAGTCAAGCGCTTGGTGGGCGTGCCCAGCAAGGTACGCAGCTGATGTACCAAATTGGTATTGGCAGGAACGGTTTTGGTCAGTTTGCCGACATCATCACTCAAAAACTGCATATCCGTCCAGCGAAAGGGCACCTGCTTATTGATTAAATCAGTATCGATAGAGGAGTCTTCGATGGCGGTCTTATAAACAGCCAAACTACTGCGAGTATTATTTTTTTCATCTTGATCGAGCTTGTCTAACGACGCTAAGAAATCTTTACTTGTCCCTTTATCAGCGGTTACCAGCGTTTCGATGTCAAATGAGATGGGCGAGGACCAGTAGCTAGCAAAGCTATTATCGATATCGGCCACTACTTTGCCGATCAGTAATACATCTAAATCCGCAAATTGGCTGTTTTGATTGTTACTTAAGTATTCATCACCGATATTTCGACCGCCAATAATGGTAATTTGCTTATCAAAGGTCATGCTCTTATTGTGCATACGCCGATTGATACGCGGTAAGCCCGTGACAAAATTTAAGGTCTGAAATTTACGATGCATTAACGGATTGATAATGCGCACCGCGATGTTTGGGTGGCTGGCAAAACGTAATAAACGCTGATCAAACTTGGCGTTATTATTAAAATCATCGAGCAATAAGCGCACGATAACGCCGCGCTCAGCTGCTTCCCATAAGTCTTTTAAAAGTAGCTGACCGGCCTGATCATCATGCCAAATATAATATTGCACATCGATATTGCGCGTGGCCATACCGGTCAGGATACTGCGCGAAGCAAAAGCATTGGCGCCAGTCACAATCGGATGATAGCCGGACAAATCAGGGTGAACGTTGTTCTGTTCACTAATGGCCGCGACCAGATCCGTATTTTCACCGCCACTATTCTTATTGTTAGCACTGTCATTGTTTTTAGGTTTGCTGTCTTGCTGATATAAAGCATTAACACGCGCTGATAACGCTTGGCTCTCAGGCAAATGTGGCTTCTCAGGCAAACTCTGGCAGCCACTAAGACCTAAGGTTAATCCGAGTGTTAGACTGAGCGATAAATTGCTTGGTTCTATACTTAGCATCGACATAACTGATTAACCCTAATGAACCTTGCTTTATTGGAATGCTGCTAAAATTTTAATGAATATGTTCATTTTTATAAAATAATAGCACTGATGATGACGCTTATAAAAATAACGTCCTAGGCCAAGCTTAAATAGTCGCTAAGCTTAGCAGTTGTTGTCTTATCTGCCTATTATAAATACGTTATTTTTTGGCTTAAGCGCTTGACTAAGCTCGCATTTAACTCTAATTTCGGGTTTTAGTATTCTGCGAAAGCGTATTCAAAAATAATATTTAGTAGTGCTCTGAAACCAGATGTTTGGAATAAGTTGACATGATATGATAACGCTGATGAATGGTGTCGATAATTAGAGAATAAGCCGTCATTTTATGCTCAACCATTTTACTAAGAATTATTTTACTACCAACAAGAGTAACGGAAGATTTATGAGTCAGTCGCAAGCGCATGATGATAACCATTTAAATAAATTAGATCCTAACTGGCGCAGTGACGCGCTCAATTTAGACCTTGATTATGGCATGCAGACCATCGCTGTGCGTGCAGGGCAACATCGCACCGATGAAGGCGAGCATTCAGAGGCTATCTTTACCACCAGCTCCTATGTTTATGAGTCGGCGGCGGACGCGGCAGCGCATTTTAATGGTGACAAGACGGGCAACGTTTACTCACGCCACACCAATCCAAGCGTGCGTACCTTTGAACGTCGTTTGGCAGCGCTTGAAAATGGTGAGCGTGCGGTGGCGACAGCCTCAGGCATGGGGGCGATTTTGACCATGTGCTTGGCGTATTTAAAAGCAGGCGATCATCTGCTTGCTGCCAATCAATTGTTTGGCTCATCCATTGGTCTATTTAATAATTATATGGCAAAGTTCGGTGTGGAAGTCAGCTATGTCGATTGCTTCGATAATGACGCGTGGGCTAAGGCTGTACAGCCAAATACCAAGGTTATTTATTGTGAGAGTCCTAGTAATCCATTGGCGCAGATTTGTGATATCGACTATTTAAGCAAGCTATGCAAGGCCAACGATATCTTATTGGTGGTGGATAATTGCTTTGCCACGCCAGCGCTGCAGCGTCCACTCGACTTGGGTGCCGATGTGGTGATACATTCTGCGACCAAGTATTTAGACGGGCAAGGTCGTGTATTGGGCGGTGCCTTGGTCGGTAGCGATGCGCTGATGCAAGAGGCCTTTACCGTGGTGCGCTCAGGCGGTATCAGCATGAGCCCGTTCAACGCGTGGGTCTTTACTAAGGGGCTTGAGACGCTGAAATTGCGTATGCAAGCGCACTGCAACAATGCCAATCAAGTGGCGGATTTTTTGGTCAATCATCCCAATGTCAGCACGGTGCACTTTTCAGGTTTGAGCGATCATCCTGCGCATGAACTGGCGACGCGTCAACATCATATGAAAGGCGGCTATGGTGCTATTATGGGTTTTGAAGTCAAACCATCTGCTAGCACTGATTCAAATAGTCAGGATTCAAAAGCCGCTGCATGGCATGTGATAGATTCCACGCAAATGGTCTCTATCACCAATAATTTGGGCGACGCCAAAACCACGATTACCCATCCGGCGACCACTACCCATTTTCGCCTGACGCCTGAAGCACGAGCAGAAGCAGGCGTCAAAGACGGCCTTATTCGTCTGTCGGTCGGCTTGGAAGATGTAGAAGACATCATTAAAGATTTGGCGCGTGGTTTAGACAGTTTGTAAAGATAACGGTATAATCACCGTTAACGCATAAAATTTACGTTATGATCTACGTTAATAAAAATTACTCATTACTATATTACTCATTACTATAAAGACAAAGAGGCAACTATGAATATCCAAGCATTGATGCAACAAGCACAAACGATGCAAAAGAAAGTCGAAGCAAACGTTGAAAATGCTAAAAAAGAGCTGGCCAATAAAGAAGTGCAAGCTGAAGCGGGCAGTGGTTTGGTAAAAGTCACTATGACGGGTCGACATGTGGTTAAGCGTTTGACCATCGATCCAAGCTTGCTTGAAGATGAGCCGGATATGATCGAAGACTTAATCGCTGCGGCTATCAATGACGCGGTGCGTCAAGCGGATGAGCTGTACGAAGAAACGATGGCAGGCGCGACCTCAGGTATGGGTCTGCCACCAGGTATGCAAGGTATGTTCTAAGCAACTGCCTTTTAACTACTAAGTTTGTAAAGGTTAAGTTTTTAGGTGCCAAATACTGCATATTGAAGACAAAAATGGGGTTGTTATCGACACGATACGACCCCATTTTTATAGCTACGGTTTATAAATTAAGTTAAATAAAGGAAGTTACTTTGCTGACAGCCAAATTTGATCAACTGGTCAAACAACTGCGCATTTTGCCGGGTGTGGGTCAAAAAAGTGCCCAACGTATGGCGCTGCATCTGCTCACCAAAAAACGTCCACAAGGCATGGCACTGGCGCAAGCGCTTGATGAGGCGATGCGTGATATCGTTGAGTGCGAGCGCTGTCACAGTTTTAGTGACGAGGCCGTTTGTCCACTATGCCAAGACCCAAGGCGTGATGATGGCCTATTATGCGTGGTCGAAACCGCAGCAGATGTGATGGCTATCGAGCAAACGGCAGGTTATCGTGGTCGCTACTTTGTTTTAGGCGGTCATTTATCACCGATTGATGGTATTAGCGCTGATGATTTAAATATCGATCAACTGGTCTGGCGGGTTAAGCAAGAGCCTGTTGAAGAGTTGATCTTGGCAACGGGTACGACTGTCGAAGGGCAGACCACCGCCCACTTTATCAGCGAAGCCGTCGGCCGTCATGTCAATAAAGTGACGCGTTTGGCACAAGGTGTCCCGATGGGTGGCGAGCTGGAGTACCTTGATAGTATGACCCTTGGACAAGCGATGCAAAATCGTTCCTTCTTATAGTATTTTCTATAGCAATTTCATAAGTTCTCTATAAAACCCAAATCTTGCCCATTTTATTTTATGAACTTGTTATAATTGCTTAATTGCTTAATTGCTTAATTGCTTAATTGCTTAATTGCTACTATTGTTATCTTTTATTAAGACGCAGTTTGGCGTTTTATTTTCTCCTATTTATGCAGGTATCTGCCCGTGTCCAACAATGCTTCATTAGCTTCAACCGCTTCTACCCAATCAAACCGTGCAGACAACACTGCTGCTACTGACGATGCATCAAAGCAATCAATTAATACTGATATAGCGTCAACAGCTGTGCCGCCTGAACCAAATATCGATGCATTATTGGATATTGCGGATGAAGTTGCCATCACGTGGGTGCGTGAGCAAGATGGTTTGGCTGAAGTCATCGATGCATTGGCGACTTGCGGGCGAGTGGCGTTAGATACCGAGTTTATCAAGCGCGATACTTATTATCCACGCTTGGCATTGGTACAGCTAAATACCGGCAATCATGTATATTTATTGGATGCGCCGCAATTGCAGTTGGCTGATTTTTGGCAAGCGCTTAGCGAAGTTGACGTAGCGATTTGGCATGCTTGTGGTGAAGATTTGGGGATTTTTTATCTGTTGTCTGGTTGCCCGCCATTGACCAATATTTTTGATACGCAAATTGCGTTGTCTTATTTGACGGGACAGTTGCAAATGGGCTATCAGCAAGCGCTCGATGATCAGTTAGATATGCATATCGATAAAGAACAAAGTCAGTCGGACTGGCTACAGCGTCCGCTCTCAGATGAGCAAGAGCAATATGCGATTGATGACGTACGCTTCTTGCCAGCGCTTTATTTGAGCCTCGAATACGAGCTAAAAAAGCAAGGACTGTTTGAATATGTCTGGGCGGATTGTCAGCTTTATGCCAGCGATTTGTACGACGCTCAGCATGTTGAGGACGAAGCGATGTACTTAACGATGGCTGATTATCGCTATAACTCGCAGCAAATGGCGATATTAAAAGCGGTGGCGACTTGGCGAGAAGAGCTGGCGCGTTCGACCAATCAGCCGCGCACTTTTGTGATTAAGAAACAAGCCGTACGCGAGATTATCACTGAAAAGCCAACCAGCATGCGCGAGTTGGCGCATAAAACCACGATGCACCGTAGCATGTTGCGACTGTATGGCGAAGAGTTGCTTAAAGTAATAAAAGAGGCAAAAAATCTGCATCCTGCTGAATATCCAGACTGTCTATTGCCGCCTTATCGCTCAAAAAACAAAGTGCTGTCAAAGGCTGTGCAACAAGCGATCGATGAGCAAGCAGAAGCTATTGGCGTGCCTGCTAATGTATTAATGCGTAAAAAATGGCTGGGGCAGCTGTATGAAGTGATTGCATTTGATAAAGATTTAAGCAAGCTACCAGAAGGCTTAAAAGGCTGGCGCAATGAGTGGGTGACGCAAACCTTGATACCAGTAATTGAGAAGCACAAAACTGAATTACAGCAAGGCATGGGTGTTAAGTAAAGCGATTGTTGTTAACCAATAGATTATTCGACCGTAGCCAGTCGTTGTGCGATGTCCATATCTTTAATTTGACAAGCATACTGTGAACTATAATAATTTAACATATCATCATTGATGGCAACAGCTGGTAACGGATCGTCGTATGTATTCATAAATCGTGTTTTGCCATCAACTTGAGTATAAATTGTATTTAAACGTTGATAAGTACTATTCGAACAATTTACTAAGAAGTGACTAATAATAGTCTCTAAAGGTTTGTCAAAATCCAATAGTATTTGATCGTTGATGTCGTCACTTACTTCAAATCCGTTTAGCATAACTATCTTTTCCCAATAATCTACTTTATCAGAGTCTTGATTTTCCATATTTACATTGACTAAATCAGTATACACTTCTACTTGCTCGTTACTAACAACAAAACTCCAAAAAGGGTCTAAAGGTGGCTCATTTAACTTTATGACTTTGGACTTGTCGCTAAAATATGAGTAGACACCAAATAAGCCAGAGCAGAGTATTATAACAATTAATATTTTAAGATTATTTGGTCTAGTCTCTAAATAACTATATTTATTTGGATCAAATTCATTATTGCTCATTAGTTTATACTCAATTTAAATCTAACTTGTTATCTGGTTTTTTTCCAATCTAACGCTCAAACTTCCCATGCTCTAGAAAGTAAAAGGCTTGTTTAGCGACTTCTTTGTTAACTAACATGCCGGTATGTGAGACTGGCATGACGATATGATCGACTGCTGCCTCCATTTTGGTTTCTTCTACATACACTGTGCCATCGTGGTCAAGTTGCTGCTTCAGTGGTGGCACATCTGCTTTACGCAGTTTGCGGTTATGATGATGCAAAAATAACTGTCCCAAACCATACGGGCGATTCCCTGCAATCACACCAAGCTCAATGTGTTTTGGTAAAGGTGCGACGGTTCCATCTAATGCATCGATATATGAGCGTCCCACCACAGCTGGGATCAAGCGCCAAATATAATCCGCACAAATGCTACCCATATGCGGCGTACCTAGTGTGACGCACCGTCCAATTTGCCATTGCGGATACGCAGTGACAAAATCGCGAATAATTAAACCGCCCAAACTATGACCGACCAAATCGATTGGCTGGTCTGGATGATGATGGTTTTCTAGCCAGTCATTTAATCGGGCACTATTGGTTTTGATGCCGTCACGCATACTGCGATAGCCATATTGATGGGTATCAAACCCTTGTGCTTGCAAGCGTTTAGCCAATGGACGCATAACAAATGCGGCTTGATGTAAGCCATGAATCAGAATGACGCGGTTTGTTGGCATAGGTAATGGCACTCGATAATTATTCATCAAATACGCGTATAATATCATTAGCCTATTGATTTTTCTTCTTATCAACTGTTATTAGCTATCATTAACTTGTAGACCAATAAAAACCTCCAAATCAGCTACTGACTTGGAGGTTTATTTTTATATCAATTATTCATACTTGTTTGAAAACTACATATAGTTTTCAATACTTGGGCACGAACACATCAGATTCTTATCGCCATAAGCATCGTCAATACGAGCAACACTTGGCCAGAACTTATGAGCACGTACATAAGGCAATGGGAATGCGGCAACATCGCGGCTGTATGGATGCGTCCACTCGCTATTGGTGACCATAGCGGCAGTATGCGGTGCATTGACAAGTGGGTTATCTTCTAGCGTCCAGTTGTCCTCGCCTGCTTTGGCTTTCATCGCTTCAGCTTTGATAGATTTTAGCGCACTGATAAAGCGATCTAACTCTTCTTTAGATTCAGATTCAGTTGGCTCAATCATCAGAGTGCCAGCCACTGGGAAGCTCATGGTTGGTGAATGGAAACCATAATCCATCAAGCGCTTGGCAATATCGCTTTCGCTGATGCCAGTTTCTTCCTTTAGCGGACGAATATCGATAATACATTCGTGCGCGACGCGACCATTTTTGCCAGCATATAACACAGGGTAATGATCTTTTAATTGCGCGGCAACATAATTAGCATTCAATAGCGCAAGCTCAGTGGCTTTAAGCAGACCATCACGGCCCATCATGGCAATATACATCCATGAAATTGGTAAAATGCTGGCTGAGCCATAAGGCGCTGCCGATACGGCAGAACAGTCTTTTTGGGCATTATGTACAGGGCTTAGCGTATGGTTGGCCATAAATGGTGCTAAATGTGCCTTCATACCGATAGGGCCCATACCAGGACCACCGCCGCCATGTGGGATACAGAAGGTTTTATGCAAGTTCATATGTAGGACGTCTGCACCGACATCCGCAGGCTGCATCATGCCGACCTGCGCATTCATATTGGCACCATCCATATAGACTTGGCCGCCATGCTTATGAATCAAATCACAAATATGACGGATACCTTCTTCGAATACACCATGCGTCGACGGGTAAGTAATCATCAATGCACCTAGATTGGCGCTATGCTCTTCACATTTAGCGGTCAAATCTTCGATATCAACGTTGCCATTTTCATCCGTTTTGACCACGACGACTTGCATGCCCATCATCATGGCAGTCGCAGGGTTGGTACCGTGCGCTGACATTGGAATGAGACAGACATCACGATTGGTCTCGCCCAATGATTCATGATAGCGGCGAATCGCCAGTAGGCCAGCATATTCACCTGACGCACCAGAGTTTGGCTGCATAGACACATCATCAAAACCAGTAATGGCTTTGAGTTGGTCTTGTAGGCTATCAATCATGTCAATGTAGCCGGTGACTTGATCGCGCGGTGCAAATGGATGCACATTGGCAAATTCAGGCCACGTAATCGGTAGCATCTCACTGGTTGCGTTCAGTTTCATGGTACAGCTACCGAGTGAAATCATACTGCGGTTCATCGCCAAATCTTTGTCTTCGAGCGATTTTAAGTAGCGCAGCATCTCATGCTCGGTATGATGCGTGTTAAATACCGGATGGGTTAAGATGTCGTCGGTACGTAAATATGCACTATCAAGTGACAGGCTAGCAGTCTCAGGCAAATCATGCGACTTATTCACGAACAGCTGAGTTAACACCGTAAAGTCTTGCTGATCACTGGTTTCACTAAAGGCGACACCCAGTCTGTTATCATCGAGACGCCATAAGTTATAACCAACATTGTCCGCATTTTCAAAGATTTGCGTCGCCAGTTTTTCTGAACCGCAATCGATAACGACGGTATCAAAGAACTGATCATGTACCACGCTTAAGTTGCTGTCATTAGCTTCTCTAATGACATTGGCGAAGGCTGTGGCAAAAGCATGGATACGTGTGGCGATACGCTTCACGCCACCTGGACCATGATAAACTGCGTACATACCTGCTAGGTTCGCCAGCAATACTTGCGAGGTACAGATGTTTGAGTTGGCTTTTTCGCGGCGGATATGCTGTTCACGAGTTTGTAATGCCATACGTAATGCCGTATTGCCTTGCGAATCTTTTGAGACGCCAATGATACGGCCAGGTGCTGAGCGTTTGGCTTTATCAGAGAACGCAAAATAAGCGGCATGTGGACCACCAAAGCCCATGGGAATACCAAAACGCTGGGTGCTACCTAACGCTACGTCTGCGCCCATATCGGCTGGTGATTTTAGTAACACCAAGCTCATGATGTCACTGACGACGCTGACGTAGGTTTTGTTTTTCTTCACCGCAGCGATGACGTCGGTTAGGTCTTTTACATCGCCCTCAACACCGACGTATTGGAATAATGCCCCAAAATAATCACCTGATTTAGCGGTTTCAAAATCACCAACGACCACTTCCCAACCAAAATACTTGGCACGAGTATTGATGACATCTAAGGTTTGTGGATAAATGCGGTCATCAACAAAAAACTGATTTGATTTGCTTTTGCTCACCCGCTTTGACATGGCCATGGCTTCAGCAGCAGCAGTGGCTTCGTCAAGTAACGATGCCCCAGCCATTTCTAGACCAGTCAAATCGATACAAACTTGCTGGAAGTTAAGTAAGGCTTCTAGACGACCTTGAGCAATTTCAGCTTGATAAGGGGTGTAAGCGGTATACCAACCTGGATTTTCAAGCACATTACGCTGAATAACCGCAGGCATACGTACAGGTGAATAGCCTTGACCGATGTAGCTTTTATTAACGGTGATATTATCTGCCATGGCGCGCAATTTAGCCAACGCGGCGTGCTCACTCATCGCCAGTGGCAAGTCTAAGTCTTTGTGCAAGCGTACGGGCTCAGGCACCGTATCATTGATAAAGCTCGCCATGTCTTTATAACCAATTGTACTGAGCAGATCAGCTTGTTTGGTCTCATTTGAGCCTAAATGACGATAGACAAATTCAGCTTCGTTAAATAAACCTTGAAAGGTATCAAACGTCGGGTTTTGAGAGATAGTCATGACAGTCCTTGGTTAAGGGAGTAATAAAGGGATTGACTTAAATAAAATAACGTTAGGATTAATTAAACGTAATGGACAAACTGTTCTTGGTCAAAGCGGAACTGGCTACTGTAAATGCCATTGTCAGCGCGTTCGCCAGCACCAATCATCATAATGATGTGCTGATCATCGCTTAAACCTAACAAGCGCTTCATGGCAGGCTCATCGAAGCCGCCCATCGGACAGCTATCAAAGCCGTGCGCACGTAGTGCCAGCATTAAGTTTTCAGCAGCCAGTGCCGTATTGTTGGTGGCCCAGTTTTTGGTGTCTTCAAAAGTATAGTAAGGTGACTTGATCGGCCCTTTTACCCGTCTAAATACTTGAGTAGCACTCCATTTTGCCGCTGACACCACGTTGGCTGGCCCTCGCAAAAAGTCCATGGCGACGACTTTGGTGTAGTAGTCTTTGACTTTTTTGGGCACTGGCGATTCAGGATATTCACGTAAGATTTGCTGGGCGTGATCTTGCCAGATATCCGTACGCGCAACGACCGCAATCAAGCGCGCTGCCGTTTTTGCCGCATTTTGATTCATGCAGTTTTTGACCGTACGTTTGCGCTTATCCGCATCATCGATCACATAAAATTCCCACGGCTGTAGATTGCTCGAGTTTGGCGCTAGCATGGCCAAACGCAGACAATCTGCTAACACATCGTCAGGTATCAGTGTGTCAGTAAAGCGACGCACGGAACGGCGTGACTCGACCACTTCACGAAACGCTTGCAGCTGCGGTGTGTGTTTGGGTGTGGCAATATTGTCGTTGTTATCAGAGTTGGAAGTCATATTAGGATCCATACTGGGGATTAAGTGATCAACTCGGTCAGTATTGAGTGTGTCTGCTCAATAGCGTCTGACAAGTGATTGATATGAATAAATCAGATAGCGATTAGACGTAATAAATTGAGCGATAAGTGCTTTGGAAAAAGTGGTCAGATACCAACTGATGCCAATATCTGTCATAGTAAATTATATTTTTCTAGTTGTATTTTTTAAGCTGCACTTTTTAGATTACAAATAGCGGTATTTCAGTTCAGTCAAATACCGCTTTTAAGCGAGAGAATAAGAATCAGATTATAGAATCGATTCAATTTAAAAGTGGTACAAGGCAACCGAATGCAGATGTATAGATCATACTTCAAGCGAGGTTAACGCTGTAACACTTTTATAGTGGATTGACTACAGCTCGTTTTCGTACTCATCAGCGGTTAGCAATGCTTCGTAATCAGCAATATTGTCAGGCTTCATTCTAAAGAACCAACCTTCACCGTATGGGTCAGAGTTGATGATTTCTGGATCATCTTCTAGTGCTTCATTGATGGCAACGACTTCACCTGAAATAGGCGCATAGACGTCAGAGGCAGCCTTTACAGACTCTACGACTGAAATTTCGTCATCAACGGCAATGGTATCGCCAACATCAGGAAGTTCAACAAACACCACGTCACCCAATAGGTCTTGAGCATGGTCAGTGATACCAACAGTGATAGTACCGTCGTCTTCTAGGCGTAGCCACTCGTGGCTGGCGATGTATTTTAGTTCTGCTGGGATATTGCTCATGGTCTCTCTCCTAAGTGATAGAGGATGGTTTACAAAAATAGTGGAAGCTAATAATAGAATTTATGATGACTAAGAGTCAAACTGCTGCTTGCCATTACGGACAAACGGTAGTTTAAGGACGCGGACATCAGCGAACTTACCTTTGCCACGCAAATCGACCTGTACATTGTCATCATCTGATAAGCTGGCAGGGACACGGGCAATCGCAATCGAATTTTTTAGGCTAGGGGAGAAGGTACCACTGGTAATCACCCCAGTTTGTTCATTGTCCGTGCCTTGATTGATAGTCACACTCATACCTTCACGTAATACACCGCGCGTTGTCAATAGTAAGCCAACTTGCTTCATGGCGGTGTTGTCGTCTTTTGACTGCTGGCGTTTGCTGACTAAAGCTTCACGACCGACAAAATCACGCTCGTCTTTTAATGCGAGTGTCCAACCCATATTACATTCGTAAGGGCTAATGGTCTCGTCCATATCGTGACCATAGAGGTTCATACCGGCTTCCATGCGCAACGTGTCGCGCGCGCCAAGGCCGGCTGGCTTCACGCCATTGACTTTTAATAATTCAAAGAATGCTGGAGCATCATCGCCATGCATAATCACTTCGACGCCATCTTCACCAGTGTAACCCGTACGAGCCACGAACCAATCAGCGCCTTCGATGTCTGTTAAGTCAGCACCAACGAAAGGCTTAAGTTCAGCCAACGTATCTGCCCAGCTAGGTTTAGCTTGTGCCAGTTTTGCAACCGCATTTGGTCCTTGCACGGCAATCATGGCAAGCTCTGGACGCTCAGTAATATTGATGTCAAAACCTTCGGCGACTTTTTCAAATTGTGCCATGTCTTTATCACGAGTAGCCGCGTTTGAGACGATACGATATTCGGTAGCCTCTTCATTCATTAAGTAAACGATTAGGTCATCAATGACGCCGCCTTGCTCGTTGAGCATGCCAGAATATAGCGCTTTACCGACGGTTTTTAGTTTATCAACATCATTGGCCAATAGTTTCTGTAGCCAAGCTTTGGCATCACCACCTTTGATATCAGCGACGACCATGTGTGAGACATCAAACATGCCAGCATCGGTACGCACCGCTTCATGCTCTTCGATTTGTGAACCGTAATGAATGGGTAATTCCCAACCAGAAAAATCCACCAGTTTGCCCTCACTATCGACGTGAGACTGGTAAAGGGGCGTGCGCTGCGGTGCTTGAGTATTTTGAGCGTGAGTTTCTTGAGAGTGGGTATCGGTCATAACAAATCCTTATGTGTACATCAGTCGTACTCGGTAGAGTAATGAGCGATGTGCAGTATCATAGTAGAGAGAAGCAATATTGCAGGGTGCAAGCATTGCAACCAAGGGCGGCACAGAAAATAAAGATAGAGCAATAAGCCAAACAAACGCTGAACGTCGGTTTAAGCAAAAGCCCTATCTGTCCTGTGACCTGAGATTTTCAACACGAATCATCATGGTTTTAAAGGCAGCTCTAAAAAATATATAAAGAGCTTGGCTTTAAAAGACCTAT
This sequence comes from Psychrobacter sp. GW64-MNA-CIBAN-0177, assembly GCF_040309585.1. Taxonomy (NCBI): domain Bacteria; kingdom Pseudomonadati; phylum Pseudomonadota; class Gammaproteobacteria; order Moraxellales; family Moraxellaceae; genus Psychrobacter; species Psychrobacter sp. GW64-MNA-CIBAN-0177. The sequence continues at coordinate 132,435 of NZ_JBEOOY010000005.1, forward strand.
CACTGATGATAGCGTATTTTCTCCCCTTCGGTGGGTAAGACGTCGTCCGTCCTTACCGCTCTCCAGATTTGTTATGCCCAATGCTTGAGTATGTGATGCACAAATGATGGCATCACAGCAAACAAAGATGACATGTGCTTTTCAGTCCTTTTACCTGAGCGATTGGCAGGGTGGATGCGCCTTCGGTGGTCTGGTGGCAACGTGCAACGTGGTATGACCAATACGGTCTGATACAACAGTTGCGCCCGCAGACTCTCTCCTGAAAAACGCTTTTATTATGAAAGGTTCAGGGCACTTTTACAAGTCATCAACCGCATTAAAGTGCATAATTTTGTCGAAAACGACATTATTGTTAGAATAAACGGTCGAAGTATCGATAAGTTGAACGCTTTAGTCTTTATGACAGCGCATAATTTTGGCATGGTTTACCATAGCAGAACGTAAAGCGACTACTGAAATTTAGCGAAATTATGCTAACCTACGCCTATAGTTTCTGATAGGTGGTCCTTATGCATTGTGATATTTATAAATTTTCCAAACATGACGGTATGTATGTCTATATTGCTCGCCCTGATTATCCTGATGACACCGACGAGCTGAAGGACTGGCTTGGCGTGTTACCCAAAGATTTTCGTGCTGGTTTAGGTCGCAGTAAGTTTGTGATGCATCTAGATTTAGGGGCGACACCGACGCTTGCGCGCGTTGATAAAGCAGAGGTATTGGCAAAGTTACAAGCGCAAGGATACTTTGTACAGATGCCGCCACAAGACGTTATGCGCCGGCAAGCAGAGTTACGTGCACGCGAAGCGCAGGACAATATTTACGACTAACATGCTTTTTTGCAACGATTAATAGGCAAGTACACTTCATTCTTTTCTTTGAGTAAGCGATAAAAAAACAGGTCTCAGCAATGGGCAGCATGCTTTTTATTAAGAAGTCGTGATAAACTAGAACCTATCAAGCGTACATGTCGATGATGTATTCGGTCTTATTTTTAGTACGACAGAACGTACCATATAGCTATTGTAGCTACTGCTAGGCGCACAACGTCTTGCTAGGTTTATAAACGCAGGTAACTAAACACGCATGGACTGGTTAAAAAATATCGTAAACAGCTTACCGCTAGAAGCCATCAGTGATATTCTCGGTGAGATTACTATCTGGTGGGGACAGCTGGTAAAAGATGTGCCACCCGCAGACTTACCGATGTATGCGTATCTTGGTGGTGTCGTGATTGTGTTGGTATTGTGGTTGTTGGTCGCTCGCATGCTACCACGGCCACTCGGTGGTATGAGCTGGATGATACTGTTTGCTGTGTTGTTGGCACCAGGCACCACCCTTGGCGATCCTAGTGTGATCGCGCCGGCGAGCATTGGTGTCGTCTATGCCATCATGATGAAGGATATGGCGGGCGCAGTTGCTAATATGCTACCGATACTGGTGGTGTTAGTGGTTGGCTTGTTTGTTGGTTTTGTCTGGCAACTTATTCGCGGCGCGTTTGAGTCAAGTTTGGACAAAGCACGCAGCCGTAGTGCAGAAGACACGCAGGCAACGGTTCAATTAACCACTGGCAATTATCTGACAGAAAATCCAAACCTCGTTGGACAGCCTGATAATGGCTCATTAGCGTCGCAGCCTAAAGCGGACATCAATTTAAAAAAAGACAGCAAATTACCCAAAAAAACCGATCAGCTTTAACGGTAAAGTTGCCCTTATGAAGGTACTAGAGCTCTGAATAAGTAACAATCTGCATAAGCAATAATCTGAATAAGTAAAAAAAGACACCGGTGCGTGTCTTTTTTTATGTGAGCGTGTTCGTTTATCAATCCATGCCTAGATAGAGTAGTATGTTTGGATATTGGTGATAATTGCGAGCAACTGCGAACGCATGAGTATTTTGGCAATCAATCATGCTGTGCTAATCTAATTCATTATTTACCTTTCATCACTTGCCTTCTAATTCATTTAATTTATAACAATAACTGAGACTTGATTATGACCACGACTGACAAAACAAAGAAAAGCTTTACTGGCACGCAAAGCTATATTGCCACCGACGACTTGCAATTGGCAGTCAACGCGGCGATGACTTTGCAAAAGCCGCTACTCATCAAAGGGGAGCCGGGTACAGGTAAAACCTTACTGGCTGAAGAAGTGGCTGAAAGTTTGGGTATGCCGCTGATTACGTGGCATATCAAATCAACCACCAAGGCGGAGCAAGGGCTGTATGAATATGATGCCGTCTCGCGCTTGCGTGATTCGCAGTTGGGTGATGATAAGGTTTATGAGATTGGCAACTATATCAAGCCCGGTAAGCTGTGGGATGCCTTTACCAGTAACGAGCGCAGTGTGTTATTGATTGATGAGATTGATAAAGCCGATATCGAGTTTCCTAATGACTTATTGCATGAACTCGATAAGATGTCGTTTTATGTCTATGAGACAGGCGAGACCATCACTGCTGCACAGCGTCCGGTCGTTATTATCACCTCAAACAATGAAAAAGAGCTGCCCGATGCCTTCTTGCGTCGTTGCTTCTTTCATTATATCGACTTCCCAGAAGAGGACACTATGCGTCAAATCATCGACGTCCATTTCCCTAATATTCAAGAAAAACTGGTCAATGATGCGCTCGATATCTTTTATAAGCTGCGTAATGTTCAAGGGCTTAAAAAGCCACCATCAACCTCAGAGTTGGTCGATTGGTTAACGTTGCTACTGGCTGACGATATGGCTCAAGCAGAGCTAGAAGAAAACCTGCGCGGTGAGAAGTCTATTCCGCCGTTATATGGTGCACTGCTCAAAAACGAAGCCGATGTCAATTTATTGCAGCGCTTTGCTAATATGATGCGTCGTTAAGCGACAGACCATTTGTCATGATTGAAATGAAGAAAACGGCTTCACTCGTCACCATATCAGCCAATAAGCGATGCGACTCTTATGTTTATCAAATTGTTCTATACCTTACGTACTTACGGTGTGCCGGTCAGTACGCGTGAGCTACTTGACTTAAATGCTGCGTTGGATCAAGGGCTGATGATGCAGCCACATCCTGAAAACCCAGAGCTGTCTACCTTTGGCAGTCGCGAGGATATGTATCGGCTGATTCGACTGTGCATGGTCAAAGACGAGCGCCACTTTGATAAGTTTGACCGCGCCATGTCTGACTATTTTGAAGGCGTCGACAGTCTCGATATGGATGAGCTGTTGGCCAAGCTGACGGACATTCCTAAAGAGTGGCTAGATCTCAAGCTCGATCCAAAAAATCTGACCGAAGAACAGCGCCGATTGCTAAAAAAATATGGCTCGTTAGAGGAGCTGATGAAAGCGCTTGAAGAGCGTCTGAAAGAGCAAAAAGAGCGTCATCAAGGCGGCAGTAAATGGGTCGGCACTGGCGGTACGTCACCCTTTGGGGCCTATGGCGACCATCCAGAAGGAGTACGCGTCGGCGGTGAATCGCGTAAGCGTAGCGCAGCCAAAGTCTGGGAGCAGCGTAAATATCGCAATCTCGATGACGACAGTCAGCTTGGTACGCGCCAAATTCAGATGGCACTGCGTAACTTGCGTCAGTTTGCCCGCACCGGTAGCGCGGATGAGCTAGACATTCATGAAACCATCAAGCGCACCGCCAAAAAAGGCGTGCTCGATATTCATATGCAAGCTGAGCGGCGTAATCGTGTCAAAGTGCTGATGCTGTTTGATGTCGGCGGCAGTATGGATGTCCATGTCGAGGCTTTAGAGAAGCTATTTTCTGCGGCTAGAAATGAATTTAAAACCTTAGAGTTCTTTTACTTTCATAACTGTCTATACGACTATGTCTGGAAGGACAATAACCGTCGCCATAGTGCGCCGATGCCAACCTATGAGCTGCTCAATAAATACGGTCGCGAGTATCGCGTTATCTTCGTTGGTGACGCGTCGATGTCGCCATATGAGCTGATGACGGTCGGTGGTAGCGTTGAATATATGAATAATGAGGCAGGTATTGTGTGGTTGAAGCGGGTACTGGAGCATTTTGACAAGGTGGCGTGGCTCAATCCTGAAGCGCCTTCTTATTGGCAGTATACCCAGACCATCGTTGAGATCAAAAAAATCTTTGATAACAAGATGTACCCCATGACTCTGCACGGTGTTGAAGAGATGACCAACTATATGGCGCGCTAGTTATAGCGCAATCGTTTAGAGCATTATCCTGATTGCTCTAAAGAATAGTCGCCAACAGTATTATATTTGCATGTATAACAGACTCTAATCAAGCAGCCATTATAAGCTCATAATGGCTGCTTTTTTTGGCACAAAATAAGCGTCCGTTTGCAGCTTTGTTGGTTTTTACCAGAGTAGTAATCAGAGATACTTATTCTAAAAGCCTGTTACTTTAAAAACTTGTCACTCTAAAAGCCAATCACGCTAAAAATAACTGAAAATACTGATTCAGTATTGGTATGCGTAGACAAACATGATAAGATTCATTTTAAATATATCTTATAAAGATTTATGTCAGCCCTTCAATTAGAATTGCCAAAATGTTTGATTGATTTAGGCAATTCTAATCACCGCTGACAACTTAACTTTAACCTTATCCAAGCAATGTTATACATCACTAAGAGAGATATTATGGCTTCACCAAAAACGTTAGAAATCGTAAAAGCAACCGTACCCGTCCTTGAAGAGCATGGAACGGCAATTACCACGGTATTTTATAAAAACATGTTTGAAGAGCATCCCGAGCTGTTGGACATATTTAACGAAACCAATCAAAAATTGGGCCGTCAACAGACGGCTCTGGCGACGACAGTGTTAGCCGCTGCTAAGCACTTAGATAAATTGGCGACGTTATTGCCACAGGTCACCCAAATCAGTCACAAGCATCGCGCGTTACAAATCTTGCCCGAGCATTATCCCATCGTTGGTAAGCACTTAATCGGTGCCATTAAAGAAGTGCTAGGCGAGGCTGCCAATGATGATATCATTACGGCTTGGACGGAAGCTTATGATGAGATTGCTTCGGTATTTATCCAGATTGAACATGGTATGTATGAAGAGGCGATGTGGCAGGGTTTTTCACCTTTTAAAGTGACTGAAAAGGTAGCGGCTGCCACGGATATCGCCGCCTTTACGGTTGTGCCAGTGAACGAGCATTCAGAAAGTACACAAAGTATTGACCTGAGTAAATTAAATCTAACCGCTGGTCAATATATCACGGTCAAAACAGATCCAAAGGCCAGCGACCATGTTGCCCTGCGTCATTATTCTTTGTACTCTGCCAGTACCGATACAGGCGTCCAGTTCGCTGTGAGACGCGACAACCGTAATGAGCATCACGGTTTGGTTTCTAACTATCTACATGATGATTTAGAAGTGGGTGATACCGTTCTATTGTCGGCACCGGCGGGCGACTTTGCGCTCAACCAAGAGCTGGTTGAGCAAAATGAGATTCCATTGATATTGATGAGTGCTGGTGTTGGCGTGACCCCTGTATTATCCATGTTAGAAGCGCAAGTATTGACCAATCCGAAACGACATATTATCTGGGTTTATGCTTGCCAAAATGAAGCGCATCACGCTTTTAATCCTGAAGTGAATGCGCTGTTAGATAAGGCCGACCACGTAGAAAAGCATATTTTTTACTTCGAGTCTGGGCAACTATTAGATGAGGCATGGCTTGCTACCTTGCCTGAGCCTGCTGATATTTATGTCTGTGGCTCGATGCCATTTATGGAAAGTATGATTGATGGCTTGATGACATTAGATCATGGCGTTGATAGCGTCCATTATGAGCCCTTTGGTCCTAAAATGAGTCTGGGCGGCTAGTTTTTAGCTATTGTTGATAAAGAAAAAGCACTTGGATGACAAAATCGTCTCAAGTGCTTTTTTAATTTCAAACAATAAATGGTTAGTAACTGCTTAGGAAGGCAGAGGTATAAAAGGTATATTAATTTTTATTTTCAACCAAGCCAATCATCACACCCATCTCTTTTTTATCATGTGTAGCGATGCTGGGTGCATATAATGCCGATGCAATCCCGCCATCTAAAAATAGCGCATTTGCACAGTTTAAGTCATCTTTAAACAGCGCAGCAAATTGATAAAACGTCACAGGCTCATCGCTATTGACGAATTGGATGCTACCATCGCTGCAAACACCGGCACCATTGCGTAGCTTGAGTGAGGTGCTATCAGAGTTGAACTGCGGATGTATCTCGTTATTGATAACCAACATCGGACCCGATTGGGTGGCATACCAAGGCTGCGCTTTGCCGCTCTCAAGCTGCTCATTTAAAGCATTGCTTTCAGTGATTTTTACCTTGCCAGACTTATCCCACCACAGCACACCATTGGGCAATAAATGAAAATTGCCGCCTCCTTCTTTGGTATTTAACGCACGAATCTCTTTACCATCGATGACAGTATAGCCAATCGGTGCATAATTTTCGTTATACATGCCTGCATTCATGGCAAAACTAAGCGTTTGATTGTCTGGCAAGGTCGCTATTACATTGTCAAAGGTTAGCAAAGGTTGCTCGCTTGCAGACGATTGCCAAAACAGCTGTAAAGAGTAGCGCTCGCTATTTAATGCATTGGTATCGATACGGCAGATGCTATAAGAAAACGGCGAGTTTTGTGTTTCGCATGACCAGTTTTCTGTATCATTGTCAGATGCATCAGCACCTATCGGCTGGCAGGCACTAACGCTCAAGGCCATAAGCGCTGCCGCCAGTAGGGAGTGGGGTAAAGCAAAACCGAAACTTGGCATCAATGAGGTGTCTTTTATATTAGGACTATAGTCAGTGAAAAGTAATATCGATATATCATGTACAACTGATATCAACTTTTCTTGCTTGCTGTGCCTGCGCAGACAGAGGCTACAAAAAACTGATATCAGCAATAGCATCGCGTTTTTAGAAGATTTTAACGATATAATTGGGTCTATAATTTATAGGCTTGTATGGCTATTAGCTTATTATTTGCTAGCAGGCGGGAAGTCGCGAAAGGTATTATTGACATTACCAATCAGCCGACCACCATTGATTTCATTATATTCAGGACTACCCAGGCTTGCTTCTGTGGGTGCGCTGGTTTCTTTGCCTTTATCACGCGAGTCCTTGTTATAAGCAATCAACGCATCGTTATTGGCTAAGAAGCTATCGGGGTTTGCCATGACCCACATCTGGTTGAAAACGTCTGCGCGGGCACTATGATCAAGTAAAGCGCCTCTATCGGTAAAGTAAAAGAACTTAGATAATAATTTGATTTGGCCGTCGTCTAAGCGGCGAGCGATATGATAAGGCTGCAACTGACTTGGGTGTTCAAGTCCCACCGCTCCCACGATACTGGCGAGAGATTTGAGGGTGTTCTTGTGGAAGCTTGCGACGCGCTCGGCTTTGCTGGGGACATCCAGTGCTTTTTGACGATACGGGTCTTGAGTAGCCACACCAGTCGGGCAGGTATTGGTGTGACATGAGCGTGACTGAATACAGCCAACGGCAAACATAAAGCCACGCGCTGAGTTGCACCAGTCTGCGCCCAAAGCAATCATACGCGCAATATCAAAGCCGGATACGATCTTGCCGCTGACGCCAAGCTTAATCTTGTTGCGGATGCCTGCACCAACCAAGGTGTTGTGTACCAATAAAAACCCTTCAACCATCGGCATGCCGACGTTATCCATAAATTCAACCGGTGCTGCGCCCGTACCGCCTTCAGCGCCATCGATAACAATAAAGTCAGGATAGTTATCCGTTTCTATCATGGCTTTGACAATGGCCATAAACTGCCACGGTTGACCCACACATAACTTAAAACCAACGGGCTTGCCGCCTGATAAGTCACGTAGCTGTTGCCAAAAAGCCACCATTTCGCGTGGCGTACTAAAGGCGGTATGCGAAGATGGCGACACGCAATCCTGCCCAAGAGGAACTTGACGGGTATCAGCAATCTCTTGAGTGATCTTCTCAGCAGGTAGCACGCCACCTTTACCAGGTTTTGCACCTTGAGAGAGCTTAATCTCAATCATTTTAACTTGTGGATCGACCGCTTTTTCGGCGAAAGACTGTGGATCAAAATTGCCGTTGTCATCACGGCAACCAAAATACCCCGTACCCAATTCCCAAATCAAATCGCCACCGAACTTGCGGTGATACGGGCTAATCGCGCCCTCACCGGTATCGTGAGTGAAGCCGCCAATCTTTGCACCTTGATTGAGCGCCATAATGGCATTGGCTGATAAGCTACCAAAGCTCATCGCCGAGATATTAAACACCGACATATCGTGCGGCTGTTGGCAGCGTTCGCCGCCAACGATAATACGAAAGTCTTGGCTCTCTAACGGTTGACTCACTGCCGACTGCAAAAACCACTCCTTACCATGCGCGTATAAATTATCCAACGTACCAAAGGCATTGGTATCGCTGACGTTCTTTGCACGTTGGTAAACGAGCGCACGTTGCTGGCGTGAAAACGGTACTTGCTCTTTATCATCCTCTAATAAATACTGACGAATCTCAGGACGGAAGTCTTCGAGGACATAGCGAATATGACCCGCGATAGGGTAATTGCTAAGAATAGAATGCTTTGATTGAATCAAGTCATAAATACCCAAACCTACTGCCAAACCACCGAGAATAATCAGCCACCAATTGGTTAATAGTAGCCCTGCTAAGAATAGCAAGATAGCTGCCGCAAAAGTGCTGTAACGTAGCAGAACACCAGTCAGGTAAGGGGAGTTGTTTTCAGGTTTGGGGTTTAGATTGGTACGAGATTCAGGCATAGCAAGGCTCAACAGTAAGGCGTAAAGATTAAAAAACGCAACGATATAGTCAGTCCAATACGAAAAAGATACAGCGGGACTGGGATGCTTAGTTTTTAATGTTGGTTTTGCAGCCTCTGTCGGCGTGGGCAAAGCAAGCCAGAAAAATTTATACCAGTTCCACATTTGAATGTTCAACAGACCCTAAATAACGTATCCATTTTATTTAGTATCGACTATAAGTTAAAAAGGCGCTAACTTAGCAAATAACAGGTTAAAAAATAACTATACGGTTATCATTGTTATTATGGGAAAATAAAGCGCTTAAATTTATCGATGATATCATACACATATGATATCACTGCATCGGTTTAATTGGGTAACAGAGTGCTAATTTTGCTCTTAGAATAGGCTAAGGGTAGTCTATGCGCTTAAAGCAAACACATAGAAAATTCTAAAATTTTTGATTGAATAATAATTAGTCTATTTCATCATATTATCAGTATCTGTATACCTCGATGAAAAATAATAAATTCAATCATCTTGTCTAACCACCACTGCCAATCCTTTCAGCCAACGCCTGCAATTTTGGCACAATCATCGCTGCATATTCGTCCGCTTGCCAATTGGCACTCGGCACACTGGCATTAAGCGAATAGGCATGCTGTCCAGTGGCCACATCAAATACGCCAACGGCGACGGCCAATATATCGGTAGAAAACTCACCATCTGATACCGTATAGCCGTATTTTGCATAATACTCTGCAGACTCAGATAAAGCAGTCTGCGCGCGGTCATACTCTTCTTTGGATAAATGCTCTTGTAGATTGTTTCTAATAACAGCCTGTCTCACTGGCGAGCTCACTGCATAAAAAGCGCGACCAATAGCGGTACGGGTGACCGGCACTGCTGAGCCAACTTGCAAATTGACCGATAGGCGAGCAGGGCTGCGACAACAAGCGTGATAGCGCATTTCTCCTTCGACCTCTGTTGCCAAGTTCACCGATACTTCATTGCTACTCGCAAACTGCCTTAGCAGTGGCTCAGCGGCTGCGACCATATCGTGGCGACTCCACGCAGTGGCGCTGAGTCGCACCGTGCTACTGCCCAATTGATACTGTCCGTGCTCGGTAAGACGTAAAAATCCAAGCGTGGTTAACGTATAAATTAGGCGTGTAACGGTTGCTTTTGGTAATTGTGTCATCTGGCATAATTGTTGATGACTGAGCTGCTCACAGTCTTCAAAGGCTGCTAATAAAGTCAGTCCACGTCCCAGCGCAGTGACAAACTGTCGGTCATTATCTTCCTTGCTTTGACCAATGACAGTAGTGATTCGGTCTAATAATGGCAGAGCTGTTGATACATTTTTTGTCATTTTATAATCGTCTGTGTTGATAAAGGGTTTACAACGCGGCTAAATTTTGCTTAAATAGTTTTATATTATGAAACTAAGTTTCGCACAGCGGAATTAAGAAGTCAATATCTTACTAAGTTAGTTCATATCTCATTCACTACTCGTCGGTCAGGATGACTGACACCAAGGAGCTCCACATGGCAACATCTACTAGCCCACGTTTTGATTGGGAAGATCCTTTTTTATTACGCGATCAGCTGACTGACGAAGAGCGCATGGTCACTGAAAGTGCTCGTCAGTTTTTTCAAAAAGAGCTGATGCCTGGTATTTTAGAGGCCAATCGCAACGAGAACTTTGATCGTAATATCATGCGCCAAATGGGTGAGATGGGCTTACTTGGGGTGACGATTGAAGGTTATGGCTGTGCCGGTTTGTCTAGTGTCGCTTACGGCTTGATTGCCAAAGAAATTGAAGCGGTTGACTCGGGCTATCGTTCAGCGATGAGTGTACAGTCAAGCTTGGTCATGCATCCTATTTGGGCGTACGGCACCGAAGAGCAAAGAGAGCAATATTTGCCGAAGCTGGCTTCAGGCGAATATGTCGGCTGCTTTGGTCTGACTGAGCCAGATTCCGGCTCTGATCCTTCATCGATGTCGACTCGTGCGCGTGCAGTGGATGGCGGTTATGAGCTGACGGGTAATAAGATGTGGATTACCAACAGTCCTATCGCGGATGTGTTTGTGGTGTGGGCAAAAGATGACGCTGGTGATATTCGTGGTTTTATCTTAGATAAAGGCATGAAAGGCTTATCAGCGCCGAAGATTGAAGGGAAGTTCTCACTGCGTGCCTCAGTCACTGGCGAGATTGTCATGGACAAAGTGTTCGTTCCCGAAGCCAATGCCTTCCCAGATATCCGTGGTCTAAAAGGGCCGTTTGGTTGCTTAAATAAAGCCCGTTACGGTATCGCTTGGGGCTCAATGGGCGCGGCTGAGTTTTGCTGGAAAGCGGCTCGTCAATACACGCTAGATCGCAAGCAGTTTGGTCGTCCGCTAGCCGCGACGCAGCTCGTACAGTTGAAGCTTGCCAATATGCAAACTGAAATCACGTTGGGTCTACAGGCAGCGCTACGTGTTGGGCGTCTGATGGATGAAGACAATGCAGCGCCTGAGATGATTTCGCTGATTAAGCGTAATAACTGTGGTAAAGCGCTGGATGTCGCGCGTATCGCTCGTGATATGCATGGCGGTAACGGTATCTCTGATGAGTATCACATCATCCGTCACGTCATGAACCTAGAGGCGGTCAACACTTATGAAGGGACGCATGATATTCATGCGCTCATCTTAGGTCGTGCACAGACGGGTATTCAAGCGTTCTTTTAAGCGTTTTTAATTGATACAACTGTATTTTGTGACGTACGTTATTGTTTTGCTTTTTACGAAGCAGTTATAGACAGTAGCGTACGTTTTTCAGTTGTTCTTCATGATTTAACCGTTAAGCGGCTAAATGATGCAGAACAGTTTTATGATCAAAAAATCAAAGAATACGCTACAAAATAAGGGATGATTATGACTGATAGGGCTAATATGCCAGAGGGCGCGTTGCATGGTATCAAGGTACTGGATTTATCGAGAGTATTGGCGGGCCCTTCTTGCACACAAGTACTTGCTGATCTGGGCGCAGAAGTCATAAAAGTTGAGCGTCCACATATCGGCGATGAAACGCGTCATTGGGCCCCGCCAAAATTCAGCGATGACACTTCCGCTTATTACGCCACTATTAACCGCAATAAAAAATCGCTTACCGTCGATATTACTAAACCGGCAGGACAAGCCATTATCAAACAGCTCATTGCTGATAGCGATATTGTCGTTGAGAACTTTAAGGTGGGTGGTTTAAAGAAATACGGCTTAGATTACGACAGTTTAAAACAAGCCAATCCACGTCTGATTTATGCGTCATTGACGGGGTTTGGTCAGACAGGTCCCGACGCCAAGCGCCCCGGTTACGACTATATTATTCAAGGGCTATCAGGACTAATGAGTATTACTGGGCCAAGCGACGGCGAACCGCACAAGGTTGGTGTGGCCGTCGTTGATTTGTTTGCAGGCTTGCAGCTGACCATTGGTATTCAAGCGGCACTGCTGGCACGTCAGCATACCGGATTTGGACAACATGTCGATGTAGCATTGCTTGACAGTGCACTGGCGATGTTAGCGAACGTCGGTATGAATCATTTAGCCTCAGGTGATGTACCGCCAAGACTGGGTAATCAGCATCCCAATATCGTGCCTTATCAAGTGTTTGCTGGTGAGGGGGAGGCGCACTTTATCTTAGCCTGTGGTAATGACAGCCAGTTTGCCAAGCTTTGTGACGTATTGGGTATTGATTGGCATAGCGACAGCCGCTTTACGACCAATCCGCAACGCGTTGCCAATCGTGAGCTGCTATGTAATGAGCTGGCCAAAAAGTTCGGCGAGCAACCACGCAACTATTGGTTAGAGGTATTGGATCAAGAAGGCATTCCGTGCGGTGCTATTCATAACGTGGCCGAAGCTTTAGCCATGCCGCAAGCATTGGCACGCGAGATGATTGTTGATTTTAGTGAGCAGGGTAGTCCTGTTAGAGCACTGGGTAATCCCATTAAGCTTTCTGCATCACCTGTCAGCTATCGTACGCCGCCACCGCAATTGAGCGAGCATACCGATAGCACGCTTGCTGATTTGGGTTACGACAGCGAGATGATTGCCAAGCTTAAAGCGGATGGGATTGTTTAGTTAATGGCTCATTTGACTGTTTGAGACGTTTATCAGACAGCTAAGCCAAATGCTCCTCTTTAAAACCCAAACGCTGCTCAATTTGCTGTGCCAATTCAATCAGCACAGCACTGACCTCAGCATACTTAGACTCGTACTCTGCCTGCAAAAAGCTAACCGCCATACCTGCAACGGCATTGCCTGACGCATTGCGAATATAAGTACCCAAGCAGTACATACCTTCGCGTAATTGCCCGTCATCGAGTGAGATACGACTGTCATGAATGGCGGCCATCTCAGTAGATAAGTCCGCAAAGTTATCGACACCGTTTGGCGTCAGTGGTTCAGGGAAGATACCTTCGTACAAAGATTCGATGGTTTGGATGGAGAGCGTAGACAACATCGCTTTGCCAGTCGCTGAAAATACCGCTGGCACGCGCACACCAGCACGGAAGGTAAAGCCGAGCGGGGCAGGCGCTTCATGACAGGCCAAAAATACTACTTCGCCCAAGTCAAGTTTGGATAAGGTAACGGTATGCTGCATGAGTATAGGATACTGCACGATGAGGTCTTTAAATAGCTGGATGACGCCTTGCTGCTGCTCATACTTGCCGGCCCAATACATCAGATAGGAGCCTAAATGAAAGCGGCTGTCGCTATCTTTATAGATGACATGCTTGGCCAGCAAGCTTTGCAAAATGTTATGGGTTGAACTACGCGGCAGCTTTAATTGCTTGGCGATATAAGCGGCAGTCAAGGGCTGTTGACTTGCTGTAATCAAATCTAAAATCTGAAAGGTTTTGTCCAATGCTGGAACGGCCGTTGTGCTCATAAGTCGCCTATAAAAAAGTAAAAACCAAAATAGTGAAGAGAATACTCAAAATAATTTGAATAAAGGTTGCAAATAGTGACGCATCATTCTTATAATGATGTCTCATATATAGAATTAATGTTCAGTATATTGAACAAAATACAGATGAGCAATAATTATTACTGACTGATCGTTTTGATTTTTAGTCTCTTATAATGAGCTTACTAACAATGAATGGTGTTGCCGTACTTTTAAAATGGCATAGTTTTGAGTTTTCACTTTAAATGGCCACATTATCAAATTGTTAAATAGCTTGCCCATAATAAATGCGCAAATCACGACCCACATGGAGTGTTACGATGCCAAAAAATACGCTAACCCTATCGAATTCAGAGCTACTAAAACAGCAGTGTTTTATCAAAGACGGCTGGCAAGGTGCCAGTGACGGCGCGACTATCGATGTGACCAATCCTTTTAATGGCGAAGTCATCGGTACGGTGCCAAGCTTAACCAAACAAGACGTCGATGAAGCGGTCGCTTACTCTCATAAAGCGCAAGTATCATGGGCGGAAAAAACGGCCAAAGAACGTGCCGAGCTACTGCAAAAGTGGGCCGATCTTATTGATGAAAACAAAGAAGATCTCGCGATTCTTATGACTGCCGAACAAGGTAAACCATTGACGGAATCACGTGGTGAGATTGGTTATGCCAACAGCTTTATTCGCTGGTTTGCCGAAGAAGGTAAGCGCGTCTACGGCGATGTCATCCCCGCCAATCAATCACAACTGCGCCACGTTGTTTTAAAGCAACCGGTCGGTGTCTGTGCAGCAATTACACCTTGGAACTTCCCTGCGGCAATGATTACCCGTAAAGCGGCTCCTGCTTTGGCTTCTGGCTGTAGCATCATCATCAAACCTGCCACCGAAACCCCGTTTTCGGCCTTAGCCCTTGGTGTATTAGCTGAGCAAGCTGGTATCCCAGCAGGCGTCATTCAAGTAGTGACGGGCAAATCATCGGTCATCGGTGAAATCTTAACGGGTGATGCCCGTATTCAAAAGCTATCGTTCACCGGTTCTACTGAAGTCGGTCGTACCTTGATGGCACAGTGCGCACCAACCATCAAAAAATTGTCTCTAGAATTGGGTGGCAATGCGCCCTTTATCGTCTTTGATGATGCCGATCTCGAAAAAGCTGCTGATGGTTTAATTGCCTCCAAATTCCGCAACGCTGGTCAAACGTGCGTATGTGCCAACCGTGTCTACGTACAAGCCAGTATCAAAGATAAATTCCTCGATATTTTTGTGAAAAAAGTTGAAGCACTTAACGTCGGCAATGGTATGGATGAGGGCGTTAATATTGGTCCTTTGATCAATGAAAAGGGCTTAGAAAAAGTACAAGCGTTATTAAAAGATGCCTTGGATAAAGGCGCTCACTTGGTCACTGGTGGTGACAAAAATGACGCTTCTCCGCTTAGCTTTAACCCAACCGTCATTACCGATATCAGTACCGACATGGATATCGCTGCTGAAGAGATTTTTGGTCCTATCGCGACGATATTCGTTTTTGACGATGAAGCAGAAGCCATCCGTCAAGCCAACGACACGATTTATGGTTTGGCCGCTTACTTCTATAGCGGCAGTTATGCACGCTCATGGCGCGTCACCGAAGGTCTTGAGTACGGCATTATCGGCCACAACACTGGTTTGATATCTACTGAAGTTGCGCCATTTGGTGGCGTCAAGCAGTCTGGCTTTGGCCGTGAAGGCTCAAAATACGGCATCGAAGAATATGTCGTGACCAAATACTGGTGTTCTGACGTCAGCTAATGTTTGATTTCAACGCCGCACTGTAAGCTGTTTATTAAAAGCACCTCTTATCTAGCACCTAATGCTTGTTAAATGAGCGACTATCTAATCAATGGCGCTCATATTAAAAATAATGAAAAGGACATTCTCATGACTACGACCAATCAATCATTACTTGCGCGCCGCAAAGCCGTTTTACCAACAGGACTTGGTGTTGCCTTTCCTATCTTCGCAGAAAAAGCCAAAAACTCTGAAGTTTGGGATGTGGAAGGCAATCGCTATATCGATTTCGTCGGCGGTATCTCAGTACTCAATACTGGTCACAGCCATCCGAAAATCACTCAGCGTGTCCATGAGCAACTTGATAAGTTTACCCATACTGCGGCACAAATGATTAACTATGAATGCTATGTCGATCTTGCCGAAAAGCTTTGCGAAAAAGCCCCTATCAGCGGTGAGAAAAAAGCGTTCTTTTTAACCACTGGCGCAGAAGCCGTCGAAAACTGTATAAAGATTGCTCGTGCAAAAACTGGTCGCCCGGGCGTCATCTCTTTCGTTGGCGGTTGGCATGGTCGCACGCTGATGTGCATGAGTCTGACGGGTAAAGTGTTGCCGTACAAAAAGAACTTTGGTCCGATGCCAGGCCCTGTCTTTCATGCGCTATTCCCAGCAGAAGAGCTGAACGTCACCGAAGCACAAGCATTGCATAGCCTTGAGATGATCTTTCAAGCGGATATCGATCCTAGTGAAGTGGCGGCGATGATTATCGAGCCAGTACAAGGCGAGGGTGGTTTCCATCAAGTGACGCCATCATTTGCCAAAGCCTTACGCGAGATTTGTGATGAGCATGGCATCGTACTGATTTTTGATGAAGTGCAGTGTGGTTTTGCGCGTACGGGTACGTTGTTCGCCAGTGAGCAGTTAGGCGTTGAGCCGGACTTGATGACCAGTGCCAAGAGCTTGGCAGGTGGTTATCCTATTTCTGCCGTTATCGGTCGCGCTGATATTATGGATGCGCCGCAAGTAGGTGGTTTGGGCGGTACTTATTCTGGTAACCCATTGGCGTGTGTTGCTGCATTGGCAGTGATGGAAGTCATCGAAGAAGAGAACCTGCTTGAGCGTAGTATTGAGATTGGAGACAAAATCGAAGCATTCTTAAAGGATTTAAACCTAAGTAGCATCGGTCATATTCGCCATAAAGGCGCGATGCTTGCGTTTGAATTAATCGACAGTGACGGCAAGCCTGATGTCGAGGCGACTACTAACTTAAAAGCCAAAGCATTCGAGCAAGGTCTACTATTAGCCTCGTGCGGCATGTTTGGCAACGCCATTCGTGTGATGGTGCCGCTCACCGTTGAAGATGAAGTACTGCAAGAAGGATTAGATATGATCAAAGGTATCCTAACGGCTTAATAAATATTGAGCCAATAGTTGATAGAACAGCAAGATTGCCCATATGGCACTCGCTTTGAGTACATTTTTTACAACGGCGCCTTGCAAGTCAAGACGCCGTTGCTGTCTCTACTATTTGAATCTCAAACAGGTATAGTCAAGGAATTTTAAAATCGCTATAAGGCGACCGACCGCAGATAGTACATTGAGTACATCTAGGGCGGGTAACACCGTAGCGGTTTAAAAGTGCTCTGGTAGTATATGACAGCTTGAATCAAAAGGTATATATGATAATTATGATGGGTGCTATCCCACTAAACAAAACATAGTGTGGCCATAAATAGTGTGGCCATAAAAGGTTAACACGGACGACACACAGACAAGGAGTAAGTTATGTCTGAATTAAAAAAATCGTTAGGGACGCTAGATATTATTGCCTTAGCATTCGGAGCTATGGTCGGTTGGGGCTGGGTAGTCTTGGCAGGAGGCTGGATTTTATCTGCTGGGACATGGGGCGCGATGCTGGCGTTCTTTATTGGCGGTTTGGCAGTGATACTGATTGGTGTGACTTATGCTGAGCTGGCGGCCTCCATGCCGATTACGGGCGGTGAGCATACTTATACGCACCGAGCACTAGGGGTGAATGTCTCCTTTATTTGTTCGTGGAGTATTCTGTTCGGTTATTTTTCAGTGGTCGCTTTTGAGGCAGTTGCTTTACCGACCGTCGTAGAGTATTTCATTCCCAACTATAACCAAGGGTATCTGTGGACCATCGCTGGTTGGGATGTCTATGCCACCTGGGTAGGCGTCGGGATGCTCGGCTCAATTATTGTGACGTGGCTAAATATACGCGGTATGGAAGTCAGTGCTTGGTTTCAAAAAACGGCGGTATTGGGCATTTTATTCGTCGGTACATTACTGTTTATCGGTGCGGTCTTGTTCAATCCTGAGGGCTCAAATTCGATACAAGCGCCCGCGTTTATTGGTGGTATCGGCGGTATGATGGCGGTCATCGTCATGGTGCCTTTTATGTTTGTTGGTTTTGACGTTATCCCGCAGGCAGCAGAAGAGATCGATCTAACTCGTCCTAATATCGGTAAGTTTTTGATCATCTCTATCGTCGTTGCGGTGATGTGGTATGTGGGTATTGCTTGGAGCGTGGGGACGACGCTGCCACTTGTACAAGCAGAGGACTCAACCCTTGCTACTGCTGATGCGATGACCAATGCATGGCAAGGTAAGTGGGCAGGAATTTTGCTGGTGATTGGCGGTGTGCTTGGGATTTTATCAAGCTGGAATGCCTTCTTAATCGGTGGTAGTCGTCTACTATACGCCATGTCAAAAGCACGTATGTTGCCTGCCTTCTTGGGCAAGCTACATCCAAAGTATAAGACGCCGTCGAATGCCATTCTATTAATCGGTGGTTTGGCGACATTAGCGCCATTATTTGGTCGTAAAATGCTGGTTTGGATCGTCGATGCCGGTGGCTTTGGTATCGTTATTGCTTATACCTGTGTCGCTATCTCATTCCTAGTACTACGCTACCGCGAACCTGATATGGTACGTCCATTTAAAATACCAGCAGGTAAGCTCGTTGGTATGGTTACGATTGCACTAAGTTTTGGTTTATTGATGTTATATATGCCAGGTATGCCATCGGCGCTAACACCCATTGAATGGTGGATTTTCTTTGGCTGGACTGTGCTAGGTATTGCATTATATGGCTATGCAAGGATCAAGTATCCGGGTATTAGTGAGTCAATTATGGCAGAAGAGCTACGTGAATTAAAAATTGTTAACCAGTTGTGGCTAAAAGATAACCCACCTAAACGATAAGATTTTTTTATCAATGATCATGCATAAAAAAGCCTAACATCTAATGTTAGGCTTTTTGTTTATCTAAAAAATACGCTATTGATTACGATTTATCGCGGATCAACTTGTAGTTTAGAAATTCTGTAATACCAAGAGTACCTAGCTCGCGACCAAATCCTGAGCGTTTAACGCCACCGAATGGGGTGTTGGCTTCGGTACCAGAAGGAGCATTAATAGTTACCATACCCACTTCTAATTGCTCAGCAATCTCTGCTGCCAATGCGGCATCTTGAGTTTGGATAGAAGCACCCAAACCAAAAGGCACATCATTAGCAATTTTGATAGCATGTGCAATGTCATCCGCTTTGTAGATAACGGCGACAGGACCGAACAACTCTTGACTATAAACATCCATTGAATCATTGACGTCTGTCAATACAGCAGGTGCAAACCAAGCACCGGGCTTGTCTTTGACTATGCCGCCTTCGACTAGAACGGTTGCACCAGCTTTAACAGCATTGTCTAACTGCTCTTGCAAGTTGGTTGCTGCGGCCTTCGAAGACATCGGACCAATGAAAGTATCTTCACTTTGTGGATCAGCTAGGCTCATGCCACGTACGGCGTCAGTAAAGCCTTTAACAAACTGGTCGTAAACGCTTTCGACGATAATTAAACGCTTAGCAGCATTACAAGCCTGGCCAGTATTACCGAAACGACCTGTGATCGCACCTTGTACGGCTTGTTCGATGTCAGCATCTGCTGCAACGATAAAGGCATCAGAGCCGCCAAGTTCTAAAACGACTTTTTTAAGTGCGCCGCCTGCTATTTTTGCAACCGCTTGTCCTGCACGTTCAGAGCCTGTCAAAGAAATACCTTGAACTCTAGTGTCTTCAATAATCGTTGCTGCTTGATCGTTAGTAGCAAAAACATTGTTATACACGCCATTAGGCAAGCCTGCTTCTGTCAGCATCTCAGCGATGACTTCTGCCGTATTAGGGCATTGCGGTGCATGTTTTAGAATGACCGTATTACCTGCCATAAAGTTCGGTGCGACAAAACGTGCTACCTGATAATGTGGATAGTTCCATGGCATGATGCCAAGTAACACACCAACTGGTAGTTTTTCTACCGAGGCTGAACCTTCTGCAACATCAATCTTATTTGGTGCTAATAGCTGCGCTGCGTTGTCTGCGTAATAACGATAAATTTCGGCAACTAGCTGGATTTCACCTTTGGCTTGTGCGACAGGCTTGCCCATTTCGTTGGCAACGATACGTGCTAGCTCGTCTTGGCGCTCAATATAGAGGTCAGCGACTTTATTTAATATAACACTACGTTCGCTAAGCGACGTTTTTTGCCAGTCCTGATACGCATTATCCGCTTGCTCAATGGCATTCTGGATATCTTGCTCAGTCGCTGTAGGATAAGTGGCTTCAATTTCACCTGTAGATGGGTTGCTAACTTGATATTCGCTCATAGTTATGTCCTTTAGTTTAAAATGTCCTTGGATTAAGATCCATTTTTGATTGTGTGGCAAATTACTCTATTTTTTATCATAAAGCGCGTGGATTGTTCTTATGGTTGTCAGTCATTTTATAGTTTTCAGATTCGTAAAAAGAGTGCCAAAACATCTACAATGACTCTAGCATTTTAATAGCGCTGTCATTGTAGTGTTATTACTTGACGGCTGAGGTTGAGTAATAATAGTAATGTGGCCGCCGCCTAGAACCATGTCTTTCTTACTCCCACTACCTGATGACACGCAAAGGGTTTTTCAAGGTATATAGTCATTAAAATACCAGAAATATCATTGTATTGGCAAATAATGAAGGAATAATGACAGGTTAAGGATTTGCTATAGAAGGGGGACAAAATATGTCGAGTTTAGGTAATGAAATACCACTGCGTATCAGGAGAGGTTTCTATATTTGACGATAATAAAGGATAAACAGAAGGCTGTTGACGTCATTCGATGAGGTTTTGTACAGTGAATTTGGAGGTTTATTTAGAGCTTGAGATCTTCCTCAGTAGACTTTGCTATATGACCCGTTTTATCCTCTTTTTTGAGTAGCTTTGCCTTGCCATTAGTATTAATACGCTCAGGCTTGATATAAATCGACCCAGTATTTTTGTGCGTGGGTGCAAGGGTAAGCTTAGCAGACTTCTTTAGGCTCTTTTTAATTCTTCGTACCGCTGCCGCATCAGCTGCCGCTTGCTCTTCTACTAGCGATTCATCATATAAGCCTTGATAGACGGCAAGCGTTTCTTCGATCATCTCGCGCATGGTAAATTGATTGGTCATCTCTGGACGCGTTACGCTTTCTAGCTGGTTCCTAACCGCTTTACACAAGGCATTGGCATTGTATTTTTTTACCAAGCCTTGCGGGTAGAGCGGCTGTAGAATTTCACTAAATGCTGCCTGATCCCAGCCAATCACAGGCGTCCCTAAATGAATGGCTTGCAGCGCATTGATACCAATTGATTCGGGCTCATTGGCAAGCGCCATAACAATATTGGCCGCTGACAACCATTCACGCATATCATTGCGTTTGCTGCCGACGTAAGTGATGCGCTCAGCAAGTCCCAAGGTATTGGTGCGCTGACGAAAGTCTTCGTGGGCGACATCACCATCTCTAAAGTCATCGTCCATAATAATGGCGTGGATATTAGGAAATTGTTCTTGCAGATTGCCCAATATATCGATGAGCCATTCTTGCCCGTATTCGTTACCGATTACGGTCGGAAACACCAGCCACTTTTTATGCTCAAGCTCAGGATATTCGGCAAAGGTATGCCGCAGCCAATAGACAGACGGATTGTGGCGATAAGGATAGCGACGGGTATCGATACCGCGGTAGATACGCTTAATGACTTTGGGATCGACGTCTTCGCGGCGCAGTCCTTTTTTTAGATAGTTGGTGACACTATCGGACACCGTAATAATGGTATCGACATCGAGCAACGCCTGTGAGTATTTATTGATGGGATAAAAGCCATACATGGTCGACACTAGCTTTGGCGGACGTTTAACGCGCGCGCGGCGTAGTGCCAAATGTAATATCCACGCAGGCGTACGCGAGTGCACATGAATGACGTCAGGATTATACTTCTCGATGAGGCGTCGTAAGGCGCTGACTTGGAGCAGGGATAGCCAAGACTTTTTATTCATATACAGCTGATGATAGAGGTTGCCGTCACGCTCTAAGCGTTTTACCAAATCATTGTCATAGTCCGCGCTAGAGACAATGATAGAGGTATGGCCATTTTTGACCAGTGCGCGCCCAAGATGAAAAATACCGCGCTCGGATTCATCATGCTTTAAAGACGACAGTAAGCGCATAACTTTCATAATAGCGTGGGTCACCGGTTAAAATATTAAACTGCTATTGTCAGTTAAAAGCGCAAAAAACTCAACCATGAAGCGTAAAAGAGGCGTTTGGTTTTTGAGTCGTTTAGCAAATAAGTAATAGACACTCTTATTGGGTCAAAAACGTATGACTACCTTAGCGACGTTTTTGCAGATGCTTAGCATTGGGCAGTACTTGTTTTTCGCTTAGGTATTTCCAATAGCGCTGCGGCAAATATTGCTTATGCAAACGCGGGTTTTTACGCTCTTTGATATTGACGTTGGTAAAGTAACCCTGCCAAAATCTTTGATAGCGCTGCTCATCAGGACTATGAATGCTGGCAGGATTACGCAGTACTGCATCATCAAGGTCAGTAATCGTTTGCAGGGCAGCGGGGCGTTTGGGCGTGCTTTGGCTTTTGTCATAATAAATACCATAATTACGAGTCAAATCATAAATCGCCCAGTGTTGGTCTTGGTAGCGCTGACGAAAATGCTCACCAATCAATGGCAAAACATTAAAGTCAGGCTCAACGCGGGCAAAGTAGATATCATCAGTGGTATGTTCAAAGCGCACAAAGGCTTCCATGCGATGCTTCTCACGACCGACAGACTTGACCGTCTGTACCAGTTCAAGCACATCTAAATTACCTAAATCCTGCATAATATGACGGCTAGGGTAGTCAATGGCATACTTCACCACTTGAAATAAAGTGGTGCCGATGTTGTCTTTTTCAGATAAAAACCCCCAAAGCAAGTTACGTATGCCCGAGCGTCCCAAAAGCTTATGCAGCTTGGTTAGTACCCGTTCGGCTTTGTCTTCATCAGTGGCAACACTTGTCGCTTGTGAGATTAATGACGGTACATAACAATCCTCAGCAATTATCCGTAAGGATGCATCGTCCTGTAACTTATTAGCATAGACATAAAAAACGGCACTCAGCCAACCTTCAAAACTTGGCTCATAAAGCACAATACTGGGCATTAAGTGACCGACAGAATACGTTATGTGTTGAGCAAGTATCGACATTGTCTATCCTAAGATAACTCTAAAAATGTTATGGCTGATTTTAAAGACAGTTTTTCTAAATACTCGTTCTAAATGGTTTTTAAAATAGCGCCAATTGACCACTACGTTGATCTTTATACTTGGTCTGCGTTTGCGCCAGTACATATTGGCGGAAGTTATCACGGGTTAAATGCGCTAAATGTTCATTCTTACCCGTTGTTGCAATAAAGTATTTGGCACGGTTAACCGCTGCGCCCATCTTTTTTAGATGATAAAGCGTTAACTGATTAAACTTGCGCGCTTTCATTATCTTTTTGGCCGTTTTGGTACCAATACCTGGGATGCGTACAATCATCTCATAGCTCGCTGTCTGAATATTGACCGGAAAATGCTCACGATGGCGGATTGCCCAAGCCAATTTTGGGTCACAGTCCAAGTCTAGAAATGGCGAGTCTGGCTCTACGATCTCATGCGCACCAAAACCATAGAAACGCATCAGCCAATCCGCTTGATAAAGGCGGTTTTCACGTATCATCGGCACGGGCGTTCCAATCGCTGGCAAGCGGCTGTCGGACAACATCGGTACATAGCCAGAGTAGTAAACGCGTTTTAAATCATACTGTTTATAAAAATGACTCGATAGCTGAATTACTTGCAAATCGGTCTCATTACTGGCACCAACGATCATTTGACTGGTTTGACCTGCTGGCACAAATTTCGGTGCTTTTTTATGGGTTTTACGGCTCTCTTTTATCGTAATAATTTCAGTTTTAACGGTTTCCATTGGTGCTTTTAATTCATCATGCGATTTCTCTGGTGCGAGTAAAGCCAAGCCAGATATCGTTGGAATCTCGATATTGACGCTCAAACGATCAGCATAAAGCCCTGCTTCTAACAAAAGCTCTTTTGATGCGCCCGGAATAGTCTTCAGATGGATATAGCCATTAAAGCGCTCACGGGTACGCAATATCTTGGCGACCTCGACCAAGCGCTCCATCGTATAGTCACCACTTTTGAAAATACCTGAGCTGAGAAACAGTCCTTCGATATAATTACGACGATAGAATTGCATGGTTAGATCGACTACTTCCTCAACACTAAAGGCCGCGCGTGGGGTGTCATTGCTTTTGCGCGAGGTGCAATAAGCACAGTCGTAAATACAATGATTGGTCAGCAGAATTTTGAGTAAACTAACGCAGCGACCATCTTCGGTATAGCTGTGGCAAATACCCGTTGCTGAGGCATCACCGAGGCCACCGCCTTGGTTTTTGCGCGTACCAGCGGAAGATGAGCAAGAAACATCATACTTAGCCGCGTCCGCTAAAATATTGAGCTTGCCTTGTAGTCGTTCATAATTGATGGTGGCCATAAGATTACCAATTCATTTATTGGCTATTATTTTAGCAAATTGTCTTGTAAGTCACTGTAATTATTAGGGAAATATCGATTTCATACGACAACTGTTGTCGTGCTATTTATGAGTTTTTTAATTAGAGAAACAGGGGTTAGGCAACGTTTGAACCACTTCTTCTGAGAAGTATTCTTTGATAATAAGACGTCCTTTTTTGTCAAACTCGACGTTGTACTTGGGGTAAGCTGCAAAAGCGTCAGGGTCATAGGTCGAAGGAAAATCGATTTCTTTATCTGAAAAAAATCGGCTAGCCGTCCATAATTGTTTATCACTATTATATCCAACGCTACACGGACTGTTTAGGTCAAAGGTGAAATAACGGCCAAAGTATTGCTCCTTGCCGCCACGACCAAATAGCATATTAGCACCGCACGGATTGCCACAGCCAACGTAAACATGATAAGTATCTTTATCGATTTTTTTGAGCGAAGTATGGTTCCAGCCGTAATGACCTATTCCATCCATAAGTTTAGTTTCTTTTACTTGACCGTCTTTCAAGGTTTCGCTTTTAAGGATGTAACCATCATCGCAATACTCATGACCGTCTTTACTCATATAGGCAGTACAAATTTTCGACATATAAAAGCTATCGTCAAATTTTGGTTCGGCAGCTTCAGCCCAAGATATAGAACTCAAAATACAGCTGTAAATGATAAAAGCCAATGAATAGAGAGGAGTAAATTTATACATGGAAGTAATGACCGGATATTTGTTTTGAATTAATAGCACTATAGCAAAAGGTTGGTTGTTAAGGAATAAGGTACGCTCATCAAAAAGGTCTTGCTGACTAGGAAATTAGCCGGCAAGACCTTTTATTAATTTTAAGATTTATTAAATAACAATACTTTCAAATCTAAACTTTCAAATCTAATTTTTACTGAACCTTCGCACGTATAACAACCGTTTGCGGTACGTTAGCAGGAAGATCTACCAAGTTCCATTTGAGTCCAGAGTAATTTTCTGTGATAACTACAGTATTGCCAACTTGTTGGATAGTCTGATAACTGTCGCCGCCTGTTGTCGCAAGCGTTGGTAGTGGGCTATTCAATGATACCAATTGCACGCCATTTGGCAGTGACACCATGGCATTGATGTCAGTGACGGGTTGTGCCGTGGTATTGGTATAAGTGGTGTGGTATTCGATGATGTCGCCAGGTGCGATATGGTTCGCAGGTACAGCCACTTCGCGACCATCTTTATTTTTTAATATTTTCATCACTTTGGTTTGTGCATTCACCACGTCAGGCGTGCTAAAGGTCGGGGTCAGTTGCAGAGCATCTAAAGACGTAGATACTATTTGCGTCGTTGCAGGTTGGTTCGTCACTATGGTTGTCGTTGGCGTATTGATGACTGGCAATTGGGTAGCCGTCGTCACAGGCAATACTTGTGTCACGCTAGTCGTCGGCACGGCTATGACATCAACGTTGCTTGTTTGATTGGTGACTTGGTTGGTCACAGGTACGCTCGTAACCGTGGTGCTGCCTTGGGTGACGACCGTATTGCTCGCACCACTGGCGACTTGGCGAACCGTATAGCGAGGAACGTTAGTTACTTGAGTCACAGCATAAGGCATGCCGTCTTGCATGGTGATGCCGTGTGGTGTCGCTGTAATGGTCGCGGTTTTACCGTCAGAATACTGCTCAACGACGGTAGTGCTACTACCAGCAGACGAAGTGATGGCGATCTCAGGCGCAGCATGTGCGGTAGATACCGTCAATAAAGCGCCTGCTAAAATTGTTGGAATAGCAGTGCTTATCACGCTTTTTTTGACGAGGCTGTGCTGGGTAAACGCCTTCTTATTTATAGTCAGTAACGCTGGCATATCGATGTGTATGGTCATAATAGATTCCTTTAAAATAACAGTAAATAAAGCCGCTAATGTAGTAGCAGAAAGCAAAGCGTAAAAAATAACGCTTAGAAAACAACACCTAGAAAAGAAAAACCCCCGTCAAATGAGCATGTAAACCATGTCAAATAACGAGGGTAAAGATACTAATGATAGCCAACGTTCGCTATCTCTCCATCATTATTTTAGTCAGTTGCTAAGCACTTATGTCTAATACTTATAATGAGACACTTGTAATAGTCACAAGGCTCAGCATCTATACTCGAGCAATTATGCGCTAAAACAAACAGACTAAAAAAGCAGCGTTGTGTAACTTCTGCTCTATTCATAATGAGGTTGTGTACTACTTTCTACGCTCATTTGCTAGGCGAATTGCCAGCTGATTCGCGTTAAGATACTTCTGTTATCAAAAGCTTTTTCTTTATCAAAGAATTGCTATCAAAGGCTTTCTATCCAGATATTTCTCAAATCAGGAAAATTAATCGTAAATCACTTTCATGATTTCGTATTCGACCACGCCTTTTGGCGTTTCAATACGTGCTTCATCGCCTTCAGACTTACCAATCAAACCACGTGCGATCGGTGAATTGACTGAGATTTTACCCGCTTTAAAGTCCGCTTCATCATCACCAACGATTTTGTATTGTTTTTCTTCTCCGGTGTCCATGTTTTCGATAACGACGCTCACGCCGAATATCACACGACCATCTTTTGGTAATGTTGCAGGATCAATCACTTGCGCGCCGCCAAGTTTGGCTTCGATATCACGGATACGCGCTTCACAAAAACCTTGCTGCTCACGAGCAGCATGATATTCAGCATTTTCTTTCAAATCGCCGTGTTCACGGGCTTCAGCGATAGAAGCAGTGATGCGTGGACGGTCGATACTTTTTAACTGTTTTAATTCGGCTTCTAGAGCCGCATGTCCTTGAGGAGTCATGGGATAACGTTGCATGTTTTTTCCTTAAACCAATAACACCACACCATCTCCTACTCTTAGTGAATAGTGAGATGGTGTCAGTGTTGTTGCAATGAGTATGTGAAGATATAAAAAGAATGAGGTTTAGACTGCGTAACAACTAAACATGCGCTTATCTGTGAGCGTGGATACACTGACAAGCAAGGCACTTTAACTTTACGTAATAAAAAGCATAGTCGCAGTTTAGCCACTATGCTTTTTAGGTCTATCTTTTTAAAACTTTATTTTTTTAAAGTACTGCTTTTTTAAGCCGTACGTTTTTTTAAAGCCCTATTGTTATATAAAAATCGATAACAAGTTTTGCATCCGCTGTTAAACGAGCGTTGCCATTATGCTTAATCTACTGAAATTATGCTGCTAAGTCAATAGAGCTAAGCAATAGTCTTTGCTTGTTCGTGCAAATCTTGTAGCTTATAGACCTCAAACGGTAGGTCAATGCCATAAGATTTACAAACCGCATCTGCCGCGCCTAACGTCGTGACATAGAAGACTTTGCCTTGTAGTGCACTACGGCGAATAGAGAACGAATCCTCTTGAGCTTGTT
Source organism: Psychrobacter sp. GW64-MNA-CIBAN-0177 (assembly GCF_040309585.1). Lineage (NCBI taxonomy): Bacteria > Pseudomonadati > Pseudomonadota > Gammaproteobacteria > Moraxellales > Moraxellaceae > Psychrobacter > Psychrobacter sp. GW64-MNA-CIBAN-0177. Next base: position 160,249 of record NZ_JBEOOY010000005.1, read on the forward strand.
TGCCTTCAGTCGTATTGATGATAAGGTCAATCTTACCGTTTTTCAAGGCGTCAACGATATGCGGGCGACCTTCGGTGACTTTGTTGATTTGCTTACATTCGATACCATTCTGAGCCAAGACTTCTTGCGTACCAGTAGTAGCGACGATGTTAAAGCCAAAGTCCGCTAGCTGACGGGCGATAGGGGCGATTTGTGTTTTATCACTATCACGTACCGAGATAAAGACCGTTTTGCTTTCGCCCTCAACAGGTAGACCGGGCAGGCGCTCATTACTACCGATGACGGCTTTATAGAATGCTTCGCCAAAGGTTTTACCCACACCCATGACTTCACCCGTTGATTTCATCTCAGGGCTCAAGATAGGGTCGACACCAGGGAATTTAGCAAATGGGAATACCGCTTCTTTTACGGCAAAAAATGCAGGAACGATTTCAGTGGTAAAGCCTTGGTCTTTCAATGACGTGCCAGCCATACAACGAGCGGCGATTTGTGCTAATGATGTACCAATACACTTAGAGACAAACGGGACAGTACGGGCAGCACGAGGGTTCACTTCTAAGATATAAACCGTTTCACCTTTGACCGCGAACTGAACGTTCATGAGGCCAACCACGCCAAGCTCTTTTGCCATCGCGACTGTTTGCGCGCGCATGACATCACATAGCTCTTTAGACAGTGAGTATGGCGGCAATGAACAGGCTGAGTCGCCTGAGTGGACACCCGCCTGTTCGATATGCTGCATGATACCGCCGATGACGACATCAGTACCGTCACATACACAGTCGACATCGACTTCGATGGCGTCATCTAAGAAGCGATCGAGTAGGACAGGCGCTTCGTTCGAGGCTTGTACCGCAGTACGCAGGTAATGTCTTAGCTCGTCTTCGTTGTAGACGATTTCCATCGCGCGGCCACCAAGGACATACGACGGGCGTACAACCAATGGATAACCCACGTCTTTTGCTTTGACCAAACCATCTTCCAAGCTCGTTGCTAAGGCGTTCGATGGCTGTACTAGGTTTAGCTGTTGAATCATATGCTGGAAACGTTCACGGTCTTCAGCGCGGTCGATCGCATCAGGGCTGGTACCGATGATTTTTACGCCCGCTGATTCTAACGCGCGGGCAAGCTTCAATGGCGTTTGACCACCGAACTGGACAATCACACCGTCTGGGTTTTCGATACGGACGATTTCTAGCACGTCTTCTAATGTGATTGGCTCAAAGTATAGACGGTCAGAAGTGTCATAGTCAGTTGAAACCGTTTCTGGGTTACAGTTGACCATGATAGTCTCATAGCCGTCTTCACGCATGGCAAGCGCTGCATGTACACAGCAGTAATCAAACTCGATACCTTGACCGATACGGTTAGGGCCGCCACCGATGACCATGATTTTTTTCTTGTCAGTTGGGTTGGCTTCACATTCGCTATCGTAGGTTGAGTACATATAAGCGGTGCTGGTCGCAAACTCTGCAGCACAAGTGTCAACACGCTTATAAACTGGATAGACGTTCATATCCCAGCGTTTCTTACGTAGTTGCTTCTGTGACACGCCTAGCAATTTAGCCAAACGTAAATCTGACAAGCCTTTACGCTTAAAGCTGCGCAAGTTTTTCTCGGTTAAACCGCCAAAGCCGAGTGATTTTACGGTTGCTTCGGTTTTCACGATGTCTTCGATCTGTACCAAGAACCATGGATCAATCTTGGTGAAGTTGAACACCTCATCGACGCTCATACCAACGCGGAAAGCATCAGCGATATAGTAGATACGATCAGGGGTTGGAATCGTTAAGCGATTGATAATTTCGCTACGAGCCTTCTCAGCACTGACTTTGGATAAATCAACTTGCTCATCAAAACCATCTGCGCCTGTTTCCATACCGCGTAGTGCTTTTTGCATTGACTCTTGGAAGTTACGACCAATCGCCATCACTTCACCGACCGATTTCATCTGAGTCGATAGGATGTTGTCCGCTTGTGGGAATTTTTCAAAGTTAAAACGAGGTATCTTGGTAACGACATAATCAAGCGCAGGCTCAAAGCTGGCTGGCGTTTTGCCACCCGTGATGTCATTTTGCAATTCATCCAATGTGTAACCAATCGCTAGCTTTGCTGCGATTTTGGCAATTGGGAAGCCAGTCGCTTTTGAGGCGAGGGCAGACGAGCGCGATACGCGTGGGTTCATCTCGATGACCACCATGCGGCCCGTATCAGGGTTGATACCGAACTGTACGTTTGAGCCGCCTGTTTCTACACCGATCTCACGCAGTACCGCGAGCGAGGCGTTACGCATGATTTGGTATTCTTTATCGGTCAACGTCTGCGCAGGGGCTACGGTGATTGAGTCACCTGTATGTACGCCCATTGGGTCAAAGTTTTCAATGGCACAAATGATGATGCAGTTGTCGTTTTTGTCACGGACGACTTCCATCTCGTACTCTTTCCAACCGATGAGTGACTCATCGATGAGTAGCTGATGGTTTGGAGACAAATCAAAACCGCGCTCGCAGATTTCGATGAATTCGTCACGGTTGTACGCGATACCGCCGCCCGAGCCGCCCATGGTGAATGAGGGACGAATGATACAGGGATAGCCCATCTTTTCTTGGGTCGCAAAAGCTTCTTCCATCGTTTCAGCGGTTTCAGCGCGTGGGCACTCAAGACCGATACGTTTCATTGCCTTGTCAAACAAGTCGCGATCTTCTGCCATCTCGATTGAGTCTTTGGTCGCGCCAATTAGCTCGCAGTCGTACTTAGTCAGTATGCCATGTTTGTCTAGATCTAGCGCACAGTTGAGCGCGGTCTGTCCGCCCATGGTTGGCAAGATCGCATCAGGACGCTCTTTGGCAATGATTTGCTCAACCGTCTGCCATGTGATCGGCTCGATATAGGTGGCATCCGCCATGACAGGGTCGGTCATGATGGTCGCAGGGTTTGAGTTGACCAAGATAACGCGGTAACCTTCTTCTTTTAGTGCTTTACACGCCTGTGCGCCTGAGTAGTCAAACTCACACGCTTGGCCGATAACGATGGGGCCTGCGCCAATGATAAGAATGCTTTTTATGTCGGTACGTTTTGGCATAATGTTTTTAAGTCCTATTTTGGCGGTTTGGGATTTGTTAAATATTTAAAATTCGTATAGATTAGATAGTTGAGTTGAATTCTATAAAAAAATCATTTTCTATCAAACATTTTATAGAACTCTTTATTAAAATCAGCAGTACATATGGTTGCAGTCCCATTTATAAATCTTGCTAAAATACCATTATCAAATTCGAAAGTGGTCAGCATAGGATAATTTGTTAAAAATGTTAAACCTGGAGACTCATGAATATTTTGTAGAAGTTCCAAAAGTCGAGGGTTTTTCAACATCTTGTCGAGTTGTTGCTCATCCTTTGTTAGCAAGGCTTTTAGAGATGAGTCATTATCTTCTATTGCTTTTAATGAATGTTCCCAAGTCTGAGCTAAAAGACTATAGTAATCCTTTATTAGCTGATTATTTAATAGCAACAGTTTTTCGTTTAACTCTTTATCATTAATGGAATTTACATATATTAAGCTATAAGTTAGCAGATGCTCTGCATATTTTTCTGGAGTCCAATTATTTTGTAGACATGTTAAATATGCCTTTTGATGCGGGGCAGTCACCTTTTCTATAGGATCATGGTCGTTCATATTAGTTCGAAATTGCTTAAGATAACCGCTGTAATCGTATAAACCTAAAATAGCATTAGAAATTTTTTCAGCGTCTTCTCTTTTGTTATAAAATTTTGGATTATTAGCGACTAAAACCCCTAAAGTAATAGGCGTATCAATTGAATTATTAGCAACTAGTTTAGCAACCTGCTCTTTTGTATCTTCAGGCAATAAATTTCTTCTATCATCGGCATTAGCTACTGAAAAAGATATCAAGAACAAAGTTGCTAAAACTAATTTCAACATTGATTATGCCTTAGCCTTTTCCATCATCTCTGCAAACTTATCAAACAATGGCGCAGCATCATGCGGGCCAGGGCTGGCTTCTGGGTGACCTTGGAAGCTAAAGACCGGCTTATTAGTCAGCTCAATCCCTTGGTTAGTACCATCGAATAATGAGCGATGAGTCGATTTAACATTGGCAGGCAAGGTGTCTTCGTCAACCGCAAAACCGTGGTTTTGACTGGTAATCATCACCGTACCAGTAGCCAAGTCTTGTACTGGATGGTTGGCACCGTGATGACCGGTTTTCATTTTAATAGTATTTGCACCGCTGGCTAGACCAATCAGCTGATGACCTAAGCAGATACCAAAAGTTGGAATTTCCGTTTCTTCAATGATGTGACGTACCGCATCGATGGCATAATCACAAGCAGCAGGGTCACCAGGACCGTTTGATAAGAAAATGCCATCTGGATTCATCGCTAGCACGTCAGCGATAGGCGTTTGTGCTGGTACAACGGTGACGTGACAACCACGGTCGACTAGCATACGTAAGATATTGGTTTTGGTACCAAAGTCATAAGCGATAACATTATATTTTGCTTCAACGTGCGTGCCCAAATTCTTAAAGAAGCCGCCCGTACCGCTATCATGGCTACCAGCTACATCACGATTAAGCAAGGTATCTGATAAATCCCAGCTACCAGCGGTCCACTCAAACGTCGTCGGCGTACAGCATTCTTTTGCTAAATCCATACCTTCAAGACCAGCGAACTCTTGCGCCAGTTTGATGGCTTGCTGTTCGTCTTCGCTGCTAATCGTGTCGCCGTTAGATGCGGTCATGATACAACCGTTTTGAGCGCCTTTATCACGTAGTAGGCGGGTCAACTGACGGGTATCTATATCAGCAATAGCGACCGTATCATGGCTCTGTAGATAATCACTCAACGATTCAGAGTTACGGAAATTTGAGGTAACCAGCGTTGCATCACGAATGATCAGGCCTTCTGCCCATACTTGGTGTCCATTACCAGACTCCGTATCTTCAGCATTGGTACCAGTATTACCAATGTGCGGATAGGTGAGGGTGACGAGCTGGCGCGCGTAGCTTGGGTCGGTCAGGATTTCTTGATACCCTGTCATGGCTGTATTAAAGACCACTTCACCGACACGATGACCAAGACTGCCGATACTCACACCGCGAAAGATCGTACCGTCTGCTAGTGCCAAAATTGCTTGTATTTCTGCCGATGAATTCAAGGGTTGCCTCCGCTGTTATTGGTGAGTGCCATCATGATTTGTGGGTGAAAATATTGACTTATAATCACTATTTATAGGGTTATAGCTGCTGTTAAAACCAGAATAAAAAAGGACTAAAGCCAAAATTTTTCCACAAAAAAGCGAGAAGACATTATCGATGGAAACTACAAAACTCACTAGGTAGTGAATAGGTAACTTGCATCATGTCCGCTCGCTTAGGCACAGATTTTGCGCATTATATACAATATCCGCTAAGATAGCCAGCCGATTCTCAAGGTTGATGACTGTGGCTTTGCTGATCGTAGTAAATAGCCGATATTAACTTAGCTAAAAGCCGATATCTGTATACTTGGGCTTTGTTTAAAATTTGCGTGACATGCATATGTATGGTCGTCTTTAAAGAACATGATTGCCTAAAATAAGAGCCATATAAAATGGCCTAAGTAATATCGATAAATCATGCACTGCTGATATCCATTTTTCTTGCTTGCTGTGCCTACGCAGACAGAGGCTACAAAAAATCGATATCAGCAATACCGTCGCGTTTCTAGGATATTCTAACTATATATAAAATAGCCTAAGTTATAAAAATGAATTTTCGTGACTGATATAACCATAAATCTAATACTAAAAGAGCTAGATTTTCACAGGTAGCTTTGCCACAATGGACGGCGCTGTTATAAATATAGCTTTGAACCGAATATAATTATTAAAATACCCAATGTAACAAGGACCCGTTATGATTTACCAATATTTAGACAAAGTGCCTGAGTTTGCCGTTCCATTTAACGGTTGGGTGGCAGATACCGCACGTGTCATCGGCGATGTATATTTGGGTCATCAAGCCAGTGTTTGGTTTGGGGCGGTGATTCGCGGGGACAATGAGCGCATTCATATCGGTGATTATAGTAATGTGCAAGAAAACAGCGTCATTCATACCGATGCAGGCATCGAAGTAAAGATCGGCGATCATGTCACCATTGGTCATTTAGCGATGCTGCATGGCTGCGAAGTCGGTGATAATAGTCTCATTGGCATCGGTGCAGTTATTTTAAATAATGCCAAAATTGGTAAAAATTGTATCATTGGTGCCAAAGCGTTGGTCACTGAAGGCAAAGAGATTCCAGATAATTCTCTGGTAATGGGCGCACCTGCAAAAGTAGTCAAAACCTTGACCGATGAGCAAGCTGCCATGATGAAGTGGTCTGCGCTGCATTATAGCGATCGTTGTCAGACATTTAAGACTGGCTTAAAAGAAATAGCCATGCCTGATTAATCAATATAAAAGTGAGCATTGATTTATCTTTAGATAATCGTTTTATAAGTGATAAGCAGATTGAGCGTTATTGATTTCTCATCCTTTATTGAAACGTTTTTTGAGCAAATAATTTTGGGGCAGAAGCTTTTATGTTATTTATGCCATTAGCATCATGATAAGCCAAATAACGGCAAAAATGATAATACCGATGATTATTCCACGAAAAACGTCATGGCGTATCGAGTAGTCGTTAAGATAAGCATTGTTGTTGCCAGTTTCATCATTATGCAAAGCATTGACGCTCTCGGCACCGGCGCTTTTGCCAACGATAAAGCCTATTAAAGCACCCAAAACCAACATAAACGGCGTAAATAACCAGAATATCTCGCCATTGCCCATGCCAGCAAGTGAGCGAATGACAACAATCGCAAGGTCGATAAGTAAGCCGCCAAAGCCATACATCAAGCCATTTAACAGCGCATAAAGCAGACGCTCTAAAGGCGATTGATAGCTTTTGCCTAACTGCCGTCGCCTAATTTCTCTGATGGAGCGGGCAGGGCGTCGCGGTCGATTAAACAAAGCAGTTTTATCATCAGGCGCTTTCATAAGGTTCTCTATTGTTATTATCAAGCAAGCTAAAGATAAGCTAATGAGATTTTAAAGTAAACAAGTTAGCATAATTTTGTTCGGTGAACAGTAGGCTTATAGAGAATTATCAGCACATTTTATATCCAATATTTTCTCTAAAATATTTTTCATTCAAAAAATCATTCCCTTAAAAAATCATAAGGCTCCAATTATGCAGGCAACTCAAGCACACACTGATGGAAAAGAATTGGCGTTATTCGATCTAGATCATACCTTGCTCGATGTCGATAGCGACTACCTATGGGGCGAATATATCGTCAAGCATAACCTCGTTGATGAAGCTGAATATCGTACAGCCAATCAAGCATTTTACGAACAGTACATCGAAGGCACGCTTGATGCGACCGAATATAATGAATTCGTCGCCCAGTTTTTGAGCAGTTTGCCGATGGATAGACTGCATGAGTTGCGAGAAGATTATATTAAGACTGAAATCGAGCCTCATATTCGTCCAAAAGCGATGGAGGCGCTCTGTCATCATGTCGAAAAAGGTCATGATGTGGTGATTATTTCGGCGACCAATGACTTTGTAGTGTCGGCTATCGCTAAACGTTTTGGTATTGAAGATGCCAATGTCTTGGCTACGCCTTTGGAAATCAAAGATCAGCGCTATACTGGTAAGCTGATGGACAAACCAAACTTTCAGGCAGGCAAGATATACCATCTCGATAAGTGGCTGAATAAAAAGCAACTGGCTGGCATAAAATTTGATAAAACCTATGCCTATTCAGATTCCAAAAATGATATTCCTTTGCTTGAATGGGCGGATGTGGCTATTTGCGTGTCCCCTGATGACGCGTTGCATGCGCATGCGTTAGCCCATCGCTGGGCAGTAGAGGATTGGTCAATTTAGCTGGTCTATGATTATTTAATATAAAGGCATTGATAATTAGTCAACTATTTATCGTCAATCTCATTTAAAATAGCGCCATATCAGTGAGATATTTATTTAAAAACACAGGAATACTTATGGAAATCAATCCGTATCAAGAACAAATCAAAGATCTATCTGAGCGTGGACAGGACTTGCGGAGGTATCTTTGACTTCGATGGTAAGCAAGAACGCTTAGAAGAAGTCAATTTAGAATTAGAAAACCCCGAGCTATGGAATGATCCAGAGCGTGCAACCAAGATTAATAAAGAGAAAAGCCAGCTTGATGGCGTCATCGATGTCGTGGTCTCGCTTGAGACCACCTTAGAAGATGCATCTGCCATGCTGGAGCTGGCGGTAGAAGCAGAAGACGAGTCGTTACTTGCTGATGTACAAGCCGAGCTTGACGATGCGGAGAAGCGCGTTGCGGACTTAGAGTTCCGTCGCATGTTTAGTGGCGAGATGGATCCTAATAATTGCTACTTGGATATCCAGTCAGGCAGTGGCGGCACAGAAGCGCAAGATTGGGCCGAGATGCTACTGCGCATGTATACGCGCTGGGCAGAGGCGCATGGCTTTAAAGTTGACGTGATTGAAGTATCTTCTGGTAGCGTTGCTGGGATTAAATCAGCCACGATTGAGATTAAGGGTGATTATGCCTTTGGTTGGTTACGTACCGAAATTGGCGTGCATCGCTTAGTGCGTAAATCACCATTTGATAGTAACAACGGTCGCCATACCTCATTTGCCGCTGTTTTTGTCTCGCCTGAAATTGATGATAACGTTGAGATTGATATCAACCCAGCTGATTTGCGTATCGATACTTACCGTTCATCAGGCGCGGGTGGTCAGCACGTGAACACCACTGACTCTGCGGTGCGTATTACTCATGAGCCGAGTGGTGTGGTGGTGACTTGTCAGAATGAGCGTAGCCAACATGGCAACAAAGCGACGGCGATGAAGATGCTACGTGCCAAGCTTTATGAGCTTGAGATGCAAAAACGCATGGAGTCGCAACAAGCGGTTGAAGATGGTAAATCTGACGTCGGTTGGGGCAGTCAAATCCGCTCATATGTGCTGGATGACTCACGTATTAAAGACTTGCGTACTGGCGTTGAAACCTTTAACACCGGTGCAGTGCTAGATGGCGACCTTGATCAATTTATCGAAGCAAGTCTAAAAGCGGGATTGTAAAAAAACTTTCAAATATTACCTAAAACCTTATTAAGGAAAACTATGCCAAGCGTTAATAATTATTTTGATGATAAAGTCACTTCTATTGCTTTTCAAACCGCGACCAAGCCCGCTACCGTTGGCGTGATGGAAATTGGCGAGTATGAATTCGGTACTAGCGAATTTGAAACCATGAGTGTGGTGAGTGGTGCATTGACAGTTAAGCTACCAGAAAGCACTGAGTGGCAAACCTTTAATGCGGGCGAGCAGTTTACCGTTGAAGCCAATCAGAAATTCAATGTTAAAGTTGAAGTGGAAACTGCTTATTTATGTGTATATGGTAAATAAGCGATTTTAAAGTAGTAATATAATAATTAACGCCAAGTGTTTAACGCTTGGCGTTTTTTTATGGTTAAATTTTAAGATAAGTTTCAGTCGTAAGATTAAGTTTCAGTCGTAAGATATAGTCAGTGAAAAGTAATATCGAACCATCACGCACTGCTGATATCAATTTTTCTAGCTTACTGTGTCTGCACAGACAGAGGCGACAAAAAATTTATATCAGCAATACCATCGCGTTTTTAAAATATTTTGACTATCTTTGTCAATCGTTATAATTTTTTACGATATTGCACCATGTCCGTTTGGGTGGCGATGGCATCATAGAGTTTGCGTGCTGTGGTGTTGCCTTCTTGCGTGGTCCAATAGACACGGTTGCAATGTTGCTTATCAGCAAAGTCATAAACCTGTTCAATCAGTGCGCGTCCTATGCCTTGCCCGCGGGCAGACTCACTAACATACAGATCCTCTAAGTAACAGCATTCGGTGGTATTCCATGTATTGGGATGTAGCACGACATGCGTGATACCTACCAGCGTTTCATCGACCCATGCCCCAAAGCCATAAATTGGCATATTGCTATCAAGCAGGTTGCGCCAAGTCTTTTCTGTGGTACTTGGTGGCAGACGAGTTTCATAAAAAATTAAATAACTTTGCCACAATTTTAACCAAGCATCGTAATCAGCTTTAGACAATGGGATTATTTTTATCGAAATATTTTTCATGGGTGTTCACTTGATTTTATTAATGGACAGACGTTCAATTATGACGCAATCAATCATAATTGATAACCCTTCTATACAGCATTTTTACATAGCGATTACACTTTATCCGTGGCAAGTAAACAGCAAAAATTCTCATAGTTAATTATGCTAAAACCACTATTATTTAAAAGTGTATTATTTATGACCAAAGCAGCTGCACAAACGACCTCAGAGGATATTCGTCACGATTATGAGCATTTAGCACGTCGGGCGAATTTGCGCTACGTCAGTGATAATGAACCGGGTTATAGTCGTCAGCGTTGGGGTCGCGGTTTTACTTACCGAGATGCTACTGGCAAGACGGTGAAAGACAAGGCTTTGCGCCAGCGTTTTGATGCCTTGGTCATTCCACCGATGTGGTCAGAGGTATGGATATGCCAAGATGATAAGGGTCATCTGCAGTCGACCGGTCGTGATGGCAAAGCGCGCAAGCAATACTTATATCATCCTGAGTGGGATACGGTACGTGACCAAGCCAAGTTCGATGCGATGATAGGTTTTGCGGAGGCATTGCCAAACCTACGTGCGCAAGTCGAAGAAGACTTAGAAGCAGCGCCGCTATCACGCGCCAATGTACTGGCTGCCGTGGTTAAATTGCTTGAGACGACGTTAATTCGAATCGGTAATAGCCGCTATGCGAAGATGAATAAAAGCTACGGTCTCAGTACATTGCGTAGCAAACATGTGAGCGAGATAGACGATGGCTTGGCATTCGATTTCGTCGGAAAAAGTGCCAAAGCCCATCATATCGAATTGCAGGATGAGCGTTTGATTGAGATTGTACAAGCGTGTTCTGAGCTGCCCGGTTATCAAATTTTTAAATACTTAGATGATAATGGTCATAAGCAAGTCGTCGATAGTGCCGATATCAATGATTATTTGCGTAAGCACCTTTGCACTGATGCCAGCAATAATAAAAGCGATCATTTATATAGTGGCAATCTGTATAGTGCCAAGGATTTTCGTACTTGGATGGCCAGTGTATTGGCTGCCAGTCATCTGTATGACGAGCTTGAAGCCGCCAGTGGCAAAGAGATATTGACTAGCGAGCCGGACAGTCGGACGCGCCAACAGTTGGTCACTGATATGGTTAAAGAAGTGGCAGATGAGCTTGGCAATACTCCAAGCGTGTGCCGAGCATCCTATATTCACCCTGTTATTATTGAACGGTTTTTGGCAGGTCAGTTTTTTGAGCCCTATAAACAAGCGCGCCGTGGACGCACTCGAAAGTATCAAAGCTGTGAAGAAAAAGCACTGCTGGGCTTTTTGAGTACATTCGATTAAGCGTACTTGACTAAGCGCACTAGAGTAACTGCGTTAGAAAATAAGAGGCTTATAAAATAAAGGCCTCGGGAATAGTTGCTTTATAAAGTAAGCACATTAGAAGAATATATAGCAGTCTAACAACTGCTAATAGTAAGATAATTATCTGGACTCAGATATTTATAAATGATACGTTATGTATTGAATTAGATGTTAACGTGCTTTTTTAACAGACCCTAATGATTAACGCCCAATTTTATCAAGTAACACAGTCTATAGGATATCGACTGTTGTGATAGCAATTGATATTTTCAGCTCGATCTCCACCGCTAAAGGATTAGCCCATGAATACCTCATCTACACAAACCGCGCACGCTACAGCGGATACTTCTAAAACACCCATCAATTATAGTGATTATTATAATAACTTCGAGATGAATGCGTTGTTAGAGGAAATATTTGGCGCGCATTTGGATGATCGATTAAATGCTTACATGGCTTGCTGTGGTCGCCATGTGCGTGACGGTCGCGCGGACAATACGGCCTTAGTCCATGAAGATACTAGCGGTAACATAACGCGCATGAGCTTTGGCGAGTTGGATGAAGCGAGTGCGCAAGTTGCCAATTTATTATTGTCCTATGGTGTAAAAGCCGGTGACCAAGTCGCCACCATGCTACCGCGCACGCCTGAATTACTAACGGTTGTATTAGCGACATGGCGCATTGGGGCAGTGTACCAGCCGCTATTTACCGCTTTTGGTTACGATTCGATTAAGTACCGTATGGATAAGGCCAATACCAAGGTGGTATTTACCAATCAGGAAAATCGTGGCAAGTTTGAAGATTTGGCCAAACAAGCCAAAATGGTACTTATTGGCAGTATTCATGATAGCGACGCTTGGGGTGATGACAATTATCACGAGATGAGGGTGACGCAGCCGCAAGCGATAGAAGCTGTTTTGCTAGATACGGATGCACCATTCTTGCAAATGTTTACTTCAGGTACGGTGGGCAAGTCAAAAGGCGTTAGTGTGTCATTAGCGGCGTTGCCTGCTTTTTATCTATATATGCGTTATGCGATTGATCTGCGCGAGACTGATAACTACTGGAATATGGCTGATCCCGGCTGGGCGTATGGGCTATATTATGCGATTACTGGGCCTTTATTATTAGGGGTCACGACCTACTTTAACGAAGCAGGCTTTGATGCGACCAATACCCGCGACTTTATGGTGCGCCATAAGATTACCAATCTAGCGTCATCGCCAACGGCTTTTCGGATGATGAAATCGAGTGGTGTTTTTGATGCATCGTCCGCAAATGACGATAACGCCTTGTCTCTACGCTGCGCTAACTCGGCAGGGGAGACGCTGAATACTGAAGTAGTAAGTTGGGTGGAAAGTCATTTGGGCTGTCAGGTTTGCGATCAATATGGGCAGACAGAGACTGGTATGACCTGCTGCGAGCATCATGCTTTGGCGCATAAATGTCCAGTCGGCTCGATGGGCATGGCGTTACCGGGGCATACGCTGGTAGTGCTCGATGATGATATGCAAGTATTGCCCGATGGTGAGCAAGGACAATTGGCAGTCGTGGTCAGTCAGTCGCCTGCGTTTTATTTCCGAGGCTATAGTTGGAATGAAAAACAAGCGTTTTTTGAAGATTACTATTTGACAGGCGACGTGGTCGAGCGTCATAGTGACGGCAGCTATTGGTTTTCAGGACGTGATGATGACATCATTATCACGGCAGGCTATCGGGTCGGTCCTACCGATGTCGAAAACACTGTGCTCGAGCACGCAGCGGTCGCGGAGTCTGCTGCCGTTGGTATACCTGATGAGGTGCGTGGGCATACGATTAAGTCCTATGTGGTACTCAAAGATGGCATCGAGGGCTCTGAAGAGATTGCTCAGCAAATCAAAGACTTGGTACGCAAACGTTTATCGACTCACGCTTATCCGCGGGAAGTTGAATTTGTGAGTGCACTACCAAAAACACCAAGCGGTAAAATTCAGCGCTTTTTGCTGCGTAGCCTGTCTGCAGATTGAAGCCTCTTGGTCCAGAGTAGGGGCGCAGAGCAGTTATAAAAAGAGCAGTTATAAAAACGTTAAACATCAACATCAAACAAAAATTTATTAAGGGAATAATATGCAGATTAAAGAAAATAGCTTTTTGGTCACCGGCGGTGCATCAGGATTGGGTGAAGCCGTGGTTCGCGCTATCGTCGCTCAAGGTGGCAAGGTCGTCATCGCTGATTTGAATGAAACAGTAGGGTCAGCGCTAGTAGCTGAGCTGGGCGATAATACGCGTTTTGTTCGTTGTGATGTGACCAGTGGTGATGAGGTGCAAGTGGCGGTAGATACAGCAGAAAAAGAGTTTGGTGGTCTGCAAGGTTCTATTAACTGTGCAGGTATTGCCGTGGTGCAAAAGCTACTGGATCGTGAAAACAATCCTGCTGATCTCGATCAGTTCAGTCGCGGTGTTATGATTAATCAAGTGGGCTCGTTCAATGTTGCACGTTTAGTAGCAGCTAGTATTGCTAAGCGCGTAGCAGCGAATGTGAACCCTGATAGTGAGCAGAACGCGGACAATGGTATCATTATCAATACTGCTTCTATCGCTGCTTTTGATGGGCAAGTCGGGCAAGCCAGTTATGCCTCATCTAAAGCTGGCGTTGTCGGTATGATGCTGCCATTAGCTCGTGAGCTGACTCGTCATGGCATTCGCGTGATGACGATTGCACCGGGTGTCTTTGCCACCCCAATGATGGAGAGCTTACCGGAAAAAGCACGCACGCAATTAGAATCAGCCGTTCCTTATCCTAAGCGCCTAGGAGCACCGAATGAGTTTGCCAAACTGGTGACCCATATTATTGATAATGCCTACCTAAATGGTGAAGTGATTCGTCTTGATGGTGCCATTCGTATGGTTTAGTTTGACAACTGCCAGAACACGTTGTTATCTTATTCATCATTTTTGCACAAAACCTGATCATTAAATATGACATAGTGCTTTGATATATTATGACTCGTTGCTATCAAGCATTGCTTATAAGGACCAAAGCCTATGTCATTTTTCTCTTTCAGTCTTAGCACCAAATCTCGTTGGTTGTTTATTGCGATAGGACTTGGTCTGACTGCCATCATTAGTACCAGTGCGATAGGCTATGTCAAAACCTCCTCGCAGGCAAAAAACGCGGTTGATAAAGGTCAGTCTATTCCTAGCACGCTCATTGTCGATAAGGTCTTTGTTGACAAGTCTGAGCGCATTTTAAAGTTATTAAGCAAAGATATCGTGGTCAAATCCTATCGCATTGCATTAGGTGACAGCCCGATAGGACATAAGCACCAACAAGGGGATCAGCGCACACCAGTAGGCTACTATACCTTAGATTATAAAAATGAAAACTCAATAGCCCATCGCTCCATCCATGTCAGCTACCCAAATGCGGCAGATAAAGCACAGGCTAAGTCTCGCGGCGTCAATCCAGGTGGCGACATTATGATTCATGGGCAAATGAATGGCTTTGGTCATTTAGCCGGGCTCAATCAACAACGCGATTGGACAGATGGCTGCATCGCCGTCACTAATGATGAGATGGATGAAATTATGGCGGCTGTGAAAGTAGGCACCGCGATTGAAATTGTTGAATAAGCCACTTTTAAGGTTTATGTATACTTAATGCTTGCTGAGTTGATTAGCTTTTTAGATATTTTGTAATAACCGCATATTTTTTTCGACGATTTATTCACACTCCTAAACTATTCCTCTCTCTTTTTCACAAACTTAACACTACCTATTTTTCTTTCCTATATTCCCTTGAAATAGCTCATCAATGTGCCTATTAATGCCTTATCGTCATATCATTGTTATAAGTAAGGTTTATATTAATCAGGTGCACTGCGCACTGCTTGCTATTGGCTTGTTATTGATAGGAGCTGATATTGATAAGCCATTATTGATTGTTGATAACCGTTAAATTGATATTGAAATATTACTCAACAAACCTGATATAGATAACAACGAAAAGCTTGGGCATTGTTTGATACTTATAAAAAGCCGCAGCTACTATCAGATATAAAATATTATTAATTATAAAAGGACACCAATATGAGATTCGAAAAATTTACCCAAAAATTGCAATCTGCGATTCAAGAAGCCCAAAGTTTGGCGCTAGGGCGCGACCATACAGGAATTGATCCTGTGCATTTGCTTGCCGTGTTGCTGCAAGACGAGTCTAACTTGTCTATCTGCCAGCAAGCGGGCGCGTCTATTCCTGCGCTAAAAAATGGCGTGGCAAAGGCGCTTGATAATCAAGCGACGATTAGCGAGCCAACTGGTGACGTTAATCTAAACCCTAATTCGGTCAAAATTTTGAATTTGGCCGATCGTCAAGCGCAAAAAGAAGGCGACGATTTTATTGCCACTGAATGGGTGATATTAGCACTCGCTGAACAAGGCGAAACCAAAAAAATATTTGAAAGCGCTGGCGTGACGGCAGCCAAATTAAAAGCCGTGATTGAACAGTTACGTGGTGATGAAACCGTGAACAATCAAAACGCGGAAGATCAACGTGACGCGCTGAATAAATATACCATCAATCTGACTGAGCAGGCGGAGCTTGGCAAACTGGATCCAGTCATTGGTCGTGACGAAGAGATTCGCCGCACCATCCAAGTACTGTCACGTCGGACTAAAAATAATCCAGTACTTATCGGTGAGCCGGGTGTGGGTAAAACCGCTATCGTCGAAGGCTTAGCACAAAAAATCATCAATGGTGATGTACCAGAAGGGTTGCGCCGTAAAGAAGTACTGTCATTAGACTTAGGTGCGCTTATTGCCGGCGCAAAATTTCGTGGTGAGTTTGAAGAACGCCTCAAAAGCGTATTGAGTGATTTGGCCAAGCAAGAAGGCAATGTCATCTTATTTATCGATGAGCTACATACCATGGTTGGCGCGGGTAAATCAGAAGGTGCGATGGATGCGGGTAATATGCTAAAGCCTGCGCTAGCCCGTGGTGAGCTGCATTGCGTCGGTGCGACGACTTTGGACGAGTATCGCAAGTATATCGAAAAAGATGCCGCGCTTGAACGTCGCTTCCAAAAAGTATTGGTCGATGAGCCAACGGTCGAGGATACCATTGCGATTTTGCGTGGCCTCAAAGAGCGTTACGAGCTGCATCATGGGGTCGATATTCAAGACAGTGCGATTATTGCTGCCGCACGCATGAGCCATCGCTATATTACTGACCGCAAGCTGCCGGATAAGGCGATTGATTTAATCGACGAAGCTGCCAGTCGTCTGCGTATGGAGATGGACAGCAAGCCTGAGTCACTTGGCAAGCTTGATAGCCGTTTGATTCAGTTAAAAATGCAGCGTGAAGTGCTCAAAAACGAAGAAGATGCAGGTGCAAAAGCAGAGCGTAAAGTGCTTGATACACAAATTGAAGAGTTAGAAAAAGAGTACGCCGATCTTAATGAGATTTGGCAAGCAGAAAAAGCGCTGGTCAAGGGCAGCCAGCAGCTAAAAGACGAGCTGGACAAAGCGCGTATCGCCTATGATAAAGCCAGCCGTGAGGGCGACTATGAGACCATGAGTAAGCTGCAGTATGAGACCATTCCGCAGTTAGAGCGCCGAATTCATGAGTCGGACTTGGCTGAGCAAAAAGAGCAGACTGGTGAAAATAGCGGAGTAAAACTGCTACGTAACAAGGTCACGGATAACGAAATTGCCGAAGTGGTTGCCGCTGCTACCGGTATTCCAGTCAGCAAAATGATGCAAGGCGAGCGTGACAAAATGCTGGCGATGGAAGAAAAACTCCACGAGCGCGTCATCGGTCAAGATGAAGCAGTCGAAGCGGTCGCCAATGCGGTGCGTCGTAGCCGTGCGGGCTTGTCGGATCCGAATCGCCCATCTGGTTCGTTCTTGTTCCTTGGGCCTACTGGTGTCGGTAAAACCGAGCTGACCAAATCATTGGCGAACTTCTTATTCGACTCTGAAGATGCGATTGTTCGTATCGATATGAGTGAGTATATGGAGAAGCACAGCGTCAGTCGCTTAGTGGGTGCGCCTCCAGGTTATGTTGGCTATGAAGAAGGTGGCGCGTTGACCGAAGCGGTACGTCGTAAGCCATATAGCGTGATATTGTTTGATGAAGTCGAAAAAGCGCACCCTGATGTGTTCAATATCTTGCTACAAGTGTTGGATGATGGTCGTTTGACCGATTCGCAAGGTCGCGTGGTGGACTTTAGAAACACCGTTATTATCATGACCAGTAACCTAGGCTCGCATAAAATTCAAGAGATGGTTGGCGAAAGCTACGACGATATCAAAGCGGAGGTCATGGATTCTGTCGGTCAGCATTTCCGTCCAGAGTTCGTCAACCGTATTGATGAGATTGTGGTTTTCCATCCGCTCGGTATATCGCAAATGGCAGGTATTGCTGACATTCAATTGGATCGATTACGTCAGCGTTTGCATGAGCGCGAGATGGACATCGAGCTATCCTCTGATGCGATGAACAAGCTGGTCGCGGTGGGTTATGACCCTGTGTATGGTGCGCGTCCGCTAAAACGTGCTATCCAGCAAGAGATCGAAAATCCGCTGTCATTAAAATTGCTGTCTGGTGACTTTGTCGCTGGCGATATCATCAAAGTCGATGTCGGCGCTGATGATAAGCTTACCTTTGATAAGCTTCGAATGAGCTAATAGTAAACGCTAAATAATTGTTGCTAAATGACGGTTATGCTTTAAAACCAACCCTTTATTTGTCTATTTTTTATATAGGCAGATAAGGGGTTTTTACTTTGCGCTCTATAATCATTTTACCGTTGTCATACTTTGATTATGTTATAACTATAGTCAAAATATCCTAAAAATACGATGGTATTGCTGATATCAATTTTTTGTCGCCTCTGTCCGCGCAGGCACAGCAAGCAAGAAAAATGGATATCAGCAGTGCATGATGGTTCGATATTATTTTTCACGCACTATCACTTAAGCCCTAATAAAGCCAATATAACATTAAGGGAGATGACATCATGATGATGACCAATAAAAAATATATTAGCACGCCATTAATCTTGCCGTTAATCATAGCAGCCCTGCTATTTAGCGCCTCTGCGTGCTCAAACCCATCAGCAGTCAATACCGATGCAGATCTGACAGAGTACAAAGAAGGTCAGGCTTCTGCCAAAGATTCGGCAGCGAGCACTGAAAAACCTGCCTTTGCCACTAAGACTGTCGCTACCTTTAATGAACCATGGGCGATGACCGCGCTACCCAATACCAATGATGAGCCACCAACATTACTGGTTACCCAAAAGACCGGTGAGCTCTTCATGGTCGATACTGCTACCGGTACTAAAACCGAAGTAAGCGGTGTGCCGACCGTTGCGTATGGCGGGCAAGGCGGTCTAGGTGACATTATTCTAGCGCCAGATTTTGCTACCAGTAATGTCATATATCTCAGTTATATTGAAAGCGGCACGGGCGCTGATGACAATAAATTTGGCGCGAAAGTGATTAGCGCTAAGCTCTCAGGTATAGGTAGCGCTGCTCCTAGTCTGCAATCTATTACCCCGATTTGGCAGCAGACGCCAAAGGTAAAAGGGCAGGGGCATTATAGTCACCGTTTGCTATTCTCTCCCGATGGTCGCTATCTCTATATCAGTTCAGGTGAGCGGCAAGAAAAAACGCCAGCGCAAGATATGAGCGTCAACTTGGGCAAAATCATTCGACTATACCCTGACGGTAGCGTACCCGCAGACAATCCATTCGCCAACGAAAATAAGGAAATTAAGGCACAGTTTTGGACAACTGGGCATCGCAACGTACTGGGTATGGCCTTTGATGACAGTGGTCGGCTGTGGGCAAATGAGATGGGGCCAAGAGGTGGTGATGAGTTTAATTTAATCGAAAAAGGCAATAACTATGGCTGGCCGCTGGTCTCTAATGGTCGCAACTATTCGGGTACAGATATCCCTGACCATGACACTCGGCCTGACTTGACTGCGCCCAAAGTGACTTGGACACCCGTCATCTCACCTTCTTCATTAAGTATATATTCAGCCGGGACTCATAATGATTTTCCAGCATGGCAAGGCAATGCGCTAATCAGCGGCCTGTCATCAAAAGCGCTCATCATAGTGAGTTTTGATGACAGCAACAGTGCCTCTGAACGTTACCGCTATGATATGGGGAAGCGTATTCGTAGTGTACTGAACGTGGATGGACAAGTCTGGTTATTAGAGGACGGCGATGCGGCTAAGTTACTGCAATTGCTACCTAAATAGTATATTGCTATAAAGAGTGAATGATAGCACTGTTAAAACTAATTCATAAATCTACATAAAGGGTACTGCGATTTTTACCATAAATCCAGCGCCTTTTGTAGTTTTAAAGCTTAGAAAATGAATAGAGTAGATGGCTTTTATTTTACTCTAAACCAGAATTTTGACTTGTTACCATCTATACATCATATTTTTAGACAAGTTTAAGAATAGGAAAACATTAGAGCAAATAGGGTGTTTCTTGATGGCTATATTTTGTAATTATTTGATAATCAAAGGTTATTTTGTTAAGGTAGCAGCCCTTATATAACGAGATTAGCACATGGACGAAGTAAAAGTAGGTCGATTGGGTCCGTTTCCACGGGTCAGTAAACCTGTGTTTATAACCTCGACGTTGTTGATTGTCGGATTTATTATTTTTGGCGCTTTTTTTACGGAAGCTGCCGGCGCACTTTTTAGTTTTTTACAGAGCTTTATTACCGATAAGTTTGGTTGGCTATTTATTGTCTTGGTCAACGTGGCACTCGTTTTTTGTATCTATTTAGCCATGAGCCGTTACGGCGATATTCGCTTGGGTAAACAAACAGAACGTCCGCAATATAGCCTCATCTCTTGGATAGGGATGTTGTTTTCGGCGGGTATCGGTATTGGTTTGGTTTATTGGGGTACGGCTGAGCCGTTGTATCACTTTATGGCCCCACCACTTGGTGAAGCGGAGACAATAGAAGCGGCCAAACAAGCGATGAACATCTCGTTTTTACATTGGGGTTTACACGCTTGGGCGATTTATACCATCGTGGCATTGTCGTTGGCTTACTTTCATTTTCGCCGTGGTCTGCCATTATCGATTCGCTCGACGCTGTATCCGATATTGGGCCGCAAGATTTATGGTCCTTGGGGTCATACCGTTGATATTTTAGCAGTATTCGGTACGATGTTTGGGGTAGTGACTTCTTTGGGTTTAGGGGTGATGCAGATAAATTCTGGTCTGGAGAACTTGTTCGGTATTCCTAATAGTTTGGGCGTGCAATTTGCGATTATTGCATTTGTGACTGCCATGGCATGTATCTCTTTGATGCTGGGTCTTGATAAAGGCATCAAACGTCTAAGTGATATTAATATGGGACTGACGGGTATTCTGTTGGTCTTTATGGTGATTTTGGGTCCGACGCTATTTATCTTCGACAGTTTTATCGAAAATATCGGTAATTATCTAGGGTCGATTGTGACGTTATCGGCGTGGGGCGAAGCCTATAGCAATACCGATTGGCAAAGCGGCTGGACGATATTTTACTGGGCGTGGTGGGTAAGTTGGGCACCCTTTGTCGGCGTATTCATTGCCCGTATCAGTCGTGGTCGTACTATTCGTGAATTTGTCTTGGGAGTCTTATTAATCCCAATGACGATTTTATTCTTCTGGTTTACTACGTTTGGCGGTGTTGCTATCCATATGGAGCTATTGGCATCGATCAACCCTGACATGCTGAGTCCTGGACTGATTGAAGCAGTGCAAGCCGATACCGGTAGTGCGATCTTTAAACTGGTCGAATACTATCCACTGACAAAACCTGTGACCTTGCTGATTGTTATCATGATTGTATTATGGTTCGTCACGTCTTCTGATTCGGCAAGCTTTGTCATCGATATGTTGACGGCAGGCGGCGATACCAACCCGCCAAAGATTCAGCGCTTGTTTTGGGCGACGATGGAAGGGGTCATTGCTGCAATATTATTAGCAGCTGGTGGTTTGGGTGCGCTACAAGCCGCCGCTATCGTGGCAGGTTTGCCGTTTGCTCTGGTAGTCTTTGTCATGATGTATGCGCTGTTGCGTGGTTTAAGTCGCGATCGCTTGATTTTATATCGTGCGCAGCAATATTTCATCACCGAAGAGTCTGCTGATCATAACTCGGCTAATGAGTTCGTCGATGAGCATTTGCTAAAAGGTCCACCTAAAATTGCAAAGGGTGACTAGGGCATTAATGATATGCTGATTGTTGCTTGTTTTAATTAAGCCTGTTATCTGAGTCCTTAAGAAAGTTTTTAAAACAGGCCTTAAAAAAATATTTAAGACAAGCAACGATCAATTATTTACCGTAAAAAATCCTAAGATAAACCGATATCTTAGGATTTTTTGCTTTATAACAATAAATGGTTGTTAACCTAATTTGATAGTTCGTAAGTATCTTGTTAAGGTTGGCATCCTAAAAAATTGAGATTATTAAATGGATCACGTTAAAGTTGGCCGTCTGGGCCCTTTTCCACGGGTAAGTAAACCCGTGTTTTTAACCTCGGCGATTTTGATCGTCGCGTTCATTATTTTTGGTGCTTTTTTTAACGAGCAAGCAGAGCTGGTATTTAACCAAGCAAAAGCCTTTGTTTCTATGCGCTTTGGTTGGTTTTTTATTGTGGTGGTCAACTTAGCTCTGCTCATGAGTATTTATTTGATATTTAGCCGATACGGCGATATCAGGCTTGGGCACCAAACAGAGAAGCCAGAGTACAATTTAGTCTCTTGGATTGGGATGCTGTTTTCGGCAGGTATCGGTATTGGCTTGCTCTATTGGGGTACCGCTGAGCCGTTGTATCACTTTATGGCACCGCCATTGGGTGAAGCTGAAACCATTGCAGCGGCCAAACAAGCGATGAATATCTCATTCTTGCATTATGGCCTACACGTCTGGGCAATCTATGGCATTGTAGCCTTGGCTTTGGCGTATTTTCACTACCGTGTTGGCTTACCATTAGCGATTCGCTCGACGCTGTATCCGTTAATCGGTAAAAAAATCTATGGTCCTATGGGGCATACAGTTGATACACTTGCGGTATTCGGTACCATGTTTGGCGTGGTGACTACCTTAGGTCTTGGGGTGCTGCAGATTAACTCCGGTCTTGAGACGCTATTCGGTATTCCGAATAACATTACCGTACAGATCATTTTGATTGCGTTCATCACTATGTTGGCAGGCATGTCGCTTTTGATGGGTCTTGATAAAGGTATCAAGCGCTTAAGTGACATCAATATTTTCTTCACAATTGTACTGTTAAGCTTTGTCATTATCTTAGGTCCCACGCAGTTTATTTTTAACAGCTTCGTTGAAAACATTGGTAATTACTTACATCAAGTGATTCCTTTGGGTCTGTGGACAGAGTCTTATGAAGGTCAAGAAAACTGGCAGTCATCATGGACAGTATTCTATTGGGCATGGTGGATTAGCTGGTCGCCATTCGTCGGTGTATTCGTCGCTCGTATCTCGCGTGGTCGTACCATTCGTGAGTTCATACTAGGCGTGTTATTAATCCCTATTACCATTTTATTCTTATGGTTCACAGCCTTTGGTGGTTCAGCGGTACATATGGAGCTGATGGCAGCGATTGATCCTAATATGGCCAGTCCTGGTCTGGTTGAAGCTGTGCAAGCAGATACGGGTAGTGCCATCTTTAAGCTAATGGAGTCTTATCCATTTACTTCAGCGCTTAACTTGTTGATTGTCGTGATGATTGTTCTTTGGTTCGTTACTTCGTCAGATTCAGCCAGTTTTGTCATTGATATGCTGACTTCAGGCGGCGATACCAATCCACCGAAGATTCAGCGTTTATTCTGGGCAGGGACAGAAGGTGTGATTGCGGCGGTATTGTTAGCGGCAGGCGGTTTGGGTGCGCTACAGGCAGCCTCTATTGTCTCAGGCTTTCCCTTTGCCGTTGTCATATTAATCATGATGTATTCACTACTGCGGGGATTGAGCCGCGATAGATTGATTTTGTATCGTCAGCAGCAGTGGTTTATCACCGAAGAATCGGCAGAGCATAACTCAGCCAATGAGTTCCGCGACGAAGGTTTACTGACAGGTCCACCAAAAATCATTGAGCCTAATGATTAATAGCCTAGCTATCTGCTAAAAGTACCATAAAACGTAAAAGTCCCAGCCTTGTGCTGGGACTTTTTATTCAGCTACTTTAATAAGGTCAATAAAAAACCCAAGCCTACTATTAGACTTGGGTTTAATATTTAACGATATTTCATAGATTTAAGAAGACTTATTTAGCAACTTTATCATCTTGATTGAGTTGAACGTATTTATCAAAGTTTTGCGCATAATCGGTTAAGTTATCACTTAGCATCTGGCGATATTGTTTGACATAGAACTCGACGATATCGTCTTTTTCTTTGGCAAAGTCATCGCCTTTAACAAAACCGATAGAGGCCACTGAGGCGCTATAACGCGCGGCGGCGTACAATAAAGACGCGCCGACTTGACCTGAATGAGCATCAGGTCCCAATTGACTGTTTGCTACACCGATGATGGCATCCGCACGTTGATAAAATGCCTGCATTTCAGGGGTGATTTCAACATTAGCATCAACATTGTTGTCTTGAGTGTTGCTGTCTTGAATATTGTCTTGAGACATAAGCAATTCCTAATAAGTATCGGTAATTTTCAATTTATAGAGACGGTCTGTATGTAAGAGACTAAGGGGCATCAGGTAATATTTTACAACCCTGCGTCTGCTTTTAAGATTTCAGCTTTGTCTGTTTTTTCCCACGTAAAGGCAGTTTCAGAGCCGGGACGACCGAAATGGCCAAACGTCGCAGTCTGCTGATACATAGGCTGCAATAAGTTCAGCATACGGGTAATGCCATAAGGGCGCAGATCAAAATGGGTACGAATCAGGCGAATGATCTCGTCATGGCTGATGTTGCTAGTACCAAAGGTGTTGACCGAGATAGACGTCGGTTCAGCGACCCCAATGGCATAGCTCACTTGTACTTCACAGCGGTCAGCCAGTCCCGCAGCGACGATGTTTTTGGCCACATAACGCACGGCATAAGCGGCGCTGCGATCTACTTTTGAAGGGTCTTTGCCACTAAAAGCGCCACCGCCATGACGTGCCATGCCGCCATAAGTATCAACGATGATTTTACGACCTGTTAATCCAGCATCACCAACTGGCCCACCAATGACAAATTTGCCCGTGGGATTGATATGGTAGCGAGTGCCAGCATGCAGTAGATCCGCTGGTAATACTTGCTTAATGATAGATTCCATCACCGCTTCTTGCAGATCTGCCTGCGAGATACTAGGGTCATGCTGGGTCGATAGGACGACAGCATCGATAGCAATAGGACGAGTGCCATCATATTTTAAGGTCACTTGCGCCTTGGCATCGGGACGTAACCATGGTAGCTCACCTGCGCGGCGTAACTCAGACTGACGCTCCATTAAGCGATGGGCATATTCAATAGGGGCTGGCATCAATACTTCAGTCTCGTTGCTGGCATAGCCAAACATCAAGCCTTGATCGCCTGCACCTTGCTCTTCAGGATCGCTACGATCGACACCTTGGGCAATTTCTGGAGATTGCTTACCAAGCATGTTGATGACCGCACAGGTCTCGCCATCAAAACCCAAGTCTGAATGGTGATAACCGATACCATTGACGGTATCACGTACGATACGCTCAACATCGATATTTGCCGTCGTGGTCACTTCACCTGCCAATATCACGGCACCGGTTTTAACCAAAGTTTCGCAGGCAACGCGGGCATGAAGATCTTCACGTAAGATGGCATCAAGGATAGCGTCTGATATTTGGTCAGCCATTTTATCAGGATGGCCTTCGCTCACAGATTCTGAGGTAAATAAGTTGTATTCGCGCATAGTTGGATCGCTTAATGGCAAGGACTGTAATCTATAAACTCAGTCATGATTAAATGTTAACGGAAAAATAAGGCAAAAGTGAATCAAAAAATTATGACATTTTACCGTGAATTGAGTGAAAACTCTAGCGATGGATAATACTAAGAAGTAACTAGGCATGGATTAGCCACGGTAAAAGTCATCAATATCGCTATTTTCTTGCCAGCGATATTCAGTATAGTGAGCGATCTGACGAGCCGTCTCTATATCATGTCTATCAGTGATAAAGCCAAGCGCCATATCCATGCCAGCACTAACCCCTGAAGAAGTATAAAACTTGCCATCGACGACCCAGCGCGCTTGCTCTACCCAATCAACTTTATGAGACTGCGATATTACCCATTGCCATGAGAGCTTATTAGACGTTGCGCGCTTGCCATCCAGAACACCAGCTTTAGCCAATAATGCACTGCCTGTACAAACGCTAAGCGCCCAATCAGCGTGCTCAACCAATGCCCTAAGCGCCTGCAAAAACGGCTTGTGATAGACTTGCTGGCGAGTACCCATCCCGCCAACCATCAATACAATATCAGTCTGATACGCCAATTCTGTGACAGCGACCGTTTGCATCGCAACGCCATGCTTACTGTGAATGATACCACCACTCAGTGAGGTAAATTGCAGACGATAGTGCTCAGGCAAGCAGCCAAACATCTCGATAGGCCCAAACAAATCCAAGGTTTCAAAATCATCAAAGAGTAGAGCAGTCAGCGTATGCATTAGGATTCCTTAATTCTAAATAAAGAATGGTTATAATTCCAAAAACTATAATCTTAAAAACTACAATTCCAAAAAATATAATCCTGAAAGCTATAGTTCTAAAAACTTGGCTTTGTCCTTAAACATACATTCCTCATAAACAGGGCAAGCACCGCATTTGGGTGTGCGAGCATGACAGGTATAGCGGCCATGCAAAATCAGATAATGATGCGCATCTACGATAAAGTCATCTGGGATACGTTCGACCAGCTTGTTTTCAACGATTAACACGTTTTTACCAGTGGCGAGGCCAGTACGATTGCCGACGCGAAAGATATGCGTATCGACTGCCATGGTCGGCTGCCCAAAAGCGGTATTTAAGACCACATTGGCAGTTTTACGTCCAACGCCAGCGAGTGATTCTAAGTCCTTACGATTATCAGGAACGGTACTATCGAATTTCTCAATCAAATCTTGGCAGGTTTTGATGACGTTTTTAGTTTTGGTGTTATATAAGCCAATATTTTTGATATAGGATTTTAAACCCTCTTCACCCAATGCCAAGATTGCTTCAGGGGTATTCGCCACAGGATATAATTGCTTGGTGGCAATATTGACACTGACATCCGTCGCTTGTGCCGATAAGATGACGGCAATCAGTAGCTCAAAATTACTTCTATAATGTAATTCCGTGACCGGCTCATCAATCGTCGCTGCCAACTTTTCAAAGAATGGACGGACGTCACGATTGGGCATGCGCCGCGATGGTGGGGTATCGGCAGTTTTGTGTTTGACGGTTTTACTCATGGTATTGTTACCATTATTTTATTCATTGATTAGTCAGGAGTGGATATTGGCTATTAAAGTTGGGCAAGCTCAGCTTGTAATGCTTCAAGCTCCGTCTGTTTGCTAGCGTTTGGACGCACGCTAAGCTGCTTTTCTAGCTTTTTGATTTTACTGCGTAGCTTGGCTGCTGCAATGGTGTTTTTTGCTTGTGCTTCGCTGATATTCAGCGATTGACTGGCAGCATTATTCAATTTTGCCTCTACCATGCTGACCACAGGTCTACTATTGCTGCTGTCAGCAAGCTGCTCGGTGACGCGCCTAAGGTGCGTATGATAGCGCAGCCTTAAATCCTCTTGTTCTGCCTCGCGCTCAGAGATAGACAGCTCGCGCTCAATTGTGACTAGGTCAATGCAATCGACTGGGCAAGGGGCGATACAAAGCTCGCAGCCCGTGCACAAGTCCGTAAAAATAGTATGCATGTGCTTGCCAGTACCGACGATGGCGTCAACAGGACAGGCGGGTATGCATTTGGTGCAGCCGATACAGTCATCTTCACGGATAACGGCACGTACCTCGGTCGGTCGCGTCGATGTGGCGTCTATCGGCCACTGAGATGGCGCGGCTCTAAGGGTTGTTGTAGCGCTGGCGGGATTGACGATTTGCGCAATAGCATCAGTAACTGGTTGACCGCCCGGCACGCATTTATTGTATGGCTCGTTATCCACTACAATCGCGGTAGCATAAGGCAAGCAACCGTCCGGATGTTCGCACAGACCGCACTGCGTCTGCGGCAGACAGGCATCAATACGGGCAATTTTTGCCTGCATATCAGCAGGCAATGTCTCGATACGCAAGGTATCGAACAGGATTGGCAGATTGATTAGGCGAATATTACGACTGCTTTGCATTTAATTAAAAACCTTAACATCAGTCATCAAGACTGTCGTTATTAAAATAGATATAAATATTGAAATGATTGTCTTTTAATCTAGTTATATAGTCAACCTACTATAGTGCGATGCCTTGCTCATGGGCAATCTTGGCAATCAGCTCGTAGGCAATGCTGCCCTTAAACGGTATTTTGGGCAGATTAGAGAGGTCAAAAAAATCGGCGTGCGACAGCTCATCTTCTTGTATTACAATATCGCCAGCCGCATAAGATGCGCGAAAACCAAGCATTAAATTGGAAGGAAATGGCCATGGCTGACTGCTGACATAGCGAATATCTGATAGGCTGATGTTGACCTCTTCTGCCACTTCACGAACGACCGCATGCTCTAGACTTTCACCCACTTCTACAAAACCTGCAATCAAGCCGTACATGAGAGGACGTTTTTGTTCTCCATGGCGATGGTGATGAGCGAGTAAAATTTGCATCTCTCCCGTCTGTGGATTGGGGCGAGTGATAGCGGTGATAACGCAAGGCTGGACACGGGGATATTGGCGTAATCGGCATACTGGACAGACCATGGCGCGCTCATCTGCTGTGGCATGAACGACTGGGGATGCGCAGCGACTACAAAACTGCGTATCGGTTTGCCAGCGTAACAACTGTATTGCTTGGCTAATCTGAGCCGATAAGGCGGCAGGTAGCTGGGTGATAAGCTGTCGATACGGCACAAAAGCGTTCCCGCTGCCCTCTGCAATAATAGGCAATACGATATCATGCGCGATCGCATAGTCATAAGTGATGGCATTGGCTACTGGTGCAGTAAAAGTGGCAGCCTCAGACTCAGTAACAACTAAATTCTCTGTACCATCATTAACCCTATTATCAGCATCGGACTGCCAGTGACTTGGTGCTAGGCTTTCGAGTAGGGCAACATTGCCTATTTGATAGGCAGGTACTGGCAGATTGCCATTGTTGTTTGCATCAGACAATGGTGGTAGTTGGATTTGTAATGGCCACCAACCGTCGATCGTCTGACGGCAGAGGAGGGTATCATCACTAAATACAAAAGCGCGAGTCATAAGCAGGTTTCCAAACAGTCTAAAGTAAGTACGTAGCAAATGAAGAGCGAACTTGCTTTAAGTGGCTGTTTTGAAGTAACTATTTCAAAAGTAACATTCAAAAGTAACTATTTCAAAAGTAACATTCAAAAGTAACATTCAAAAGTAACATTCAAAATCAATCGTTATCACAGCGCCGTCGCCGCTATCATTCTTAAGCGGCAAGTAATTGGCTTAAGCTTTGTTGACCAACATCAAGCGCCTGTTTACTCACGGGACGATTGTGCTCAAAACCATCTAAATGATGATCGACAGCCATAATCACATCAGCGATATAAGCCAGCGTACTATCATCGATACGGTGTCCGCTTTCGATGCGCTGCTGTATATAATTGGCCAATTGGCTCAGCATGCTAGCTGGGGTCGGCAGTTGCAAAAAGCGTACCGCGCCTGCCACTTGGCGTAGCATTTCAGGTATATTCTGAATATTGAGCATATCGCGCTCAGGCTCAGATAAATAATCATTAATCGCTTGCTCAGCACTGGCGATAGCCGTACGACTTTCTTGTATTAACGTATCATAGGCAGTATTGAGCTGATGCAATGAGATATGGGGGTTGTTCAGCGGCAGATAGATAGCCCCAGGGGTATGCATCTCAGCCATGGAAATAGTGGCGTTTTCAGCATGCATCAATGCCAAGAGTAAATGATCGAAATCTTCAGGCGAGGGCGCACGCCACTTGCTTACCGCGTCGGCTGCTGTACTCAGGCTGCTCGCGGCATTTGACAGTCCCAACAAGCGTAATGCTGAGCCCAGTACCGTCAGCTGTTCGATAATTTGTGCCGTCTGCATATCAGCAGGATTGAGCGAATCACCACGCGCGTAGCTATCCACATCTTCTTTAATCGTATTGATTTGAGTCTGAATAATAGCGTTTAAAGTGTCTGTCAGCGCGCGGTTAGGACCGAATAAGAAGCGCTTCATTTGTTCGCGCTGTGGGTCTTCTAATTGGTTGACCGCATATTGTTCACGCAGCAGTTGCGCCGCTTCATTATCACGCTGACAGGCAAAGCTGACTAGATCAGCAAAACGCGTGTCCATGATAGGTAGATAGCTCTGGAACTGCTGCTCTAAATAAATAAGCGTATGCTTTTGGCTGAGGTTAAGCGGCAAAATGGTCGCGATATCAGTGACAGCGGCGGCGGCAGCTTGCCAGAATAGACTCTTGCTCTGAGCAGCTATCAAAGCACAAGCAGCACTCATGGCATCTAATTTTTTCTGAGCGTCTTGAGTCACTACGCCATCTTGGTTGAGCAGTGCAATACCAAGACCACTACGATACGCATACGTCAGTAGCTCACTGTCAAGGTTAAGCTCTTGTAAGGGCTGAAAGTTCTTTTCAGGGTTGGCAATAATGACACTACTACTACCAAACGTCGCAAAATAATCCGATTCGATTGGCGCTAGCTGCCCATGAGCATTAAGCTTATTAATGATTGGTAATAATAAAGTCGGCTCTACTGACTCTGTCAACAGTACAAATTCCACATAACGATCGAGGGTCATGATGGCTTGTGATAAATCCATAATCAAGGCAGTATCATTATTATCACCACTGTCATAAAGGCGCTGCAGACCATTGACGATGGCGGTATTTAACACTTCTGCACCAACCAAAGAAATCAGCTCAAAAATACAAGACAGCTGCTTTAGCACGGTAATAGAGTCTAATAATAAAGGCGCTTGACTGTTATCATCGTTAAATTCGCTTAGATGAATCTCAGTGTCTTTAAGGGTGACGATAATTTCATCATGCAACAAATGTAGCGATGGCAAATTAAAGTCAGTAACGCTAAGCGTGGGAGCAGTTAATTTCATTTGGGCAGACTGGTTCATAGGTGTTTTTCCATAACGTACTGATGAAAATAGCGATCATTTAAAGGATGAGTTAACAGGCGTTTATGCGTAAAGGCTAACGCTTATAACAATCAAGACTACCGTATCCAAATGTCAGTATAAGAGGTTATTTTAATATAAGAGGTTATTTTAATCACGTGCTACATGTTTGCTTTTAATTCAGGATATTGTTCGGCCAACTCGCTATACCACTGCTGGCTGGCCGTCTCATCGGTGGGTGATACTAATAATAAGGACGCCAAATTGGCAAAGCTGGCGTGCGCGGTTTGTCCGCCATCTGCTTGTGAGTCTTCTTCGATGGCGAGGGTGACCTGACCGCCAGTCATTGCCAGATAAACTTCAGCTAAAATCTCGGAATCCAATAGTGCCCCGTGGAAAGTACGGTCTTGCTTACCAACGTCTAAGCGGCGCACGAGGGCATCTAGGGTGTTTTTTTGTCCCGGATATTGCTGTTTGGCCATGACTAGCGAGTCAGTAACTTTTACCCGCTGTGCAAAGTCATGCATTCCAACTTTAGCGAACTCCATGTTTAAGAAGTTCATATCAAAGGTGGCGTTGTGAGCGATGATTTCGGCACCGTCCATAAAGTCATAGAGTGACTGAGCGACTTGATCAAAGGTTGGCTTGTCGGTTAAAAACGCTTCAGAGATACCATGAATGCGAATCACTTCCTCATCCATCCCGCGCTGCGGGTTGATATAGACGTGTAGCTTTTCACCGGTGAATTTGCGCCCGATCATCTCAACAATACCAACTTCAATGATACGGTCGCCTTTTTGTGGATCAAGTCCGGTGGTCTCGGTATCCATAATGAGCTGGCGATCGGACTCGTGACGGTGTATCGGCTTGGGTAGCAATGGCTTAAAATATGGATTGGCACGACTGGTGTCACCATCAAATTTTGGCTCATCAGTTGCCATATCTGGATTATCATTATTTATTATAGTGTCAGTCGTCATCGTCTGGGCTTCTGGCATGTTGGGGGTACTCATTGGTTTGCTAGCATTATCATGGCTTTGCCCATCTGACAGATGAGTGTCGAATGGTTCATGGTTGAGCGCTTCATTGTCGAGCGCTTCTTCATCGAGCTCGTCGCCCATCATATCTAGACCCAATGGGTCATATTTTAGCCAGTCATCATTAGCAAAGTTTGACGTTTTATCAGGCATTATTTGTACTTTTTTTTAGTCGTTTCTTGCGCATCTATTGTCGATAATTCTCCACTACTAGATGTCACACCTAGGTTGGCTAACTCATCCGCCTTTTCGTTACCTGCATGTCCAGCATGACCTTTTACCCAATGCCAGTCAACGTCGCGTTGTTGGCATAGCGCATCCAATTGCTGCCAAAGGTCTTGATTGGCGACTGGCTTTTTACTGGCCGTTTTCCAGCCTCTTTTTTTCCAACCTTCAATCCACTCAGTAATGCCTTTTTTAACATAGCTGGAGTCTGTCCAAATCTCGAGGTTTTGCTCATGTGGACTATGAGTCAATGCTTGTATCGCGCCCATCAGCTCCATGCGATTATTGGTCGTTTCTTTATCGCCACCATATAAATCCTGCGTACGCCCATCACTGAATATCAAATGCGCGCCCCAACCACCAGCGCCCGGGTTGCCTTTGCAGGCGCCATCGGTGTAGGCCACTGTGGTGTTTGCTTTGGCGGCCAACGGATCAATCGCGTGGTCTTTATAACTATGTGGCGTAGAGGTACGATTGTCTGACATAAAAACTTTGTGACCTAATAAATGAGAAACGTAGGGTGGCGTTAAGAGATTTTGGGAGCACCATAAAAACAATAGCGGCGCACCACTTAACTGCGCTTGAGTATAACAAATCTATCGCTGATATGGGCAATCGTAACGCACAAAATCGCAAAACCACATATCATAATAGTAACCCTGCAGTTTTCTGTTAAAATAAGCAGGATTGCGCCAAGCTGACCAGCATTTGGCAGCACGAGCATCAACGTATTTAACCCAAAATAGCACTAGTAGCAATTCTCAAAGTGGCTGCGTCGTTTTAAAGATGAATGCATAAAAAATAGCGTAAACTGCCATTTAAATAACGATGGTCATGGCTACTTTTTCGCCATTAACAATTAAAATTAACGATACTGTTTATCAACGGCTTGCTTCCTAAAAGTTTTAATGCATGAATGCAGGATAACCCTATTATGTCCTTACGCTCAAACGTTTTTTATAAAAGATTGACGCTGTTGATGGTCAGTATCACGGCAAGCAGCGCGTTACTGTTGAGCGCTTGTAATGATAGTAATACCCAAGCCGATACCGACGTGGTTGAAGCCGCAGCAGATCTGTCTGTCTTTGAAGGCTGCTATACGGTCAGTCATGACGAGCCTGCGCAAATAAAAGTCAGTCAACAGGACGGCGCTTGGGTGATGCAAATGAAGGAGCCAGCAAGCGCCAAGCGTGTTTGGGATGACGCTGAACCGTTAGAAGTACTCGAAAATAGCGAGATACCCACGTTTTTCTCTATAGATCCTGACAATGTCGATGCAGTCATCGGCCGTCCCGATAGGGTGCTGGTACTGGCTCATGTGAAGCCTGTCTATGCCAATATCGATCCGCTACTGGACAGTGAGTATTTGTCGTATATCTATCGCGGTGCCAATACTATCTATCGCGTAGAGTGTGATGACGTTAATACTGATATTTTAGCCAATCCCCATGCCAATATTATCATTGATAATGTCGGTACAGGCAGCTAAGAAAATGGTCTGATTAGCATTAGGGTCTGTTGAACATTCAAATGTGGCACTGGCAGTGGCTATTTTTTAGACAATACGCAGTGAAATTTTTGACGCCTAGTCATTCTAGGTTAGATAATTTCGCCATGTGTTGGCAAAAAATAGCCCTGCCCTGGAAGGCTGATGCTAAAATCACCCCAAACGTTGTTGTAAACCTAGCTAAGGTCTCGACATTATCGTCGGTTTACGCCTGATTTGATAAAAGGTTTGAGACGATTTTAGCAATCAGCAGTCCTAATATTTGAATGTTCAACAGACCCTAAGTACATCTCATCGATTATAGACAATCTTTTCTCATAATCAGTCTTTTCTTATAATCAGTCTTTTCTTATAAGCAGTCTTTTCTTATAAGCAGTCTTTTCTCATAAGTAGTCTTTTCTCATAAGTAGTCAAGTCATTAGAGTCAGGTAATATGAATTTTTTTAGTTATGTGGTGTTGGGTGGGTTTTCTTATGCGGCTGGTTGGGCGATAAGAAGCTATGTATTAAACAAAAAACCTGAACCTGAGCAGCCTTATAATCTTAAGCATCCAGCCATCTTGGCGTATTTGGGCGGGTTCTTTATTGTTATGCTCATTATCTCATGGCTCATCGGTCGCTACTTGCTTGGGCATACCGCTATCGATTTGCCGTTTATCATTATAAACAGCCTCGTTGCGACCTTTGTTTATTCATTCGGTCTTAATCCAGAAAAAGCCCGTTATGATGTGCCAGATTGATAAAGAGTTGAAAAGGTAAATGTATAAATAGCTTAAAAGGTTTCTATTTTAAGCTTGTAAAAAACACGGTCAGTGAGTGCCTCATTGATCGTGTTTTTTATAAGTGATTGTTTACTAGATTATTTATCTGTTTTCTTTGAGCTTTTACTTTTATCTTCTAGCTTTTTATCAGTCGGCTTTGAGGCAGCGTCTTTATTAGACTTTTCATCTTTAGAAGCTGTCTGCTCATCTTTCCAAGTTTTGTACTTGCGCAAGTCTTTTTCCATGAGCTTGAGACAAAATTTCAGTACCAATGCATCATCGATTTGACCGATAAAGGGAATAAAATCTGGAATGATGTCAATAGGGTTCAGGACATAGAGCAGACCGACCACTGCCGCAGAAATAGTTGAGACCATCCCAAATTCTGTGTAACTGCCATTTAGATTAAATGCTTACTAATACGATCATCAAACATAATCATAA
>NZ_JBEOOY010000006.1:0-159594 GCF_040309585.1 Psychrobacter sp. GW64-MNA-CIBAN-0177
AGAGCAGAAGCCTTTTTTAATATGTCGCGCTCCATAGTGAGTCGCTTAACCTGCTTACGCAATTCTTGTAGCTCGCGCTGTTCATCCGTTAAAGCGTTGCCGACTTTAGGTGCTTGGCCATTCGTTTCTTGTCGATACTGACTCAGCCATTTCTGCAGGGTGGATTTGCCAATGCCAAGTGAGCTTGCTACATCAGGTATTTTACGCTTATGCTCAGTCACTAAGCTGATGGCTTCAAGCTTGAATTCTCGGGTATATTGATTGCGATTGTTGGTCATACTAGTTTCCTTCTTTGGGTTATTATAACCTCTTAGAAGCTGTCCAATTTTATTATGCCACTACAGTCGGATGCCCTAGTAGTGCGGGCAGCAGATCGCTACTATGCCATACCATTGGTTCAGATTGAGCGTGTGGTACGTATTAACCCAGAAAAGCTTTATGACTACTATCAGTCAAATGATGCGACCCTCAACTTTGAAGACAATGATTATCGCGTGCGTTATTTAAATGAGATTTTATCAGGCAATAAACTCAATGAATTGGTGGTCAATACCAATACAAGCTTGCCGGTGATTATCATTAAAAACCGTACTGGACAGAATATTGCCCTGCAGGTCGATCAGATAGCTGGCTCGCGTATCGAAGTCGTGGTAAAACCGTTAGGGCAACAATTCTCCAACCTATCAGGTATTTCCGCTGCTACCATCATGGGTGATGGCTCGGTCATGCTTATCTTAGATTTGATTGCCTTGATGCGTAATGCGCCAGTGCTCAAAGAAGTTGCCTCGTCTACTGGCTCTAAGCACAGACGTTTGGAGTCTCAGTCAACAGTGATGGTCGTCGATGACTCGGTCACGGTACGTAAAGTCACGTCGCGCTTCTTAGAGCGTCAAGGCTACAAAGTTGCCGTTGCCAAAGACGGTGTCGATGCGATTGAGATACTACAAGAAACGATACCGGATCTCATCCTCTTGGACATTGAGATGCCGCGCATGGATGGCTTCGAAGTGGCCATTCAAATACGTCATAATAAACGCTTGCAGCATATCCCAATTATCATGATTACCTCACGTACTGGTGAAAAGCATCGCGAGCGTGCTCTGGAAATTGGGGTGAACGATTATATGGGTAAACCCTTCCAAGAAAACGAGCTACTCAATAAAATCCAAACGCTATTGGGTGAAGAGGTCAGCTTGACTCATGAAGGATAATGTACCTGCTCTATTAGCGCTCAAAGAAAAAAACCAAAATGATATCAAGGTGCTGGTGGTCGCAGAAGACCATCACCAGCGCATGGCCTTTTCGGATACCGTACGCAGTTGTGGTTTTATATTGGTTGATTGTGTGACACGGGCGCAGCTGAATACCAAGTTTGAACTTTATGAAGCACCTATTGATATCTGGCTAATAGACAGTGATTATGATGACGGCGTTGCCACGGCTACTACTGTGTCTCAATCGATTGGAGTGTTGGTGGGTTTTAGTCAAGCGCCTTATCTAAATGAGGCGCAGCAGTATGCTAAATGGCAACGTAAACTAAAGCGTAAACTTGCGCAGATGTTGTCTCTACCAGCATTGGTGGATACCCAAGCTTACCAGAGTGATACCAGCGATTGGCGTTACGTGGTGTTCTTGGGGGCGTCTATGGGTGGCCCTAGCGCTGTCAAAGAATTCTTAGATAATTTGTCACCCACGCTACCCATTTGTATCTTATTGGCGCATCATTTCAATCAGACCATGATTGGTACGCTGCCACGTATACTTAATCGCCATAATGACTGGCGCTGTCAGGTGATTACCTCATCACAACGTTTGCAGTCAGGTCAGTGTTTAATTGCTCCTATTGACAAGCAAATTGTCTGCGATTCGACTGGTCGGATTATATTGCTTGATAAAGCATGGGATGGTGATTATAAGCCTGCTATCGGTCAAATCCTAAAAAACACCAGCGATGTATATGGTAGTGAGCTGATTAACATTATTTTTTCAGGTATGGGCAACGATGGGGCTCAGCATCTGGACTTAATTCAAGACAATGACAGTCAGTTATGGGTACAAGATCCAAAGGTAAGTGCTTGTCCCAGCCAACCACAGGCAATTATTGATTCTGGATACTGCGATTTTATTGGTAGCCCAGTGGCTTTAGCACAAAAACTTACCGACTATATTGGTGAAAGAGTGGCGGTTGCCTCTTCGTATTAATCTATTGTGAGCGACTTATGAAAGAAATTCTAAAGCATTCGTTTGAAGCAGTAAGTTTGCTGACCACGAACAACGGTATGCTCGATGTCACTATCGTCCCAGCATTCAATCAGCCTGATTGGATCATTCCGAGCAGTTTGATTTTGAGTGTGGATCCTCTTGATGAGCATATCTGGACTTATCTGTGGCAACAACAAGAAGTGGCTGTATTCCATTTGCTATCTAGCGAGCAGGTGCCAGATAAAATCATCGTATTAGAAGGCAATACGGCGGCCCATCGCATGGCTTTACAGACAGCTGGTGAACTGCGCCAACGACAGGTGCGTATCTCTGAGGTTAAGGATGGTGAGCTTCCAGAGCAATATCACGCTGATAATATAAGCCATAACGATGCTAAAAAAGCGAAAAATAGCGATAATAAGACTGTTGAAGCGACTGATGAAAATCCTACCAGTAGCGAAGTCGATTATGTCAAAGACCGCTTCCAAGAAAATGTTATACAATCTTACTTGTTTCAAACCGTGATTATCGATAGTATTCCTTACTTGGTGCCCGATTTGGATAAAATTGCGCATCAATTGGTTGATTTAGACAGCTAGCTTGTTTAGTAAGAGGGCTGATAGTGAATAACGATTCATTATAAACCTAGTTATGACTAACCCAGCCGCGATGGTCATGCCGTTAGCTGCTGTCTTTATCTATAAATGTTGGTCAGAGGTAGTAGGGCAGCTTATGAATAATATCAATGCGAGTGTTTCCAAGTGGTCAGTCGCTAGCCGCTTATTTCACTGGATCAGTGCGGTTTTATTACTGGTAACGTGGATCATGATCCTGTTATACCAAAATCTTGATAGCAATCTCTATATTGGTTTGCATAAGGCGTTTGGCATCAGCTTGTTATGTTGGATGATAGCGCGGGTTATTAATCGCGTCTTTACCAAAGCACCACCAGCGTTACCGATGCCAAAATGGCAGCTATTGATGTCAAAGCTGTCGCACTTTGTGCTCTATGCTTTGTTAATTGCGATGCCACTAGCTGGCTTGCTGATGTCCGTCTATGGTGGTCGACCAGTAGACATATTTGGCTTATTTCAGATTCCTATCTTTGTCACGCCAGATAGGGGTTTAGCGCGTTTTTATAATGACTTACATACCGATATTATTTGGCCCATGATTATTGCTTTTACTTTATTGCATATCGCAGCAGCCTTTTATCATCAGCTAGTAAAGAAAGACAACTTGATGGCTCGTATGAAATAATAATTAATCTAGGACATATGCGCCCACAAAAAAGCCCTCAGTATCATACTGAGGGCTTTTTAGACTAGTTCTTTTTAAATTAGAGCTTAACGAGCACTTGTTCCCTGTACTTTTGCGCAGATTATTTTTTGTGCTCAGGCAAATTGATATTCATCTCTAACACATCTAAGCTATCTTCAGAACGATGATTGATATTTACATCATCAATTTGCACGCCATTGACGTACTTATTCACCACTTCTAGTATTTCACGTTTCATTTTTTCGATACGATCCGCTGTTAAGCGGTTGTTTAAGCGATTTTCGCTCGCAACGATAACCTTGAGACGCTCAGTGGCTAGGTTGGCGCTACCGACAGTGTTGCCATCATCAGTACCGAACAAACTACTCCAAAATCCTTTTTTCTTACTCATCATTAACCCCCAAACCAGCGCTGTAATAG
Organism: Psychrobacter sp. GW64-MNA-CIBAN-0177; assembly: GCF_040309585.1. Taxonomy (NCBI): domain Bacteria; kingdom Pseudomonadati; phylum Pseudomonadota; class Gammaproteobacteria; order Moraxellales; family Moraxellaceae; genus Psychrobacter; species Psychrobacter sp. GW64-MNA-CIBAN-0177. Next base: position 3,904 of record NZ_JBEOOY010000006.1, read on the forward strand.
ACTCTTTTTCTTCACATCAATATGACGTAATGGACGCTCTTCGCCTAAGAAACGGGCGACAATGTCATCATAACATTGACCAGCGATAGAATCGGTATAATGGATCACCGGCTCACCGTGGTTAGATGCTTCAAGCACTGAATGGCTTTCAGGAATAACGCCAAGTAGGGGTACTTTTAAGATATCGTTAGAGATGGTATCGATGTCCATCATCTCATTCGCTGCTGCACGTTCGGCATTATAGCGAGTGATAACCAAATGCTCACGGATAGAGCCTTGGTTCTCTTCGATTTTTTTGGTGCGGCTTTGTAAAATACCGATGATACGATCCGAGTCACGTACTGAGGAGATCTCAGGGTTGGTCACGATGATCGCTTCATCAGCATGATACATCGCTAACTGAGCACCGCGCTCGATGCCAGCAGGCGAATCACAAATGATATAGTCGAACTGCTTAGACAGCTCAGCCATTACTTCGGACACCCCTTCGTCGGTCAGTGCATCTTTATCACGCGTCTGACTGGCAGGCAGGATATATAAGTTTTCAAGCTGCTTATCTTTGACCAGTGCTTGTGATAAGCGAGCGTTACCGCTGATGACGTCTACAAAGTCATAAACAATTCGATTTTCACAGCCCATGATCAAGTCTAGGTTACGTAGACCTACATCAAAATCGATAACAACCGTCTTATAGCCACGCAACGCCAAACCGGCAGCAAAAGAGGCACTCGTGGTGGTTTTGCCCACACCGCCTTTACCTGAAGTGATTACAACAATCTTCGCCACAATGGCACACTCCTATGAATCAATGGGATATCTATTAAATAAAATAGCGCATTTACTTATGCTTTGCATACTTATTATTCACATGCAATATATGCGCTACCTGCGAGCGTAAGCCTAGCATATATAAACAAAAATTTATAGCAAGTCTGCACTAAAGCTCAAAAACAGCCAATATCTGTGTTAAGTACTGCTGCTACTGGCTGTCAGCGCTCGCAAACATAGTAAATAGTGGCAGAGACAGCAGATTAGCATAGGGCAGTTTTGTTAAATAAACTTACTACAATATTAAACGAGTCGCCTAGCCCTAAACGCATTATGACTATCAAGTAGTGACCATCTAAGTAGTGACCATCTAAGTAGTGACCATCTAAGTAGTGACCATCTAAGTAGTGACTATCTATAGTTATTACAGAAGGTAGCTACTATAGATAGCCACTACAGAGATTTTCTTGGGCATTTATACATAAGCAGCAATATACCACTAGGCGTCTAAGCCTCATCCATCACGGTAAAGACCAAGCCTTGACCCTCTATAAAGCGTACTTGTACGGGCTTGTCGATCACGTGTTCGGGTAAGTTATCTCGTAGGCAGTAAGTGCCGGCGACCGATACCAAGGAGGGGTTAAAGACCTGACAAAAAATACGAGCATCTTTATCACCCGTGGCTCCTGCGACCAAACGACCTTGGGCGCGGCCATAAACATGCAAGCTGTTGTCGGTAATGGCTTCAGCGCCACTATTGACACTGTTGGTCAAAATCAAATCCCCACCGACATGGTTAAGGCTTTGTCCTGAGCGCAGCATTTGATCATAGATGAGGCTGGTAATATGCTCAGCGCTGACTAAAGTCTCTGCTGGAATATTAGAGAGAGTCGTCTCGGTCGCTGTCTCAAGTGCGGGTTCAGACGCTGCGGCTACGTCATTCGTGCTGGTTGACTCTGTACTTTTGGCTTCTGATGCTTTACTGACCTGAGCAGTGGCTTTTTTGCTGGGTAAAATACGCTCGATACGTTTGCCATCAGCAGGGAAGATTGCCAATCGTTGTTCTCGCGCTTGGGCATCTAATACACCTGTTACGACACCGATAGGTTGTACGCCCCATGACCATAATAGCTCTACCAATGCTGACAGGTCTTGTTCGACCTCGCTATCGATAAGGATAGGGATATTGCTGGATTTGTTGCTGAGCGTTTCGGCAAGCTGAGATTCGATAGCGCTCAAATCATTGGTACTGAACTGCAAACGCGAAAAGGTGAGCATCTTGCCATAAAAGGCGAGAGCAGGGATGCTACTCGGGGCTTGTGCGCTGCTGTCGTTGTCTGAAACCGTCATAAGATTGATCCTCAAAAAATGTCGTATTGCTGCATGCGTACTATATTTATTATTATTTAGTGGTTATTTATTAGGTGCTGGTTATCTATCAGGTACTAGCTATTTGTCAGCTATTTTTAGCAAGATTTTATAAGTTAAGCATATCTTGGTGCTTCCATTGCTGTACTTTTACCTGTGCCTCAAACTCTGTCAAACTGTCCTCAATGATACTCGAAATTAAAGTATCCAGCGCTGTGTTATTGGTATCGATTTGCGCCACGCCGCTGGCAATAGCGACCATCAATGCATCGAGGCGTTCTGCATCGAGTAGCCGCTCGTTTAGAGCAATGACTACGTTTTCACCGATATTGTGTCCGACATGCTGCAATTGTGACTCAATCAAGCCGCCGGCGATTGGTATCATGCGCAAGTAGCGACGCAACTCAGGCGTATTGGCCAAACCTTCCTTAATCGCTTCGCCCATCGCACCGGCTATCATATTGCTACCTCCCGGCGAGGCGGTCAGCGCTTGTAGTTTTGGCGCCAGTTCTGTGCGTAGTAGCGACAACAGGGCGGCTTCAATCTCATGGCGATTGCGCGCAATCGTTGATTCGATAAAGGACTTGTGCGTTTCAGGGTTGGTAAGTTGCTGACGAAAGTTGTCGATGGTCGTCAAAATTACCCTATCTGACAACTCTTCTAATAACAGCTCAATATAGAACTTGATACGAGCAATCCATGACTGCGGCAGTACTTGATAGCCAAGCTGATATAGCCGGCGGCCGATGACCACTACCCGAAATAACCGTAGCGCGCGTAGCTGTGGAAAACAGCCTAACACTTCATACCAATGGACAAAGGGAAAAAAGAACCAGCGATAATAGGCTTTTTGCTTAACGGCAATCGCCCAACGTACCAACAGTTCTACGATTAAAAATATGGTAAAAAAGCCACCCGCCGTACGCAATGGATCGTGCAAGGTATTCTGATACCAGTTGAGCGCATCACTCAATGCCAGCCATCCTGCGACATTACTACTAAAACCACTCATCAAGATGGCATCGATACTGATCAATAAAAGATCAATACTAATAGCAACAATCATCAAGATGTCATACGTCAGCTTAAAGCGACTTGGCTTGGGACGATTTAATCGTGGCGGCTGCTCGATCGAGGAATGAGTGCTCGGAGACTGACTGTTTGCTAAGTTCGATGACTCATTTGGCATTGCTGCTATCGGCGAGCTTTTAGTGGGAGAGGCGGGCACAGTCATACCTTATTAGTAAGAAATGGCATAAGAAATCATGTCATCAGTAGGCACTGCTAGTGAGGACATGATTACTAAATAAGCGAGCGTTTTAATGACTATTCACATTATCAATGAATGGCATCAAAAAACAACCCATCAACCATTATAATTTGGTATTTTATACAAATTGAGTAACCTTGATATTAGGGTGTGTTCTCAATCTGAACCTTAAGCAGTAAATGCGCTAAAAACGGCTAAATATTTGCCAAACTTCGTCAAGTAGCTTGCTAATCTCTCGATATTATCCGTACTATTTTCTCTGTTCAGCTGCCATTTATCTTATTTTTATCACTATTTTCAAAATGAGGACACGCCACAGCCAGTCTTTAGTATTTAAATAGCAGCGTAAAAAGTATGGCACCATTGTGGTTTGAAGGTTTACTGAAAAAATAAGTTATCTTTAGCCTATTTGCTCTGCGGATTGTCTGCAAAGTCAGCCAGCATCGTCGTAATAAGGTCATCTTTTTGACGCCATATCTGCTCAACCCAATCAAACATCTTCGCCTTGATTGACTCATCTTCTTCGTAGCCACCATTTTTGATACCAGCAAACAATTCATCAGGTATCTTAATGTGTCGAACATCAACGCCCAAGCGCTTAATATTGCCTTTCCACAAATCACCATAGGTTGGCACGCCATCAGGATAAACGATGGTCATGTCCAAAATACCGTCGATATCATCTCCTAGTGCATTGACTGCGAGCGCCAAACCACCTGCACGCGGTTTCAGTAAATGCGTATAAGGCGAGCCTTGTTTGGCGTGTTTTTCTTGGGTAAAGCGCGTGCCTTCTAGGTAGTTCAATAAGGTAAATGGCTTGTCTTTTAAGAGCGCACAAGCACGTTTGGCTTCTTCGATGTCTTTGCCTTTTAGGGCAGGGTTTTTGGCAACCTTTTCTTTAGAATGGCGGCGCATCATCGGGAAGTCTAAAAAATAAAAAGCTTGGCCAACGATTGGGATATAAATCAGCTCAAACTTGGTAAAAAATCGGGTGAGGGGCAGGCGCTTTTCACCAATGTATTGCACGATACTGGTATCGACCCACGACTGATGATTGCTAACCAGTAGATATTTGCCATCCATATGAACATCATTGGGCAAATTGATACGCCAATCTTTGCGTGGCAACATATTATCGATTAAAGCATTATTACTACTAATCCAGTGGGCAGCAATTTTTATCACGGTTTTATCCGCAATAGGGGCGCCAGTAATTATTTTGGTCGCACCCATTAGCCATAAGGGAATACTATAACCAAAGCTATTGGCTGCGATGACACTGGCTGCGGTGGTCAGCGAGACCGCTTTGCCCAATTTAGGCGCGCGTTGATGTATTTTTTGAATAGTAGAGGTCAGGCGCATGTTTAATCCCTTTTCTATCGATATTATTAATATATAAATGCTCCATTTCTGGAGTCGCTATCGTCGAAGTTTTTGGCGTTTTGTTAAGGTTGAACGCGTGCTATATGCTTATAGCTTTTATTAGCGCTACTTTAGGGTCAACTTTATTGCATGATTTTAGCAGAAATTAATGATAGTGTACGACTGTAAACGTGACTAGTCATGGCAGACATCGCTAGCGTTAGAAAAAAACTGGCAAGCCTTCTGCACTTCTCATACATAGATGTGACAAAATATTACACATGAATAGATGGTAATTGCCATAATAATGACGAGTGTAAATAAGCACCTAAATAAGATTAATGAATAATCTTCTATAAAAAGTACAATTTAACCATTTTTTTAAACTTAAGAGGAAATATTATGCGTAATACATTAATGATTGCCGCAGTCGCATCTGGTCTAGCATTGAGTGGTTGTACAACAGATCCAAACACTGGACAGCAACGTTTGAATAAAACGGCTGTTGGTACACTAGCGGGTGCTTTAGGTGGTGCGACTATCTCAAAAGCAACGGGCGGCGACAAAACTGGTCGTGATGCTGCTATTGGTGCAGCATTGGGTGCAGGCGTTGGTTACTACATGGAGCGTCAAGCTAAGCAGCTTGAACAACAAATGGCTGGTACAGGCGTCACGGTTGAACAAAACCCTACGACTGGTAACATTGACTTGGTTATGCCAGGTAGCATTACCTTCTCATTTGATGATGCTACATTGAGCTCATCTTTCAAGCCAACCCTTGATAAGCTAGCATCGACGATGAATCAGTATAATAAGACCACTGTTAACATCGCAGGTCACACTGATAGCAAAGGTTCAGCATCATACAACATGGGTCTATCACGTGATCGTGCTTACTCAGTAGCTAACTATCTGACAGCTCGCGGTGTGGCTTCTAACCGTGTTAATGTTGTTGCTTATGGCGAATCACGCCCAGTAGCGGATAACAACACTGATTATGGTCGTCAACAAAACCGCCGTGTTGAGCTAACGATTAACTCGCCACAGAGCGTAAACTAAGCCATTACTTAGTAGCTATTTATATTAGTATCTATTTACATTAAGAACACTGTTAAAAAGGGTCAGCAATATGCTGGCCTTTTTTGTGCTTAAAATTTGCGCCACTAAATTATCAAGAGTACCGACTAGACCAAAACGGCAAATTATGTTTGATAATAGTTATCAATAACATTATAATTCGCAAATATTTGAATATTCTAGCAATAATATTTCAGTAATATTAATGATACCGTTTGGCAGATTTGACAGTAATTATTATTCTGGACATTCGTTATTTACTGTATTTACCCTTTTTCTAATGTATCTCATCGAGGACGTGTATGAATATGACCACAGTGACGAGCCGTAAAATTTTACCGACTACTTTAGCCGCTGCGCTTGCAGGGATACTGCTAGTATCGGGTTGTACCAAACAAGCCAATGACGATGCCGCCACTGATGCACAAGCGGAGGTACAAGACACAGAAGCCGCTAATAATAAAACCACGTCCGGTGCAGAAAAAGCCAATATCGATCGCTTGGTGATTAGTTATGCAAATATGGCTCATGCTACCTATAAAGACTCATTAGATAGCGCAAAAACCTTGCAGACCGCTGTAAATACTTATGTAGATACGCCAACTGAAGCGAACCTTGACGCGGCAAAAGCTGCCTATAAAGCGGCGCGTCAGCCTTACTCACAAACTGAAGTGTTCCGTTTTGATGAAGCCTTTGTGACTGCTGATGACCAGCGTGAGATTGGCAGCGTCGATAGCTGGGAAGGACAGGTCAATGCATGGCCGCTCGATGAAGCGCTCATTGATTACGTCAGCGACGATTACGAAGGTGAATATAACAGTCAAGACAATATCATCAATAGTGATAGCATCGCCGTCGGTAGCATCAAGCAAGATACCAGCACCATTACGCCGCAATTGTTAGCAGACATGAATGAGATTGGTGGTAGTGAAGCCAACGTAACGACTGGCTATCACGCGATTGAGTTTATGCTATGGGGACAAGATACCAATGGCGTCGGTGAGGGTGCAGGCAACCGCCCGGTTAGCGACTATATTACCACCGATGGTGAATGTACCAGTGGCGAAAGCGCAAATACAGAAGCAAGTATTTGTGAGCGTCGTGGCGAGTTCTTAAAAGCTGCTGCGCAATTATTGGTTGATGATTTAACCGCAATGGAAGCCCAATGGCAGCCTGATAGCGAACATACCTTACGCAGCGATATGATAGCGCGTAAAGATAACAATGGTCTGCGCCAGATTTTGTACCAGATGGGCAGTTTAGCACTTGGCGAGCTGGCCTCTCAGCGTATGCAAGTCGCCTTTGTCACGGGCTCTACCGAAGATGAGCACGAGTGCTTTAGTGACTTGACCCATCTAAGTTATGCCAATAATGCTCGCGGTATTCAAAATGTCTTTAATGGTAGCTATAAGACCGTCGCGGGTAAAACCGTGGGTGGCTATGGCGTGAAGAACTACCTAATTGATACTGGTCATAAAGACGTTGCTGATAAGCTGGCGGCTGATTTTAGTAAGGTGGAAAGTGATTTTAATATCATCGTCGAAAAGGGCGAAAAAGAAGGCATCAAGATTGATCAAATGATTGCGACTGTTGGTCAAGCCAGTAAACAAGGTATCTCTGCTGAAGAGCAAAATACGCGTCGTGGTTGGGTTGAGACTGCCATTACCAGCTTGCAAGAATTGACGACTGGTATTGAAAATGCGGCAAAAGCGGCTGGCATTGACAATCTAGATGCTGATGCAGGTTCACAGTTTTAAGCTCAGCTTATACGCTTACTAGCGTCAGTTGTATTCATTTATAATGCCTGATAAGTCTTTATAAGTGAATGAGAATTATTTTCATAGGAAAGTAATTTATGTATAATACACACGTTGTCAATCTCGGTTGGCAACGTGTTTTTTTATGCCCTATTAAAATAACGCTACCAGCCAGCTTTCTTACAGTTGTACCCTGTTGACTGTAACGACATATTGTTATGGTGCGCGATTTTGATGGTTCTATACTAGCGCTAAGGCAATGCTTATGAACGCCCTTCCTGCCACGAAAGACAGATCATCTATGTCTCTTCATACCTTTTTATTGTCTAAAAATGCACCTCTAAAGCTTGCGCTTAGTGCGCTCTGCATATGGTCACTTGCGGCTTGTCAACCGACTGACAGCTCATCCGCTGATAAGAATGACACGCAGGCTGGTAAGCAGGATGATAGTTCATTGTCTACTGAGCGCAGTCAAAACATCGAAGCGCTGGCTGGGGTATCCATGCAGCAGCTTGCTTCCTTTGACCCGCAAGAGATTAAGCAAGGCGGTGATACTGGTATCAGTATTACCAGCGCTGAGAGCTACTCAAAACCCTCGTCAAACCTCACCGCCTCACGTAAAGGCTCTTTTTTTATTGGTAATGCATTCTTTCAACAACCGTGGGTGGTAGCGCCTGCTAGCACGGACAGCCGTGACGGTCTTGGTGCGTTATTCAATGTCGCTGCCTGCCAATCGTGCCACGTCAAAGACGGTCGTGGTCACGCGCCGATGAGCAGTGAGGACGATGCTGATAGTTTATTAATACGTCTGTCTATGCCAGCGACAACGGATGAGCAGCGTCAGCAATTGCAGGATTCCCAGATCGAAAAAGTGGTGCATCCTATGTATGGCGGTCAGTTACAGGATCGCGGTATTCAGGGTGTACCGGCCGAAGCGCAAATTGCGGTACAGTGGACTGATAAGCCAGTGACCTTTGCTGATGGTTATGTTGAAACCCTACGTGCGCCGACCTTTGAGTTGACCAAACCCGGCTATGGCGCATTCGATGATGAGATGATGGTCTCGCCGCGCATCGCCTTGCCAATGATTGGTCTGGGCCTACTTGAGCAAATTCCAGACGCAGACATTAAAAAACAAGCCAGCCAAACGCCTAATAATAAAAATAGCGATGGCATCAGTGGTAAGTTTAATTGGGTGATGGACCCGCAAACGGGCAAGCATGCGCTCGGTCGTTTTGGTTGGAAGGCCGGTCAGACCAAGCTGATTACGCAAAACCAAAGTGCCTTTAATGAGGATATGGGGTTGACCTCAAACATTCGTCCTCATGAGTCTTGCATGCCGAGCCAAACCGCTTGTATTAAAGCGACCACTGGCGCTGATGAGCAAGGTAATGGCAAGACACCGGTCGAAGTGAATGATGAAGTCGCGAAGTTTGTAGAATTTTATACGCGGAACTTAGCGGTGCCACATCGCCGCAATGCCGATGATAAATTGGTGCTGGCTGGTAAAAAACGCTTTTATGATATGGGCTGCCAGAGTTGTCATACGCCAAGATATCAGTTGCCAAAAACTGACGATGATCATCTTGAGCAGCATGGACAAGTCATTTATCCTTACACAGATTTGCTGCTGCATGACATGGGTGATGACCTTGCCGATCGTACGATAGCGGGTAAGCTACCGGCAAAAGATACGCAAGTTGAGTTTTTGGCCAACTCATATGAATGGCGTACGCCGGCATTGTGGGGGATTGGTCTGGCTCAAAACGTCGATCCACAAGCGACCTTTTTACATGATGGTCGCGCGCGCACGCTGATGGAAGCAGTGCTATGGCATGGCGGTGAAGCAGAAAACCAACGCCAAAAAGTATTGAAATTAGATAAGCAAGGACGCGCTGAATTAAACGCCTTCTTAAAATCATTATAAAAATGATATAAATTATTACTTATCCCATTACCGAGAAACTTATGAAAATAAACCCTGCATTAGCAATGGCGTTATCGGCACTGAGTGCTGGATTACTCATCAGTTGTGTCAAGCCTGCCGATGAGAATAAAACAGCAGAGGTGGATAGCCAAACCGTCGCGCAAGATGGCGCTGCCTCAAACAGTACGGCCGCCGATAGCACGAATGACGAACAGATAGTCGCCATAGATATCAGCGCGGAGACCGAAAAGACCTATCTGACGCATGTGGCTGAAGACATTGTCATTCCAGCTTATGCGGATGCGGCGAAGCAAAGTGGTTTGTTGCATGAGTTGGCGCAGAAGCATTGTCAGCAAGCGCCTGTCAGCAGTGATGAGTTGCAAGCGTTACGTGCTCAGTGGCTGGTGCTGGCGCAAGCATGGGCGAGTGCTGAGATGATCAACTTCGGTCCTGCGACTGCTAGTATGAGCAACTTGTACATTAACTATTATCCTGACGAGCGCGGCTTGGTACACAGTGGGGTTGCAGAGCTAATCGCGGCCAATCCAAAACTAACCCCAGAGCAGCTCGCTAACGAGAGCGCTATTGTGCAAGGCGTACCAGGTCTGGAAGAGGCGCTATTTGCCAATGACAGCTTGAATGCTGCTCAATGTGCTTATGTAGTCAGCGCCAGCGCGGCACTAAGCACGCGATTAAAAGACATCGAAAGTAACTGGCAGCAGAACGCCACGACTTTACTGGCGATTGATAAAACGGCTGATAGCGATCAAGGTTTGAACCAGTGGTTTAACGCTTTATTGTCATTGATTGAGACGATGAAGACCAATGCTATTGATGAGCCATTAGGTCTTACAGGCAAAGCCAAGGGTCATCTGCCTGCTGCTACCGCTGGACAAAGCCGCGCTATTATCAATGCTAAGCTGGCTACCTTGAATAAGACGCTGACTGATCCGGTATTGACGGCGATTCTTGGTAGTAATGATGAGAATGCTATTGCGGCCAGTCTATCAAGCGAGCTTGCTGATACGACTACGCTATTGGCGCAGATGCCAGAGGATTTAGCGACTGCCGATAAAGCCAAGCAGCAAGAATTGTTTGATCATTTTACGACCATTACCCGCCTGCTGAAACGCCAATTGATTCCGACCCTCGGTATCCGTGTTGGCTTTAACAGCAACGATGGTGATTAAGTCATGCAAATCTCTGAAGCCCATACCGCTGCAATAGCAAAATCTCATAGCACGTCGCCTAAAGCAACGCCTAGAATAACAGACAAGCGCTCAAATCATGAGCCGCTGATGACTTCGGCTTTGACTACGCTTGGTAGCGTACTGGGAACGGCGGCATTGGTTGGTATCCATCATCACTATCGCAAGCAGCATCAGCCTGAAGCACGATTGCAGGATTATGTGTCGGGTGTGCGTGCTCAGCTGCATACATTGCAAGCATCGCCAAAGCCCCAGTTGACCCGCCTTCGCTATGCCTATCAGCAAGCATCTGCTGCGTGGCAACGAGCTTATCATGATGATATCGATGATAAAAATCGTGATAGTAAAAATATCGTCACTGAGCTGACGGCAATACATAGCACCATTATGTTGGCGCGTCCAGTATGCTGGGTCAGTGGCGTAGCGTCGATGCCACAGAACCGCTCATTGATAAATAACGACGATAGCAATGATGATAGTAGTAATGATGAAACTGGCTTTGGGGTGGTTGGTATCGATGCAGACCGACAAATCGTTTGGCAGACGACCATGCCTGAGCGTGTCCACGATATCGTTGTCCAGCCAATCCCTAATATTCAAAATAGACAAAACGATCAAAACAGATTAAATGCTCATAACTGTCCACGCGATGTTGTGGTGCTGGGTCGCCGCCCCAGTGAAAAGTTTTGGGTATTAGATACGTCGATAGGGCAAGTAAAATTCGCTATTACAGCGGCTGATAATCGCCATTTTTATGGACATGCTTGCTACAGTTTGGACGGCTCAACGCTATACGTCACTGAGAATGATACGATAAGCTTGGCGGGTAAAGTCGGTATCTACGATGCTCGTAATAATTATAGCAAAGTAGCCGAGTTTGACACGCATGGTATTGGGCCACATGAGTTGATCATGCATCCAGATGGCGAGACGTTGGTCATCGCTAATGGCGGTATCAAAACAGAACAAGCCTCTCGTGAAGAGTTGAATCTCGATACCATGCGTCCATCTTTGGCTTATCTTAATCGTCATGACGGGACGCTGCTTGAGCAAATTACTCCTGAGCACAATCAGATGAGTGTGCGCCATTTGGCCATACATGACGATGGCACGGTGATGGTTGGTATTCAGTTCCAAGGTGAAAAACATATCAATGTGCCGCTAGTCTTAACCCATCATCGTGGCGACTCTGACTTTAAACCCTTGATTATGCCCAGCAATCAATGGCAACGCTTCTATCAGTACATTGCCAGTGTCGCGGTTGATAGTGAGCGCAATCTGTTGTGTGTGACCACACCAATTGGCGGCTGTGCGGCGATTTATGATTTAAACACACGTATGCTGATTGATGCTGTGCGTTTGCCAGATTGTGCAGGAGCCTCGCTATTCGCGGGTCAGGTATCTGGTCAGGCCAAAAACAAGGATGGAGCATCAGGTTTTATCGTCAGCGACGGGCACGGGAAACTGACAAGATTGTGGGTCAATACGCTATCAGTAGAGACATCGGAGGTAGCAGAGTTAGATTCCAAGAATACAGCTGCTATTATTGTGCAGGACAGTCAGATACATAATATGTCTTTTGACAATCATCTGCAGGCAGTCTTAGCATAAGTGGTATAAAAGGATAAAATCACGATGCCGCAACCGAGTACGTCGCTCGTATTAGATTTGGCCAGACAACAGCTGGCACAAGCGGGTATTGCGCTACACGTGAGTAAAAAACGCGTCAAAAATATAAATTTTCGCCTAAAGCCTTATGCGCTTATGGTTTCTGTACCGATGTCTATCAGCGCCAGCCAAATCGCTCAAGCTGTCGATAAGCGTGTCTCATGGGCGCTAGACCACCATCCGCAAGTATTGGCACGCTACCATCGCAACCAAACCCCGAAACCTGAAGCTTCAAGCGTAGACAGCCCCGTTAGCTTGTGGGGTATCGTACAATCGTTCACCCTCAGTCACGATGAAAAAATGGCTTATTATCGGCAACAACTTACGGAAGTAAATCCGACGCTATTCGCTAAATGGCAGCCAATAGTCGGTGCTACCGCTAACGAAGTACGACTGAAAAAAATGCATACGCGCTGGGGCAGTTGTAACACTCGCGCGCGCCGAATTTGGTTGTCCGTGTATCTTCCTGCTTATCCGATTGAATGCACCGAATACGTCATCGTCCACGAGCTGTGTCACCTGCATCATGCCAATCATAGCAAGGCATTTTGGCAGACGGTAGCAGCAGCGATGCCAGATTATCAGCAGTGGCACAATATGCTGGCGGGTAAAACGGGTCAGTTAGACTAAAGGTCTCACGCAAATCATATAAAGATAAGCGCGCAGCCTGATATGATAAATGCTCATGGTACACCGCCTGTTATTTAAATAATCAAGCCAGATACAAGGATGTCAGATGAAAAATGTCAATCAAGCCGAATTTTGGCAGCAGCGTTATGAGACTGGTAGCATACAGTGGGATATGGGACAGGTGTCACCACCGCTAAAAGCTTATATCGACCAACTGCCAGCCACTGCGAAAGATCAGGCCATTTTAGTGCCGGGTGCAGGCAATGCGTATGAGGTAGGTTATCTACATGAGCAGGGTTTTACCAATGTTACGTTGGTCGATTTCGCTGCTGCGCCGATTGAGACTTTTGCTGAACGTTATCCTGATTTTCCCTCCAAGCATTTAATTTGTGCAGATTTTTTTCATTTATCAGCTGAGCAATATCAATTTGATTGGATACTCGAACAGACGTTCTTTTGTGCGATAAATCCGTCACGTCGTGATGAATATGTCGAGCAGATGGCAGCGTTATTGAAGCCGCAAGGCAAGCTGGTTGGCCTACTTTTTAATGTGGATTTTGGGCGTGATGAACCACCGTTTGGTGGCACAATAGAGGAATATCAGCAGCGCTTTGAGGCGTATTTTGATATAGAGATTATGGAGGCCAGCTATAATTCGCATCCTGCACGCCAAGGCAGCGAGTTATTTATCAAGCTGCAAGCGCAGTAATCTCACGCTTGATATTGTCCCGAGCTGGCTTTTCTAATCGCTCAAAGTAAAAATCAGTCAAATACAGTCTTGAGTGCGCCAGTAGTCCTTTTAGCACAGCTGTGCGTCCGATACGGTAATCTGTCACTGGCACATGTGCATATTCTTGGCGTACTGCAGATGCATACAGTTCATATTCAGACCACGCAGCACCCAACATACTTAAATCCATATCTAACAAATAAGCCGCATCGCTGCGTTTATTAGCATCCAGTAATTCATCAAGTTGATGGGTAGCCGTCATCATAATCAGCGCGTAGATAAGTTGGCATTGCTCAGTAGTCAGATAAGGACTTAACGATTCCACCGCATATTTTGCACTTTTAAGCTCATTATCTGAGCGCGTCGGCTCGTATATCACATCGTGATAATACAATGCTAAAGCGATAATATGCGGCTCATAAAGATGAGATTTAACTTGCTCAAATTGGGCAAACAACTGCTCAATATGGCGCAAGGTATGATAAGCGCGTTGAGGTTCGTTGTAGCGGATAGCGACTGCTTGCCAAAGCGCTTGTACTTCCCTTGGATCAATATTATTAGCAATGGCAGCTAAATGCATGGCGAAGCGCTGACCAAGGTCGGACGTTACGTGCGAGACATCATTCATATTTACCCTCACTTGCCTAACATGATTAACGCCTCATAATCTCAACAGTTCACTCAGCTTTTATTAGCTGATTCTTCAAAAGCTTGTTTAAACACTTTGCCCAGTAAATTTACATCGTCGACACGCGCATAATTCAAACGGGTGACAAAGGCGATGTGGCGATGTGGGCCTTTTTCTGCCAATGGCACTGCGACTGCATTTTGGTTTTGTAGATGTAATTGATCCAGCGCCATTTCAGGTACTAAGGTTGTACCCATATTGGCAAGTGCCATCTGAATGAGGGTGTTGAGACTGGCGTCAGAAAAGCTCGACTTCATCTGTGCGCGATCAAAATGACATACTGATAGCGTCTGATCGGTTAGGCAATGTCCTTCACCTAACAGCATAAGATTGGCCGTAGCGAGCTCGTCAGAATTAATGGTCTCAAGCTTGGCATGGACATCGTCTTTTGGGAATACCGCAAAGAAGTCTTCACTCCAAAATTCAAAACTGTGCAAGCCCTCTACGGCATAGGGTAGCGCAATGATGGCTGTGTCAATATGACCGTAACGCACTTGCTCGAGTAAGCGTTCGGTTTGCTGCTCAACGATGGTCATACGAAATTCTGGATAATTGGCTCGCAGCGCTGGCAGGACTTTTGGTAGTAAATAAGGCGCAATCGTTGGAATAATACCGACAGTCATCGGGTAGGCAAGTGGCGTTTGATGACTATGCGCACGGGTGGTCAAGTCGCTCACTTCAGAGAATACACGCTGCGCCCGCGTGAGGATATCTTGCCCAATAGGAGTGATAAGTACTTGTTTGTTATTACGCTCAAAAATCTGCGTGTCTAATTGTTTTTCTAATTCTGCGATACCTAAGCTCAGCGCAGACTGCGAAATATTACAATCTTCCGCTGCCCGTTTGAAATGGCGGTGTTTAGCGACTGCTAAGGCAAATTCAAGTTGACGTAAGGTAATCATAAGACCTCTTTTATTGTTGGTTTTTATGCAAGTGATGATACTTATGTCTCTTGGTCATTATCGAAACTTACCGATAGCGCACTGATGACAGGAAGTAGATAGAATAGTTTAACAAGTTTAATAAAACAAAACATCACATTAAAAACTTTTAACTGGATTAACCATAGAATTCGCGTATAGTTTGTCAGGTAGCCCAGATAGTTCAAGGCTTAACGGAAACAATCAAATAAATAATCACAATTTTATTCAATCATACTTAATCAAAAAAGGAGCCAATCATGGCGTCTATTATCAATCAAGAAATCCCAGAATTTTCAGCAGATGCATATGTAAACGGTGAATTCAAAACCATCACTTCAGAAGACGTAAAAGGTGACTGGGCGATTTTCCTATTTTACCCAGCTGACTTTACCTTTGTTTGCCCAACTGAACTTGAAGACATGGCAAACCATTATGAAGAGCTTAAAGGTTTGGGCGTAGAAGTGTATTCAGTATCGACTGACACTCATTTCACGCACAAAGCATGGCATGACTCTTCAGAGGCTATCGGTAAAGTGACCTATCCAATGATCGGTGATCCTACTGGTAAAATCACTCGTGGTTTTAACGTGATGATCGAAGAAGCAGGTTTGGCTGAGCGCGGTACTTTCTTAATCGATCCAGATGGTTTGATTCAAGTTGCTGAGATTCATGCTGGCGGTATCGGCCGTAGTGCAAAAGACATGCTACGTAAAGTAAAAGCAGCACAGTATGTTCGTGAAAACGACGGCGAAGTTTGCCCAGCAGCTTGGGAACAAGGTGGCGATACATTGAAGCCAAGTCTTGACCTAGTTGGTAAGATCTAAGTCGGCAAAATCTAAGTAGTTATCCAACTATTTAGCGAGAGGTGCGCTGTTTTTATGATTTTTTAATCTGAACCAGTGCTATAAATAAAGACCCCATCAGCATACGTTGATGGGGTCTTTTTATATTAATAGTTTAGATTTTTATTGTTGTTTGTCGATAATAGATGAACGATTATGCTTGAGATTGCGTTTTGTTTTTATCGATTATCTTATAAATCTCATCTTTAAGATGTAGCTTGCGCCGCTTCATTTGTTCGATTTCTTCATCGCGGCTGGCGTGTTTGACCACGTCATTTTCGAGCTTGTTGATTTGCCTATCCAGCGTGGTGTGTTCATCGAAGATACTCGCAAAGTGCGTATTTTTTTGTTTGAGCTCATCGATGATGTCGCTGTGGTCTTGCCATTTATCAGTCATGGTCATGTTGTCATCCTTGTTATTTAGCGTGTGCTTAACATAAGCAGTGACGCGTTGTGGTTAAGGCAGATTATGATTGTGAGACTTGTTGATTATAAAATTAAGATTTATAAAACTAGGGCGTGTCATCATTTAGATTGTGAGGCTTAAAATGAGGAAAATTGCAGCCAAACAAGGAAGGAATTGCCGTAAATATGAACATATTGACAAGATTTCTGACGATGTTTGACTAAATTTAGCCATTTTAAGACCACTAAATGTATCAATGTGCTAATTGATGACATTCCCTAGATGTAAGAAATTCTTAGCAGTAATTTTAGGGCGTCTCCTTAATCTGAATGAGTATGCTCAGATGAGATCAAAATGAAGATACGCCCTAATAAATGAAGCATTAAGCGTGAGATTGCGTTTTGTTTTTATCGATTATCTTATAAATCTCATCTTTAAGATGTAGCTTGCGCCGCTTCATTTGTTCTATTTCATCATCACAGCTGCTATGTTTTATTAAATCCTTCTCAAGATAATTGATCTTTTCATCAAGCTGAGTATGCTCGGCAAAAATACTCGCAAAATGACTGTCTTTTTGCTTAAGTTCAGCAATGATTTCTTTGTTATCTGTCCTTGTATCAGTCTTTCTCATCTGGTCATCCTTGTTATGAAGCGCAAGCTAACGATTAGCATCAGCGCATTGTCGTTAAGATCTATGATTGTGAGACTCGATTATTATTGAACCAAACCGCTATTACTCTCAATAGTGATAAGGCTTAATACAAGCAAAAATAGCCTTTAATAAGCATGCATAAAAGCCAGGTTTCCGCTAGAAAACAGGAATTATTCCTATTGCTCTTACTCGATTGTAGCGAAAAAACCCTGTTGATACTATGAGAATAATCTTCTTGTAAGTTTAAATTTAATTAAAAATGACAGTTAATGATTGGTTTTATAAAACATAAGATTTGGGTTTCTCAGCTTGCTCAAACTCATGAAACCTATGATAATAGGGACATCGAAAGGTACAAGCCTTATCCAAATAACACTTTAAACAATATTACTGACTCCAGATTTTCCATCTTTACACGTGCAACCACTTAGTTGTCGTTACATATTGAATAATAATGAGGAACAAACATGATAGATCAAAGTTTATTAGATGCTGTCAAAAGCTATAGCGAGAATATGACCCGTCCCATTACCTTTGTATTGGGTAGCGGTGAGCATGCAAAGCGCGCAGAGTTGATTGATTTTTTGACCAAAATTGCTGGTACGACTGACAAGATTAATTTTGATGTCGACGCTAATGACGACAGCTTATCGAGTCCCATTAGCTTTAAAGTCGTCAGCCATGCTGATGACGCGTTGACTGATACGGGTATCGTCTTTAGCGGTATTCCTGGTGGTCATGAGTTTACCTCGCTTATCTTGGCAATCTTGCAAGCGGGTGGTCATACGCTAAAACTAGACGAAGGCATTCAAAAGCTGATTAAGCGTTTTAATAAGCCACTACAGTTCCAGACTTACGTGTCGTTATCTTGCCACAGTTGCCCAGAAGTCGTGCAAGCGTTGAATCAATTTGCCTTATTGAATGACGGCATCAGCAATGAGATGATCGATGGCGCGTTATTCCAAGAGCAAGTAGAAGCAAATAACATCCAAGGCGTACCAGCGGTATTTTTAAATGGTAAACCTTTTGCTAATGGTTTGATTGATACGGCCAAGTTGATTACCAAGTTGCAAGAGCAGTTCCCTGACTTGTTGGCAGAGGGTAGTGCAGACGATGCTGAGCAATTAGAGCAGCAAGATGTCACTATTATCGGTGCAGGCCCTGCTGGCGTTGCCGCTGCTATCTATACCGCGCGTAAAGGCCTAAAAGTGACCATGGTCGCTGATCGTATCGGTGGGCAGGTCAAAGATACCCAAGATATCGAAAACTTGATTTCTGTACCATTGACGACAGGTACGCATCTATCAGCAGACTTTGTCAAACATTTAGGCGAATACAATATCACGCTGAAAGAACACGTCAGCGTCAAAGAAATTGGCGAGACTAAGGAAGAGAACTATAGTATTCACCTCAACACTGGTGAGACGTTTGAGACGCGTAGTATCATCCTAGCGACGGGTGCTCAGTGGCGTAAGCTTGGTGTACCGGGCGAAGAAGAAAACATTGGTAAAGGCGTGGCTTACTGTGCGCACTGTGATGGACCCTTCTTTAAAGGTAAAGAAATCTCTGTCATCGGTGGTGGTAACTCCGGTGTCGAAGCGGCGTTAGACCTTGCGGGTATCGTGCAGCATGTGACGGTGCTTGAGTTCGCTGATGATCTAAAAGCGGATCAGGTATTGATTAACAAAGCCAAAGAGAAGTCAAACATCGAGTTTATCACTGGGGCGGCGACCAAAGAGATTAAGGCTACTGATGGTAAAGTCAGCTCTATCGTCTTTGAAGATCGCAAAACAGGTGAAACCCATGAGCGTGATTTGTCCGGTGTCTTTGTACAGATTGGTTTAGTTCCTAATACTAGCTTTGTAAAAGGCTTCGTTGATTTAAACCGCTTTGGTGAAATTGAGATTGATGAGCGCTGCCGTACGGATCGCAAAGGTATCTTTGCTTGTGGTGACGTCACGACTGTGCCATTTAAGCAAATTAACATTGCGATGGGCGAAGGTTCGAAAGCTGCGTTATCGGCGTTTGAATACTTGGTCATGCAGTAACTTATTTTGCTTTAAAGTTAGTTTTAGAAGCCACCTCTTTTGAGGTGGTTTTTTTGTGGAAAATATTTTAGTGCTTGTAAAAATCTATGGATTAACTTATGTTTGGTAAAATTTTTACGAAAACCTTAAAAGTGAAAAAAATATATGACTATCAAAAGTAATACTTGGGTTAAAGGCTTAGTTTTCACATTTTTAATATTCAACGTGACCAATGTTTATGCAGGGCAAACTGTCAATGAAATTATCAAGGAATACTATCCTATCTACAATAAGGCTAAGCAGTGTCAAGGTATTATTGCACCCTCAGGGTCTTCTAATGGTTCAGCTGAAGAACTGGAGTTTACAGGTTATTGCATTGAAATCGACAGACAAAAAGTAATAGAAACTGCTAAAGGTAAGCGTTTGTATGTAATGGTGAAAGGTGACGCTAGTTTTAACAGGGATGGTGAAGCCTTGGAGTATACCGACACTCGCTTTGACAGTGGTTTGGTCGGTATGTTTGTTCTAAAGCCACAAGGTAGTAGCTGGCAAGTAGAATCAGCAAATCCTACCATTAACGCTGGAAGTTTTGGTTTCGGTCTTTCTAAATGGCGTTTACAGAAGTTCGGACCGAATGCGTGGGGGTTTTTAAATAAGCATAGCAACGTAATCCAAGGGTACTACAACGATTACCTAGTCATATTAATACCCGATGGAGGAGGTATCAAAGAGAGTTGGATAGGCATGGATCATAACAACGAAGACGTTGGGAAATGTGAAGAGGACATGTCAGAGTGCGATAATACCAGAACTACCTTTACTATCGATAGTCATAAAACCGTTAATGGGTTTTATCCTTTAGAAATAACACTCAATGGACTCGTGAAAGGCAAGAAATATAATAACGCTACTTATCCTATTAATTATCAAAAAGACAAAGGATACACGCCCTCTAAGGACTATCCACTACACTATAAGTATTAGACGATTGTATAAAAATATGACAGGATCTATGTGATAAACATATCAGCTGTCGAAAAATAACAGAATACGTAAGCCTCCAGGAAAAGACAAAACATGGCAAAATCTAAAATATCAACAATAATTTTCAGCACTGTTGGTGCGATTATGTTTATGAGCTTATCAAATGTTGCCTCAGCAAAAACCGTCAATGAAATTATCAAGGAATACTATCCTATCTATAATAAGGCTCAACAGTGCCAAGGTATTATAGCTAATAACGGTTCTAGAATTGATGAGGACGTTTACCTAAAAAGTGGCTACTGTATTAAGATTGATAGACAACTAGAGGTAAAAACCAAGCAAGGCAAACGTTTATATGTGGTAGTCATTGGAGAGGTATCATTTAATAAAGAAGGCGGAAATGATTCTGGATCTCATGCCGATACTGGACTAGTCGGTATGTTTGTTCTAAAGCCACAAGATTCAGGCTGGGAGGTGGAATACGCTAATCCAGTGATGAATGCAGGTGCTTCTGGTGGAGGACTAAAAGACTGGAAGCTGATACAAGTCGCCCCTGATATTTGGGGATTTATTAATATTCATAGTGATTCGCACGGTAGTATGTCGTTTTCTGAATACTTGTTACTAGCGCCAGACCATAAATCAGGTAAGATAATAAAAAGCCATATAGGGGGAAAGTCTACATTTTCTAACACACCAACAGCACCATCTGGCTGTAGTAAAGATAGAAAGGTAGAATATTGCACATTATTGAAAGCCAAGCTCAATATCGATAAAACGACGTTAATAAATGGTTTTTACCCGCTAGAGATTACGGTCAATGGTCATGAGTATAACTATAACGGTTCAGAAAAAAAGACCTATAACAATCAGGTCTATAAAATAAAATACGAGCCAAAAAAAGGGTATCAAGCGCCTAAGGAGTATCCACTACGATGATGTCATCTACAGCTAGTTAGGTGTTTCATTGAGAACTACCGTCTCATCATGATTCTTATTGATGGCATAGCAACTTACTATACATGGAGTTGTGCTAATGACCTAAAACGCCATTCAAAGATAAAATCTCACCTGCTTCATCTTCTTTGATGACGCGTGTCTCTTTTAACGCTGAATCGATCCAAGCTTGTAGATGAGGATTGTTTAACATCGTTTCACAATACTGTTTGGTCGTTGGTTTTAATACTATGTTAGAGGCATCAGTATAAGTCTGCAAGCGTAGCACTACTGGCGCAAAAAAAGCATCGGCAGCCGTAAATTGACCAAATAGATAACTGTTTTTTGAGCGATTTTTTAAACAATCCGCAAAAATCTCTTCGACACGAGCAATGTCAGTCAGGCAAGCAGCGCTGGGTTGTATCCTTGCTGTAGCTCGGATATTCATCGGCATGTCACTACGAATGCCCATCAGCCCTGAATGCATTTCGGCGACGATACTTTGGCAGTAGGCGCTATTTATTCTGTTGCTATTATCAATATTGGACTTATTCAGTCCTATCCAAATATCCAAGTTTGTCAAATAATCATTGGCGTGAATGGCAATCGCTAAAGTATCCCATACCATAACTCTTTCATCATTCTCGCCATAGACTAAAACGGGTACTTTACCTGTTGGCGCATGCTCATCGAGAATCGGTGTCGCTGAGGGATGAAACAGCTCAATCACTTGCTCCTCAAAATCAATATTAAAGGCTTTGAGTAATAGCCAAGCTCGTAATGACCAAGAGGAATAGTTTTTATTGCCGATGATGAGAAGTGGTTTTTGCATCATAAAATCCTATCAAATTATATAAATAAAATTTGATTATGTACCCAATGCTGAAAATTGACCAGTCTATAGTTTAGTAATCCCAATAAAAAATGCCCATCCAAAATTTGGACGGGCGTTTTTAAAACAGCGGTAATTGTATTTAGATCAATATCAATCGTCTAACAAATCCATGCGCTTAGCGGCTTCATAGATACCGGTTGAGCGATTACCAGTACGGCAAAATATCAAGACGGGTTGCTCGGCTTGATTAAAAAAGTCAGCAAACTCCTCGACGTGGTTTTGATTGAGCTCGCTACCAGCGAATGAGACTTCTTTATAAGCAAGTCCTGCTTCCTTGGCAGCTGCTTCAATCTCAGCACTGGTCGGTTGTCCCAGTTCTTCGCCATCAGGACGATTATTGATAATGGTTTTGAAGCCGTTTTCGGCAAGCATAGGGACTTGATCAGGGGTAATTTGTCCCGTAATACTGATTTCGTGGCTCATAGGAGCTCCTTTTATTGTTTATATGAAAGAGTAAAATGTTTGTTATAAAAATACAGCATATAAGGGTAGGCTTATTGCAGTCATTTCTAAAGAGACCGTATGTAAGCGTTATAGTCGTTTTATAGCAGACCTTGCATCAATGCGCTTTGATACAGCAGTTTGGCACGTGCACCCGTACCACAAAACATCAATATGGGTTTTGGCATCGCGTGATAAAAGGCGGCAAACTGTTCTACAGTCAGCATACTCAGGCGCTCATCATCAAAGGGCAGATGGTGATAAGTCAAATTCGCTTTTGCCGTTGCATTAATAAAGTCGCAGCTGTTGGGCTGAGTGTCGACCTCGGCATCAGGGCGTATATTGAGCACTGAGCGATAACCCAGTTCCGCAATCTTGATGCATTGGCTCGGATAAATTTGCTTATAAATCGTTAAATCATTGGTCATAAAAGGGGTCGTTTGCGTTTATTAAGGAATGTAAAAAACAATAAGGCGTCAATTTGACGTTTAGAGGCTGTTTTATGTCGTTTTGGCTTGGTTTAGCTTGGCTTAGCTTAGCTTAGCTTGTTGAGATTCAATTTAGTTATACAACAAGCTAGCATACTATACGCTCTATCATAACGATATTTTGTTGCAGACATCAATAGTGATTGTATGGTTGACGCAAATATTAGGGGATGTTCAATACGGCTTGAGTATTCAGCTTCAGTATTTAAATTAAATGTTCAACTTAAATATTCAAATTTGCTTTAGTTCATTGACGGCGTCCATGGTACTAAGATACACCTGTCCTGATAGCTCAGTGATCAGTGGTGTGTGCTCGATGATATCCATAACTGGGCCTTTGATAAAGCTAAAGTGTAAATGCTTGTCTTGTAGGGCAAGCTCTTGATTCAAGGTGCTGAGCATTTCTTGCGCAGTCAGATCAATGTGGTTGACAGCAGACATAATAAGAACCAGCTCATGCGCTTCTGGATACTGTTGTAAAGCATTTAAAATACGCCGATGTACCGATTCGCTATTACCAAAGAACAGACTCTCATCGATACGTAGCATCAATAAATTATGAAAAGTGACAACATCGTGACGATTGATATTGCGAAAGTGGCCCGTGCCAGCCAATTGACCAACGATGGCGACATGAGGTTGGCTCGACTGCCAGATGAGACTGGCAAATGACACCATGAGACCGATGACAAGGCCAGTATTTAGCCCAAATATCAGTACCCCAGTAAACGCGGCGATAAAGCTTGCCCCATCTAAGCGATCTCGTTGCCAAGCGGACTTTAAGGTGGCAATATCGATTAAACCAATGATGGATGCCATGATGGTTGCGCCAAGTAAGGCATAGGGTAGCGGGGCAAGCGCATTGCTAAATGCTATCAGCGCTAAAACCATGACCAGTACCGTCATGAGACTGGCAAGTGGCGTCTTGGCACCTGAGTCGACGTTGATAGCCGTCCGTGAAAACCCGCCTGCCACGGCAAAGCTCTGAAAAAGTCCGCCGGAAATATTGGCGAGTCCAAGCCCCGTTAGTTCACGATTGGCATCAAACTTCTCACCGCGTAGCCGCGCATAAGTACTGGCGACGGAACTGCTGGAGACAAAGATAATAAGCGCCATGAGTCCTGCGGTTGGTAAGAGTTTAAGTGCTTCTTGGATATCTGGTAGATGGGGCAGGGTAAAACTCGGTAGCCCTTGCGGAATACTACCGATAGTGGCGACGCCACGCGCATCCCAATGCAGTGCCATACTGAGTAAAATGGCAATTCCCAGTAAAATAAGCGGAAACAAGCGCTCCGCCCATTTGGCAGAGGAAGAAGACAGCCACGTTCGCCACACCCATTTGCTACCGTAGCGATTCGTGAATAAGAGAGCAAAGGCGATCACGCCAATCAGTAAGGTCAGCAGGTGTAGCTGGCGCGCATATAACTGCATGGTCGATAGATAGCTAATTAGGCTACTACCTGCTATCGGAATATCCGTTAAGTATTTTAGCTGACTGACGAAGATAAGAACCGCCGCGCCGCTCACAAACCCTGCCGATACGCCGCGGCTGATAAACTGCATAATCCAGCCAAGCTTGAGCCATCCTGCGATCCAAAGCAGCGACCCTACCATCAGTGCCAATAAACTTGCCATTAGGGCATATTGTTCCGGGCCCCGATCAGCGTAAGGCAACAAACTACTGGCAGTCATAATAGCGGTGATGGCAACCGGTCCGACTGCTTGCACATTGCTAGAGCCGAGCCAAGCGTAAACGATGACAGGCAAAATCGCTGCGTATAGACCGTAGACGGGTGGTAAGCCTGCAAGTACGGCGTAGCCAAGACTCTGCGGTATCACCAGTACGCCCACCACCAGTCCAGCGATGACGTCAGTCGGCAAGGCAGCCAGCTGATACTGACGCAGCCAAATGGGAATGAGGCGAGCGGCGATAGAGGTCATATCAATACATCATCACAATAAATAAAGTTAAAAACAGCTAAGAACTCAATAACCAGTTAGGCATCTGTTTTGGCACAAAAGCGCTCATACAGTAAACGTAGCACCGCCAAAGCGTCGTCGCTGGCGATACTATAATAGATTTGCTTGCCGTCGCGCCGTGTCGTGACCAGCTCATCCTTGCGCAAGATACCTAACTGCTGTGATAGGCTCGGCTGCCCAACACCGACCAAACCCTCAAGCTCACTGACGCAATACTCGCCTTGTGTCAGCTGACAAAGGAGGAGCAAGCGATCAGGATGTGAGAGCGACTTTAATAATTGGCTGGCTTGCATAGACGCTTTTTGCATTTGTTTGGCAAGATCTATCGGCGCAAAGTCTGCGTTACTATCTGACGCAGACTCGATAGTACGGTCAGTAGAGCTAGCCAATGCTGAGGTGGAAGTTGTCAGAGTGAGCTCCTTATATAAAACCGCGATAGAGGTCGTGCGGCTTGTATAAAAGTAATGTATGATTACCGTTAATTATCAATGATATCGCAATCCATAGCAAGTTATCATTATTTACATTATATAAATTGATAAATTGTATGACGGTTGCTATATTGGTATTAACGTTACGAAAGCATATTAGGACAGGTTTAAAACCTGAAGGCTAATGTCGACATTGTTCTTGATGTTGCCGTCAGCGTTAAGATTAACGGCAACTATTTATAACCATTTTCAAGATGTGTTCGTTTACGTATTAAACATTGTATATGACCACCCATTATACTGAAAGAATGGGTGGAAGATTGACATCATCCTATAAAAACAGAGAGGCGGCCATGCAAGTTCATTCGTTCTTACATAGCGACACCGAGACTTATACCCATGTACTCGCAGACGTTCAGCAGCAGCTGTGCGCCATTATCGATCCGGTATTGGACTTTGACTCAAAGTCAGGACGTACGAGCACCAAGAGCGTAGACGAGGTCATTGAGTTTGTACGTGAGCACGGTTGGCAACTGCTGTATGTCATCGAAACCCATGCGCATGCCGATCATCTCTCAGCGGCTATCCATGTTAAAGAAAATCTCGGCGGAGAATTGGTCATCGGTCAGCATATTACCGAAGTACAAAAAATATTTAAGCAAATTTTTAACTTTGATACTAGCTTTCGCACCGATGCCAGCCAATTCGATATTTTGACCGACGAAGGCGACACGTTAGCGCTTGGCGATATTACGATCACAGCCATGTATGTGCCCGGTCACACACGGGCGGATATGGCTTATCTGGCGGCTGACAAAGAAAAAACAGTGGTCTTCGTTGGCGATACCTTGTTCGCGCCTGACGTCGGTACAGCACGCTGCGACTTTCCCGGTGGCGATGCCAAAATGCTCTATCATTCTATTCAAAAGCTACTCGCGCTCGATGATAATACAGTCATCTATCTGTGTCATGACTACCCAGGCCAAGGACGCAAGCACTGTCCAACCACTACAGTAGCGGCGCAGAAGCTAGGAAATATTCATGTGAAAGATGGTATCAATGAGGCAGAGTTTGTGCAGATGCGTGAGCGCCGCGATTCGACTCTTGAGATGCCGCGTCTGATTATCCCGTCTGTCCAAGTTAATATCGATGCCGGACACTTTCCTGCACCGGAAGACAATGGCACGCGTTATTTGAAAGTACCGATCAATGTCCTTGGTGGATAAGCTAAATAGTGCTGCAATAAGTGATATTATCTGTGTCGATCCAGCGGTTCAGATGCAACCAACTTGGGCAAATAGCTTATAGATGAAAATGCCAAAGTTGAATTTTTAAGACAATAAAACCATCAAAATAATTAGAATAGGAGATATACAATGAGTGAGCAAAACTCGCACGTGGTATGCCCACATTGCCAAGCCACCAATCGCGTACCCGCTGCCAAGTTGGCGGCTGCTCCAAACTGCGGTAAGTGTGGTCAGCCATTATTGACCGCTAGCCCGCATGAGCTAAACGGACAAAGTATTAATAAAGTTATTCAAAAAAATGAGCTATTGACTGTCGTAGACTTTTGGGCGAGCTGGTGTCAGCCTTGTATTATGATGGCACCGGAGTTCAAAGCCGCTGCTGGTCAGCTGCCGCAAGTAGTGTTTGCCAAAATCCAAACGGATAAATATGAGCAGGCGGCAGCGCCCTATAATATCCGTAGTCTACCGACGATGGTGGCCTTCAAAAACGGTAAAGAAGTGGCGCGTCAATCAGGGGCGCTTCCTAGCAATCAAATTGTCCAGTGGATAAGAAGCCTAAATTCTTAAGCATTGCTTGAGTTTTTACTCATAATGATTGGACACAAAAAAGCCAATACGCTATCAATGTATTGGCTTTTTTAATGCTGAAACAGTGGTATCTGCATACTATCAAAACGATAGCGAATAAGCATCAAGTGATTTTATTCACCATAAATCTTAACACCATTGACGAAGCTACAACGCTGAATACGGGCCGATTGGACAATCGCATCACGCTCACCATAAAGCCGTGATAGTTTGGCATCGCGGGCTTTGGTATTGTTGCTTTTGCCCACACCAAAGCTGATATTCGGTGAGATGCCCCAGCGTCCTGCTGAAACTCCAACACCGACGCCTGACGCGGATAAGGTTGATTGCTCATTACGCGCGGCATCAACGTAACGATTGACGCGGGTGTACTCTTGGCTCAGTGCTTGGCAGTCATAGCTCTGATACGTACTTGGCGGCACATATTGCGGCGTGATATTACCAGTAGAGGCGCAGCCTGAGAGAGCCAACATACCGGCTGATGCCAAGAGTGTCGCTATAGTAAGGTTTTTCATAATGGCTCCATAGGGCTAAGTAATGATAGGTGCAGTTGCTAAACTTTTAAGTCAAATAATCGTAATTGCTTTGCTAGGGCGTGTCTTCAATTTATCGATAGTCATCTAAATGGGCTAAATCTTGCCAAACATCGTCAAATAGCTGGTTAATATCTCGATATTATCTACGCTGTTTTTCTTGTTTGACGGCAATTTATCTCATTTTTATCACCATTTTTGCAATGAAGACACGCCCTAATAATTATTAGCTTGCAAATGACTCTTTTTAATAAGCAGCATGCCTTAAACAAGCATGCAAGGCATTATATTTATTTAAGATAGCAAAAATAACGGGATTAAGATATTAAAAATATACGCCCTAGTAGCCGTTTATCTTGCAATCCCGCCATCACTTTATTCAAGCTCAGTCAGATATAGAGTGGCGATTAAAATAAATTATCAGGTTTGCTAAAGGCCAGTAATACAATGCCGATATAAGCCACGGCAGCGATAAGAATGCCTATTTTGGTTTGCCCCGGTGTCGCGTGAGGATGAAAAGCTTTGATACTGGCGCTAATAGCCGCTACGAGTAGGATTATTTTGGCAAATACCCATTGTACTGGCGCATTGGCATTCATCAGTTGCATCAGCATCACGGTGCCTGACACGATGAGCAACGCATAGAGGACATGGGTGGCCATTTTGAACACGCGTGGCGCTCGTCGATTGGCGCTTAATGCCAGATAGCTTTGGTATAAAAATAGCACAATCACCAATACTGCCATGAGCATATGTAAATGTTTCATCGAGTGTCATTTCCTTTAACGGGGCAATTTGCAAGTTTGTAAAAAAGCACGCGATGTCAGCTGTTTAAGTGGCAAGCACATCGTGAGCAACATGTTTCTAATAATTGTTATTTAACTTAAAAATTGGCTACAGCTTACCTAGCTTTTATTTTGTCCGGCACATAGCGGGCTATCAGGACTTTGACCTTGCCATTCGGTTGGCGTATAAGCATGAATCGCCAAGGCATGTACTTGACCACCCTGTGAGGTCAATAAGGCGTTAACCAAGCCATATATGAGCTGATGACGCGCGACCAAACGTTTGCCTTCAAAGGCATCGCTCACAATAGTCAGTTTAAAATGGCTTTCTTTACCCTCGAAATAACCTGCATGATTCATCGATTCATTGATTAATTCGATATGCTGCGGTTGTAAGCCCTGTAGCTCCTGATGGAGCGCGTCGGCAGTCGGTGAGTGGGTACTCATAAGAATCCTTTATTTTGTGAAGCTTAGCAGTCTTTGAAGCAATATTTGAGACCGTATGATGACCATTATAGCAGACGCTGATAACTGTACAGAAAGCTATTAGACGGACCATAACACAGCCAATCGCTTTAAACTAATGCCGCCATTAAGTTGTCAGTCAAAAACCTAAAAAAGCAGAGTACAACCCATGGGCTGTACTCTGCTTTTGGTAAGCTATCAACCTCTATATAAGACATTGACAGCTGATAACTGACAGCCGATAACTACTAGCCAAAATAGCTATTAACGACGTGACTTTTGGTACAGTGGCATCACTTTAGGCATCAATGCTTGCAGTTGGCTAATGCGATTGCTACTGTTTGGGTGAGTGCTTAAGAATTGTGGTGGCTCGCCTTGACTGGCGCGCTGCATTTTTTGCCACAAGCTGATAGCTGCTTGCGGATTGTAGCCTGCACGTGCCATTAGCTCAAGACCGATTTGATCCGCTTCCGCTTCTTGGGTACGACTGTGTGGACGACTCAAACCTAAATCCCCAGCGACGTTTGCTAGCTCAGCCTGACCTTGTGATAGCCCAAAGATACTCGCTGCGACGCCGATACCCGTCTGAGTAGCATACTCGCGTGACAGACGCTCACGTGAGTGCTCACGCAGGGCATGAGACATCTCATGACCCATAATCGCGGCAATCTCATCATCCGTCAGGTTTAGACGATCGATAATACCTGAGTAAAACATGATTTTACCGCCCGGCATGACAAAGGCGTTCAGCTCATTGGATTTAATGGTATGTACTTCCCATTTCCAATTAGCCGCATCAGGACGATATACACCCACTTGACCGATCAGACGGTTAGAGATGCTTTTTAAGCGATTGAGCTGCGCTTTATTGGTATCGAGCACGCCGCGCTTACTGGCCTCTTGCAAGTTTTTATTATAGCTTTGCGCTGATAGTTGCTGTACTTGTTCACTAGAGACCAAAAGTAGCTGTTGACGATCAACGCCGACAGCACCAGTAGTGGTAGTGCTGGTACAGCCAGTCAAAGTAAGTGCCGACAATGACGCGGCCATCACGGTGGTGGTAAGTATTTTTTTCATAATAAACATCCTCGCTGTAAATGATAAAAAGTAAAGTTAAACAAAGTTAGTAGTAGCGGAGTAGTCCGGTAACAGCAGAGCGGATAGAAGGGCGGTTTATTATTAAAGTTTTACTACCGTCTACCAATCTACTTGATCAGTGAAATTTTACCCGAATGACAATAAGCCATAAGTATAATAATGTTAACAACCTAAAACCAAGGCAGAAAAAGTAACAATACAGCGTATGATTGTAAGTGGCAGTAATAAAGCGGTATTGATCAAATGAAATAGGTATCGACAAGAATGACGTCACTTTTATTCATTTTTCATCCTTTCATCTTTTTTCGTAAGACTATATAACAGCGGGTTGATAATGACTTGTTAATAGTCAGATTCATGGCAGATAAAAAAACAAAGAGAAATAGTGGTTATTTTGCTATTATTTTATTAAATAATTTTAACAGTTCTGATGGCTGGATTGATTGTAAAATCAAACGTTTATGATAAGCGTGCATACAAATACAACCAAAAAACGCTGAGACTGGATAGAAATGTGAAAAAAGTGATTGACACACACAGAATATTTGCTAAAATAGCCAGCCTATCGAGACGTAGTAGTTAACAAGTTGTTAGCAACATTACGCTTTGATATTAAGCGGGAATAGCTCAGTGGTAGAGCATAACCTTGCCAAGGTTGGGGTCGAGAGTTCGAATCTCTTTTCCCGCTCCAAATATGGCTCGTTTAGAGCACTAAAGCCTCACTTCACAGTGAGGCTTTTTTTATGGGTAAAATTTGAGAGTGCTGTTAGGAGATGTTGAGCACTAAAGTTATTCCAGACCCTAATATCGATACATCACGCACTACTGATTGTTTTTTCATAAAAAAAGCCGAGCAATTCGCTCAGCTTATCTTTAGAATCCAAACCTCAAACTGCTTACTTTTTCATAGACCATGCTACAGTTTTATTGCCGATCCAATTGACCCAACTGACGGGGAAAAAGCGTAACTGCAGTCTAATTAAATTTGCCATGACACCTGGCACCACGAGGAACTCCCGTTTTTCTACGCCTTTTAGCATGGATTTGACCGCATCTTCAATTTTGAGCTCGCCTGCCAGCTTTTTCATACCGACGCCAGCTTCTGCCATGACACCGACTTCGGCTTGCGTGAGTGGTGTGTCTATCGGCGGCGGCGCAAAAACGGTGATGTCGATACCGAGTGGTTTCCATTCAAAGCTGATTGACTGCATCATGCCCCAGATAGCAAATTTGGAGGCGCTGTAAGAGCTGTAACCATAGCTGCCAGTGAACGATGCCATCGAGGCAGTCACCATTACTTGCTTGCCACGTGATAAGAACGGACGTATCGCTGCTAAGACGTTGCGCGTGCCAAATAGATTGATAGTCATGACACGCTCAAATTGCTCTTGACTCATGTCATCAAACGTCCAAGGACCTGTGATGCCCACGAAATGCATCAAGATATCTGGCGCTAGCGTGTCGGCGGCAGTGGCCATTTGCTTGGTAGTCATCTCTGCATCAGTGACATCGAGCTTATAAGTTGCAATCGAGGCATCGTTTTTATTCATGGCTTGCAAGGCGGACACCGCCTTATCAAGCGACTGTACGTCGAACAATACTAGATTTGAACCTTGCTTGATTAGCTGCTTGGCGGTCTCAAAGCCGATGCCTGAAGCGGCACCAGTGATATAGACCGTTTTGTTTGTGAAGTAACCCATTAAGCGCTTTCCTTCTGTAATGAATTACTTCTTAAAGCCTCTGCCTGTAAGGTGCCGAACTTGGCTTCACCAATCAAATGGCTGACTTTATGACCGGGGATAAGCCAATAGGGAGTTGCTTCACTGCTTGAGGCACAGTTAGGAAAGTCGGGGTTTTTCGACGGACCCGCAATGGTTTTTTCGACGACCATAGAGATATATTGCTCATTACTGCCTTCTAAGGTGTTACCGTTTAAGATGACTTCCATACCAGTGCTTTTAGCATAATCACGGATAGCATTGACCTTTGAGTTCATAGGTGCATAAGCGTCTGCGCCGACGCCGTTTTCTGAAGTCACGTGTATGCCGTCTGGTACGCGCGCGACCAATGAATGGTTGCCTTCGGTATGACCGGGAGTATGCACTAGCGCCAAGCCTTCGCCCAGCTGAATGCTGCCAGTAAACTTAATGACTTTGGCAGGATCAACGCCGTCGATACCATTAGGGCAATACCACTCCGCCTGCACGGGCAGTAGGGCTGTGGCGCTAAGCCATTCTTTTTCGTGTACCAATAGCTTGGCATTGGGAAAGTAAGCGGGTCGGTCGTATCAGCCGTCGTGCCTAGCCATTGACGGACGTCTTGAGTATGCAAGTGATCGTAGCTGATGTAGTCAATATCTTCTGGGGCGAGACCCACTTCTGCTAGTGCCTGTGTGACGTCACGAGTGATGGGGGCGACCATGTTTTCGAGCGGTGACCAATTCGGCATCTTATTCGTTAGGCGTTTAAAAAAAGGCGTCTCACGGTCAGCATCGATGTCAGATGGCGAAAATAGCAAGGTCTTTAATTCGCCCAAAAAGTTACGGAACTGCACGATGAACAGACGATTGAGGATGTGAAGGTAGGGGAATTTATAAGTGCTCTGCGTATAGACGCCACTGTAGGCGTACCAAGTGGGATAGGGGACTCTAACCATGTCCGCACTTTGGTAAAACTGAACGCAGGGCTCATCGATAAAGCGCTCTCTAAATGCCAGTGCTTGCTTGCGGGCGATGTTGAGGCGCTCTTGTGGTAATGGACTTTGACGAATATCATCAAACTCCTGAATGGCTTTCATGCCGAGTGATGTTAAATCCATGTTGCATTTCCTTATGACTGATGGATAGATTTCTGAAGATTATAGTAGCAACATTATTTTGTTCTTGATAGCAGTATTTAGAATACTGCTAGGTTTACCAAGTTTTATCAAGTAGGTTAATAAGGCATATTAAATAGTTCTATTGAGCGTATCAAAATTCATCCCAATAAGGGTTATCACCAAAACGTTCTGCAATAAATTCAATTAGATAGCGGCAGCGCTGTGATAAAAAGCGGTTCTTTGGGTAAACGGCATAGGCATGGAGTGCGGGTAATTTATATTGCTTGAGAATAGGTACTAGCTCACCTTTGGCCAATCTTTTATAAGCGATAAAAGTTGGGATAAAAACGATGCCGTGGCCTTTTACCGCCAAATCAACTAAGAACTCACCATTAGTCGCTTTGATCTTGGCATTAATAGTATGGTTATGTTTTTTTCCTGTCGCATCAGTCAGCTCGAGATTGCTGGTTTTACTAAGACCATACTGCAAAAACTCATGTTCTTGTAGCTCTTCTAGTGTCTCAGGCATACCCATCTTTTCTAAATACTCAGGGCTTGCGCAGAGTGCATAACGAATCAGCGCCATCCGCTTTGCTTGATAACTGGAGTCTTGTAGCTCCCTAATACGAATGGCCAACTCATATCCTTCTTCAATCAAGTCAACGTGTCGATCAGAAAAGTCTAATTCAAAGTTCAGGTTAGGATGCTGGTCGGCGTATTCTGCGATGACATCATTTAAGTGCATCAGTCCAAATGACAAGGGCGCGGTCATTTTTAGCGTGCCTTCAATACGCGTGGGGGCACCACTGGTTTGCTCATTGAGCGCATCCACCTCACTCAAGATATTGTTCACTTGCTGATAATATTGCTCACCAGCCTGCGTTAAGTTGGATTGGCGCGTGGTTCGGCTGATTAATTGGCTACCCAAACGTGTTTCCAAATCCTTTAAACGACGGCTGACGGCAGACTTGGCAATGTTTAGCTGTTCTGCAGCTTTAGTGATACTACCTGCTTCGACGATGCGTACAAACATCGCCATATCCTCTAGCTGTCCCATTATTGATGCCTCACAATTGTTATCAAAATCAGAACTCATATTTGTGATTATTGCCGTTTATCTAGGTTCAGTCAATATATACAATGGCGCTATTACTTAGTCAAACACTAACAAACACTTTACTGGAGAATACTTATGAACAATTTACAGAATCTTAGCGCACCAATTGGTCGCCTATTTTTATCGATGATTTTTATCTTTTCAGGCTTTGGCAAAATCTCAGGTTATGCAGCGACGCAAGGTTATATGGATTCGATGGGTGTGCCTGGTATGCTATTACCGCTAGTCATTGCGCTTGAATTGCTAGGTGGTATCGCTATTCTAATCGGCTTTAAAACTCGTTTGTTTGCTGTCTTAATTGCAGGTTTCAGTATTTTATCAGCGTTTATGTTCCACCAATTTTGGTTGGATGAGTCACAAATGAACCCATTCATGAAAAACATTGCGATGGCTGGTGGTTTCCTAATGATATTTGCTCATGGTCCGGGGGCTTATTCAATTGATAATAGCCATACTCGCAAAACCTCAGTATAGTCATTGAAATTTCATCACAAAAAGGAGTCGCTATGAGCGCAGCAACGACCATTGCCTTAGTCATCGGTAGTTTGCGAGAAGAGTCGATTAACCGCAAGTTTGCAGAATATATTGTGTCGCAGTTACCAGAAAGTGTCACGGTAAATGAAGTCAATATTGCAGACTTGCCCCTTTATAATCAAGACTATGATGGCACAACGATTGAAAGCTATGAGCGGGTGCGTCAGCAAATTAAAGATGCTGATGCCGTGTTGATGGTGACACCCGAGCACAACCGTACGATGCCAGCAGCGCTGAAAAATGTGATAGATATCGGTTCACGTCCGTATGGTAGTAGCGTCTGGACTGACAAAAAAGTCGCTGTGGTCACGGCTTCTCCAGGTACTTATGGTGGTAGAAGTAGTGGCCTTGATGTGCGCAAGAGTATGCAGATGCTATCCGCAAAAATGATGATTAGCCCTGAAGTTTACTTGAGTCATGCTACTGACAGCCTTGATGAAGGTGGTGTCAGCAGTGAGCGCACGCAGAAGTTTTTGCAAAAATTTGCTAGTGAGCTGGCCAAATTTGCAGAAAACAGCGGTGTCTAATTCAGTACCTGACATCAGCGCCTCTAAGCATAGCGCGCACGGCAATAATCAACCAGCGCCGTTAAGTTTTTGGCAGCGTTATCAAGCGCCTGTTTTATTAACGCTGGTTGGCGGTGCTATTGATACGATTGGTTTTATCACCTTGTTCGGCTTTTTTACGGCCCATGTCACAGGTAACTTGGTGATGGCTGGTAGTGGATTGGTCAACGGTGAAGATGGACTTTGGATCAAGCTTGCAGCTTTACCGTTGTTTATTTTGACGGTGATGGTAACCAAGATATTTATCGATAAAAGTCATAAACCACAGTTGATGTTGAGCCATTTGTTTTTGGCAGAGGCGCTTTTCTTAACTGCATTTATGGTAGCCGGTCTATATTTCCAGCCTTTTACAGATGCTGGTGATATCACGGTTGCCATAACTGGCGGTTTAGGCTTGATTGCTTTGGCCATTCGCAATACAGCCAGTAAAACAGTGATCAAACATATGAGTCCGACGGTATTGATGACCGGCAACACCACACAGCTTGGTATCAATCTGACGGATTATTTGCGTAATCGAACGCCTGACAATGCTAAAAAATTGGTTAATAGCTCAGCGTTGGTATTGAGCTTTTTGCTGGGGGCGCTAGTGGGCGCGCTGTTATATCTCAAGTTGAGCTTTTGGGCCGTTGGCTTGTTCGTGCTACCAGTATTATATTTATCGGTTATGGCACGTGATAAAGACTTTTTAAGTCATATTGGTTAAGTGTTTTTACGCTATTAACAGTCGATCGCTGTTGGACTAACTGTTTTGAAGCCTATACCGTGCTAGCAGTATTGAAACTGTAAAAACAAAAAACGCCTTATCTAGCAGATAGGGCGTTTTTTGTTTTCAAGTTATAGTCAGTGAAAAGCAATATCGATATATCAGCAATACCGTCGCGCTTTTAAGATATTTTAACTATATATGGATTTCAGCATAGTAAACACTTAAGGCGTTGCGTTATGGAACACAGAGTTGTCTTGGTACTCTGGATGTTTATCAATATAAGCTTTTACATAAGGACAAGTTGGTTTGACTCGTAGGTGCTTAGCCGCGGCATCGTCTAGGATAGTCTTGACTAAATAGCCTGCAATACCACGTCCGCCAAGCGCTTCTGGCACTTCAGTATGTTTATAATCAATGCCTTTTTCGCCTTGACTGGTAGTAAAAAACTCATAGTCTTCAAAGGCGATATGACCATCCACGTCAATTTCAAAACGTTGTTGTTCAGTGTTATCGACCACTTCATAATCCAATGGTTGCTTGGTTGACATACTTAAACTCCTTTGTATAGTAACGCTTACTTTTTTAGTGCTTTATTAATGTTTTTGATTATCACTATTCAACAGACCCTAACGTTTCTGAGTCGATCTCAATCATAGTAACAGTTAAAAATACTGTCTCTGTTATGATTATATTACCTTATCTAAACCGCTTTATTGTTCTCTGAATTAGAATAGTCATTTGCGATTATCTTGGTTTATCTATCCTTAGACAACAATTATAATAGCTCCATTGTTTAAATACATTCACTAATAATAAATTTATAAACCTATTGATAACCAAGGATAACTTATGAAAACTATCTATCATGCAGCAGATTCTCGTGGCGACGCTAACCACGGTTGGTTAAAAAGCCGTCACACCTTTAGCTTCGCTAACTATCACAATCCAGAACGTATGGGCTTTGGTGCCTTGCGTGTGATTAACGATGACTTCGTTATCGGTGGTCAAGGCTTTGGCAAACACTCACACCGCGATATGGAAATTATCAGTATTCCATTGTCTGGCAAGCTTGGTCATGGTGACAACATCGGCAACAATGGCATCATTGAAACAGGTGAAATCCAAGTGATGTCGGCCGGTACTGGTATCACTCATAGTGAGATGAATGGCGATGACAAAGAAGACGTAAAATTCTTACAAATTTGGGTTATCCCAAACAAAATGAATGTTGAGCCTCGTTATCAGCAAGTACGCATGGATGAAATCATGCAGCCTAATGAGTTTAATCAAGTGCTATCACCAAATGCTGACGATGCGGGTGTCTGGATTCATCAGAATGCTTGGTTCAGCATGGGTGACTTTGATAAAAACGTGACGCAGACTTATGAGCTAAAAGACCCAAACAATGGCGTTTATATCTTTGTCATTAGCGGTAAAGTCGTCGTAAATGACAACACTTTGAATACTCGTGATGGTCTCGGTATCTGGGATACTAAGAACTTCACAATGGACGTCATCGATGACGCTAAAGTCCTATTGATGGAAGTACCTATGTAATTTTAGGCAACTTAGGTGGTTTCAGGTCGCCCTGAGTCTAGCTAAAAAAAACTAACAAGATAGTTATCGGAGTCGGTAGCTATCTGTTAATAAAGTCTAAAAGCCAGATGCTAGCAGCGAACATCTAATAGTCAGAACTGAGAGACAAATGCATCCCCTATCACATAATAAGAGGTGACTCATGACAATTAAAAAGTTTGAACCACGCATTGCTGATGTCGGTGG
The DNA here is from genome assembly GCF_040309585.1 of Psychrobacter sp. GW64-MNA-CIBAN-0177. Classification (NCBI taxonomy): domain Bacteria; kingdom Pseudomonadati; phylum Pseudomonadota; class Gammaproteobacteria; order Moraxellales; family Moraxellaceae; genus Psychrobacter; species Psychrobacter sp. GW64-MNA-CIBAN-0177. Next base: position 41,603 of record NZ_JBEOOY010000006.1, read on the forward strand.
TATACCGATTGCGCGCTTATTGCCGAACAGAGGCAAAAAGCCTATCGGTGCTTGGTGCTTTTTGGATCATGCTGGCCCTGCTGAATTTGGTGAAGACGAGTCAGGCATGCAAGTCGGCAGACATCCGCATACCAATTTGCAGACCTTTAGTTGGATGATTGAGGGCGAGGTTTTACATAAAGACAGCTTGGGTAACGAGCAAGTCATCTCCAAAAACCAAGTCAATGTCATGACCGCAGGTACAGGTCTCAATCAAGGTATCAGCCACACCGAGCAGAGCGTGTTTCCTGACACTGGTGGCTCAGCAGATGCCGCCCGTGGCATCAGCATGGTACAGTTGTGGATTGCGCTACCGACAGATCAGCAAATCGAGCGCAACTTCCATCATTATCCAGAGCTGCCAATGTGGAGCGAAGATAATGTTGATATGATTCTCACCACGGGTAGTTATACTAGCGTAACTGGCAAGCACTATGAAGCGCCTACCATACAGTATTCAAAATTGATCGGTATCGACGTCAACTTCACGCAAGATGGTGACGTGACGCTCAACTTAGAGCCAGACTTTGAATACGGTATCTTAGTCTTAGAAGGCGAGATTGAGTCTGAGGGCAACGTGTGCGAACAAAATCAATTGTTCCGCTTCCATGATACCGATGTGGCTAGCAACAGTCGTATTAAGCTGATCGCAAAAAAAGGCACACGCCTAATGTTTATTGGCGGTGAGCCTTTAAACAACCAAGTGCTACTGTGGTGGAACTTTGTTGCTGACAATAAGCAAGAGCTTGAGCAATCGATCATTGACTGGAATAATGGTCATGAGCGCTTTGGTGAGGTCGATTCTGATATGAAACGTCTACCGGCACCAGAACTACCAGAAGGTTTTAAAGGTTGAATTATGTAATAAAACTTATTTAATATTGACAACTATTAATTTTTTTTACAAAAAAGGAATAGGGATTTAATCCGTTGTTTCTTATAATAAAGCAGATTGGATTGGGGTATGATTGTTCACTAGCGCTCGTTAATGTGAATGCGACAATGTTAGTAAGTAATCACACCCATCTAACCTTTATCCTATTGGTCTCAATCAATTTATATAAATATCATGGAGAATGACTATGTCAGATTTACAGAAATTACATGAACTTGCTGAAAAGCGTCGTTCTATCTATGCGTTAAACGATCAACTGCCCGTCGAAAAAGAAGAAGTGGTTAAATTGGTTGAGCATGCTATTTTACATACGCCCTCATCATTTAACTCACAATCAACGCGTATCGTTGTGTTGTTCGGTGACGATCATCAAAAACTTTGGGATATAACCGAAGCTGCTCTACGTGATATCGTGAGTGAGGAACAAGATTTTGCCCCAACCAAGCAAAAAATCGGTGGTTTTAAAGCTGGTGCAGGTACGATTTTGTTCTTTGAAGATCAAACATCGGTGAGAAATTTACAAGAAGCCGCGCCATTGTATGCTGATAAATTCCCTGTATGGGCCGAGCATACCAATGCCATGCATCAGTATGTGATATGGACAGCACTTGCTAGCATCGATGTTGGTGCTAACTTGCAGCATTATAATCCAGTCATCGATAATAAAGTAGCGAGCACTTGGAACATTAATGACCATTGGGATCTGACCGCACAAATGGTCTTCGGTGGCATCGAGCAGTCAGCAGGCGACAAAGAATTCATGCCTGTTGAAGCGCGTATGAAAGTATTTGGTTAAGCCATTGTATTTAGCTAAAATGTAGATAAATAAGAATAAAAAAGCGCCGCCCAACCATCCGTTGAGCGGCGCTTTTTTTTATAAAAACTATCAATGAGCTGTTCTAGTTAGTAGCTGCTTATAAATGATTGATAACGACTATAGTCAGTGAAAAGTAAGATTGATATATCAGTAATACCATCGAGTTTTTAGGATGTTTTAACTATAACGAGTGTCTAGTCATGCGGGCTTGTACTGATAGTAATCCGCTTAGTAAGCCACTATTTACGTCGCATGAGACTGTTAGCGACCCACGCTGGACCAATTAATAAAAACTGTAAATCTTCAAAAAACGAAGGTTTTTTGCCTTCGATTTTATGGCCGATAAACTGGCCAATCCATGCAACGATAAAAATAGCTGCCCAAACTTTAAAGCCTAAAGGTAATAGCGTCATCACTGATAAGCAAATAAGAATAAATATACCCATTGCCAAAAATAAAGGCGTCGAGAGTTGCATATAAAACAGTAGTACTAAGGCGCTAAGCACCAAAGTAAACCAAACTGATAATGACATGCCCATTCCTAACAGACTGACGAAAATAGTCGGGACACAGAGCCAATGGATTTTTTTGTTCACTAGATTTTGATGACTGACAGAATACTCGCTCAGCCATTGCTCAAGGGTACGTTTAGACATCTTTTTTTGATGAGTGCGAGACATACTAACCTCCGTGTTAGTAAATGGATGACTGGTAGTCGTTCAATGAATGAATCTAACGACGACTACCAGTTGTAGCACTAATTTGCACAATCTGCCATTTTATCTGGTAAACCGCACAGTTAAACTGCTTATATTATCGAGTGTAAGATAATCCATTTTATGCTAATAGTGTTGCTCGCTGCGATACCATTCATAAAGACCAACGAAAGAGTTGACTTGGTAGATGATGGTTTGAATGGCAAAGATATAGTTGCCTGACATGAGGTTCACAATCAGCCAAACAAAATTAACGATAATCCATAGCCACCAGCTAAAAGAATAACGCAGAATCATTGCGGCTTGTGCAGTAATAGACAATACAAAAGCAATGACATTAATCCAAAAGAAGGAGATAAAGCCTAAGAATAGACTGTTATCATCTTCTACGACTGCATATCCGTAACTAGCCAGTAAATCATTGACGGTGGGGAAGAGTACCAAGCCGATAACAATAACTGCTGCGGTAATTAACCAAACCGCTTTGCTAGCAGATTTTGGTATCATATCGCCATCAGGGTCAGTGTGCTTTGACCAATAAAAGATACCGTATACATGGGTAAAGAAGTTAAATAATGGTGCTAACATTAGGCCGACTGCCCCCGAAGTGGCTTGTACCACGACCTCGCCAGCAGTTGCGCCCATCCCAAAGCCATTGCCCATGACGTTTTTTCGGAATGACAGTGATACCACACAGATCAAACCAATAAATGAGACCGCTAAATAAAACCAATCAAGAGTGCTATGTTCGGTAGTGAGCCAAAACCCTGCTGATAAGGCAATAACACCGCAAATAAACCACGTTATGATCCATTGTAGCGCCCATTTCCCAGTAATATTGTCTAATAGCTGAATGCGCATAACTGTTTTTTCCTAAAATAAATATGGCTATCAACAAGGTGCTGATAAAAGACGCTAGGGCACGCCCTAACAGCCGCAATGTTATTATAAATTCATGAATTTTGGGTATATTTTATTACTCTATGGTTTTTTACCATAAATATGCTGATCGATATATAGCAATGCTTGCTGGTAGCGCGCATCGTAATCAGGCTGATCAACCATGTACGGCTTAATATCATGACGGGCAAAAATATCGACGAGGCGCTGCTCAAAGCGTCCACGCGCCTCAGGCGTGCCTAATGAGCGCATGCCATCGTCCACCCACGGCGTATTATTATCTAGCATAATCGTATGATCTAAACGAAACTCATCGATACAGGCAGCGACAAAAGGATGGCGGCGACCTTCGTACTCTTCACAAAATGCTTGAGTGGTCACAAAGTCGGTATCGACGATGGTGACAGGGGCCGTGGCCTCAGCCGCTGCTTCTCGTATTGCCTGCGCATGGTTGAGGGCAATAGGGCCATAATCGCTATACTGTAGCCCAATCTCGCTGCCGCCCAAATCTGTACCGACATACAGCCTTCCCATCTCAAGCGCAAAGCTGGCACCATAATAATTGGCCAACTTATGCACCAGTGTGGTCTTACCTGAGCTTTCGCCACCAACGATAGCAACGGTCTTGGTATAGTCGCCGCGTGCTTGTGGATGAAGCGCTGACCAGTACGCCACAGGATTACGAGCGATAGCAAAAGAGTCAAACTCAGGCTGTAATGAGGTAGTGACTACTTGCATCTGCAGTTGCTCTTGGATGCCGCTTTGCGCCAATGGATGGTTATCCGCCACGAATAATACCGTCTTTTCCGGTAGTGCTAATGCCTCTGCCAAACGTTGCAACTTGGCATTACTAACAGCGACATCAATATGAACATCAGCGACATGCTCGTGCAGTGGTAGCTCAATTTGATCAGTGGTATGAATATGAATAAATGCTAAGTCAGCGCAGGCCATCTGTAGCCAACGCGCTTTGTCCTGTAAGGTAATGGTAAAGTCTGGATGCGGTGATGGATGCGCCATGATGACGATATGCAAGGTCTTCGCTTGTCCTGCTGCTTCCAATATACTGCGCATCTGCCCCAAGTGTAGAGGCTCAAAATGCCCAATCATTAAACCCGTCTCGTACATAGCTGTCCTTATATATGTCTTATTTTGATTTTGTTATATTTTACTGCTTATCTAATATGGGTCTGATGCGGCTTTGTTAATTTATCAGCATGGTATAAAGGTTTGAACATAGTTACAGGTAGGTTATTGTAAACAGCCGTTTTATGCTTAGAAAAATACCATAAATCTACCAAATTTATCCTGCATGATTTAATGTTTTTCTGCTTTTATGGTTATGTTTACAATATGTCATAATTGATTGGAATATCAAAAGGTTAGAGTCGCTGTAGTAAAGCCGTAAGGTTATAGAAATAAACCTCACTCTGAAACATTTTGAAATATCTATTTAAAATCAGGGGTTTACGAGGCCTAATGACAGATTAGGGCAAGTTTAAGTAGCATAAACTCACAAAGTACGTCTACATACTCAACAGATAATATTTTAAACATTGCTATAATTATTCATAAGTTGAGAACGCTAAGCATTTTTGAGAATAAGTGTTTTTAAGAAAATAAGTTTTTTTAACAATAAGTTCTCATATGAAACTAAAAATAAGTAAAAGATAAACTATATCAGAGAGGTATTTGATTTGGCTAAGTTAGCAAAATTACATCGCTCACAGAATAATCGCATGATAGCCGGTGTGATGGGCGGCATTGCAGAATATGTCGGCTGGTCACCTACTTGGGTCAGGTTGTTATTCGTCATTGTTTCTTCATTGAGTGCAGCTGTACCCGGTATTTTGATATACATTATCCTATGGATAATTATGCCAAAAGCCTCTAGCGAGTCGTACCAGTAATAGGTCTTTAACAAAGCAATCGTAAAATCATCAATGTAAATGTAATCAGTAATAGCGTTAAGAACAAAAAGGTTAATATCAAAGCTAGAGCCCATTAAAAACAAAAAGCCTGACCAATCAGGATACCAAAGACATACTTTTCCTCCTGCCCAAATGTTCACGCATTTGGGTATTTTTTTGCCATTTAAGGTTGGCTTCATCACCTCGTTAGTGATGTTTTTATTGCTCGATGAGCAAATATAGTGAGTGAAAAGTAATATCGATATATCAGCAATACTGTCACGTTTTTAGTATATTTTGACTAGATGCAATATTTCTAGGTTGTTTCTTCAGTTGCCTGATAAATTTAGTTAATGTAAATATGGATAAAATAGTCATTTTTTAGTAAGGTGAGCAGGCGAATAGAGTCGTTGCCGAATAGGCTATACGAGTACTATCAATATTTTATTTCATAATACAAACTCCACAGTGGCTTTATGACGATGCCCCAAACTATGACAACTCAAAATATGACAACTGAAGCGAAAAACTCTCAACCGATGACTTTTCAAGATTTAATCCTAACCCTACAGAATTATTGGGCCGACAAGGGCTGTGTAATATTACAGCCTTATGATATGGAAGTCGGTGCGGGTACTTTTCACACTGCGACGTTTTTGCGCTCCTTAGGTCCTGAGCGTTGGAATGCTGCCTATGTACAGCCATCTCGCCGTCCTACGGATGGGCGCTATGGTGACAATCCAAATCGCTTGCAGCATTATTATCAATTTCAAGTAGTGCTCAAGCCGAATCCACCTAATATTCAAGAGCTATATTTGGACTCACTAAGAGCCATTGGTATCGATCCGTTGGTACATGATGTGCGTTTCGTCGAAGACAACTGGGAGTCGCCTACGCTAGGTGCGTGGGGACTTGGTTGGGAGATTTGGCTTAACGGTATGGAAGTGACCCAGTTTACCTACTTCCAGCAAGTGGGCGGCATTGAGTGTTTCCCAGTGACTGGCGAAATCACTTATGGTCTTGAACGCTTGGCGATGTATGTGCAAGGCGTTGATAGCGTTTACGATTTGGTTTGGGCAGATGGTGAATTTGGTCGTGTGACTTATGGCGATGTTTTTCATCAAAATGAAGTGGAACAGTCTACCTATAACTTTGAGCACGCTGATGTGCCAATGATGGGTCAGATGTTTGACTTTTATGAGCAGCAAGCAGATAAATTGGTTGCTGAAGGGTTGCCATTACCTGCCTATGAAATGGTATTAAAAGCATCACATGCTTTTAATTTACTGGATGCACGCGGTGCAATTTCGGTGACCGAACGTCAGCGCTTTATTCTGCGTGTACGTACATTGGCGCGTAAAGTTGCCATTGGTTATGTGGAAGCGCGTGCCAAGCTGGGCTTCCCATTAGCCGATGAGGCGCATCGTCAAGCGGCGCTCGATAAGTATTTGCCCAAAGAAGACGCTGCAACTGAAAGTGCAGAAAACAATCAAGCTACTGACAACAACCAAACTACTAATAAATAGGAGCATCCCATGAGTACTATTCTATTTGAACTGGGGTGTGAAGAGCTACCTCCAAAAAGCCTAAAACCTTTACGTGATGCGCTACAAGCCAGTGTCACCGAGCAGTTAAATGAAGCTGAAATTGGCTTCGATAATATTAAAGCCTTTGCCGCGCCGCGTCGTTTGGCGCTTCAAATTGAGGGTATCAGCGACAAGCAACCGGATCGTAGCGAGCAAAAACGTGGTCCAGCGATTAAAGCCGCATTTGATGCTGATGGCAATCCAACGCGTGCGGCGATGGGTTTTGCTAAAGGCTTGGGTATTGAGGCCAGTGAGCTGATAACAATCAACACCGATAAAGGTGATTATGTCGGTTATGAGCAAACCATTCAGGGTCAAGCAACGACTGAATTGCTGCCATCCATTTTTCAGACGGCGCTGGATAATCTACCCATTGCTAAGCGTATGCGTTCAGGTGCAAGCCGCAATGAATTCGTGCGTCCCGTACAATGGGCGGTATTGATGCAGGATAGCACTGTCATTGATGCGACCATCCAAGGGCATCAGACCGGCACACAAACCCGTGGTCATCGCTTCCACAGTCCTGATTATCACGATATTGGTCATGCCAATGACTATGAAGAATTACTAAGTGGTTTAAAAGTAGTTGCTGATTTTGATAAGCGTCAAATGCTCATCAAAAACCAAGTCAAAGCCTTGGCTGATGAAGTCAATTCTGATGCTATTGTGCCGCAAGACTTGTTAGATGAAGTGACTGCCTTGGTTGATTTTCCGATTGCCTTACGAGCAAGCTTTGAAGCACGCTTTTTACAAGTACCGCAAGAAGCGCTTATCTCGACCATGCAAGCGGATCAAAAGTATTTTTGCTTAACGGATAAAACAGGCAAACTACAACCGTACTTTATTTTTATTACTAATATCGAGTCAAAAGACCCCAATCAAATTATTGAAGGTAATGAGAAAGTCGTGCGTCCACGCTTGGCCGATGCAGAATTTTTCTTCTTACAAGATCAAAAGCAGCCACTATTTGCGCTGACAGAAAGTCTAAAAACTCGTGTATTCCAAGACAAGCTAGGTACGATTTGGGAGAAGTCTGAGCGTATTGCTAAGCTTGCCGCCTTTATTGCCGCCTTGATGCAACAGCAGGGTCAGCAGATTGATATCGATGAAACGGTACGTGCGGGCATTTTGTCCAAAGCCGATTTGGCAAGCTCATTGGTTGGGGAATATCCCGAATTGCAAGGTATCGCCGGTACCTATTATGCGCGTTTGAATGATGAGCATGAAGCGGTCGCCGCAAGTTTAGAAGAGCAATATCTGCCCAAGTTCAGTGGTGATGTATTACCACAGACGCCAATTGGTATTTGCTTAGCACTAGCCGACCGTTTAGATACGCTCGTTGGTATTTTTGCGATTGACCAAGCACCGACGGGCTCAAAAGATCCGTTTAGCTTACGTCGCTCAGCGATTGGTATCTTGCGTATTTTGATTGAAAAGCAGTTACCGATTAATTTGGTAGCGCTCGTTGAGCAGGCGATTAAAGGTTATAGCACGAGCGATGGCAGCAAGATTGCCAAGATGGGCGATACCTTTACCCAAGTCATGGCGTTTCTAAATTCGCGTTATCGGGCGATGTATACCGAGCAAGGCGTTAGTGTCGATACCATTCAGTCAGTGCAAGCGATTAATCCGCATATGCCGCTTGATTTTGATCAGCGTATTCGGGCGGTACAAGCGTTTAGCGCATTACCACAAGCGTCGATGTTGGCTGATTCAAACAAACGTGTCGCCAATATTTTAGCCAAATCAGAAGTAAGTGTCGCCGACAATGTTGATGAAGCGTTATTGTCCGAGCCTGCCGAGCAAGCTTTGTACACGAGTGTGCTGCAAGCACAAACGGCAGTCACGCCAATGCTGGAGCAGGCTGACTATACGCAAGTATTGCAAACGCTCGTTAGTCTAGATGAGCCGTTGACGCAGTTCTTTGCTGATGTCATGGTCAATAGTGAAGATGCGGCGCTAAAGAACAATCGCTTGGCATTGCTTAAGCAAGTTCGTGCATTGTTCCTAACCGTCGCTGATATTAGTGAGCTGCAGCTATAGTTTGAAGACAATCTGAGTATCTATTCGTTCAGTATCTTCCGTATCTATGCGCTCAGCCTGCAGCGTTAAGTTTATAAAGTCTTAATCCATACTCTAAGGAGCAATGCTGTGTTCGCTGCTATTATGATGATAATTATTATCTGGATTGTGATGTGGGGCTTTTATAAGTTTATGTACCCGCGTGCGCCTAGAAGCATGATGCCAAAAGATGGTGATGTGACCACACCGCGTCACTGCGATTTTTGTGGTAACAGCTTGGCTGAATATCGCGGCGTCTTAGAAACTAAGCCGAACTTGGTGGCAAGTAGCGACAGTGCCAGTCATTTAAGTGACAGTAATTCAAGTGACAGTAATTCAAGTGACAGTAATTCAAGTGACAGTAATTCAAGTGACAGCAATCCGCAAGTTAATAAAGAACTGTTCTTTTGCAACTACGAGCATCAAGCGGACTTTCATGCTGGCAAGGTTTATAGCTCTGCAGATTAACGCAGTGTTTACTGGTTATCGTCAAAAAATAAGCGCTTAGCTGTCATCAGCTAAGCGCTTGTCTTTTTAGAATGCTAATTTAATATCAGTACAAACTTACAAGATAGAGTGTGCATCTTTCATGATTTTATTGAGCAATGCTTCAGACTGTTTATCTCCTTGAATACGATCTTCATCGCTTCTTTGATAAGTATGAATTTTCTCGTATAAATTTAAGCAGCACAGTACTAGCAAGCTCTCTTGGCTTAGGCTTGGCGCATCGCGTTTTAGGTCGAGCGCATAATTATTGATATAAGAGACGGCTGAGTGTAGCTCTTCTTGCTCGTGCACTGGGCAATAGATGGGATAGGTCACCCCAGCAATCGCAATATCTACTTTTTTGATTTGTGGCTCAGGAGTGCTGTTTGTTTTAGGCGCAGGTTTAGCAGCGCCGCTCTGTGGAGCTGAAGTATTTGCAGCTGAAGTATTTGGCGCGATTCTTTGGGATTTAAGCCCATTGGTTGGTAGTTGGTTATTTTGTGATGGATTGTTTGGCGCTTGCTTGTTTAAAGGGTTGGTCTGGTCATCAGTCATGATAAATCCTACAATATATGTCATTAAAGTGAGTAATATAAGAGATTATAAGTGTGAGTCTAGTGGCTTAATCAACGCTGTATTTTTAATAATGAAGGTACTTGATAACTAAAGCACTTAATAGCTAAAGCACTTGATAGCTAAGACAGTTGATAATAAAGGCACTTAGTCAACGTGGCTTTTATCGATAATAAAGTTATTTAAGCAAAAAGACTTAAGCCAAACTCACCACTGACTATCTCGTGCCGCTATGTATCAACCTTCTGCTTGATCGATACGGGTTAAGCGTTTTAACACCACTTGCGTCCGTTCAGCGGCCAACTGATTCTTCTTTTGTAAGTCGCTGTTTTGCTGTTTGATATCGCTGTACTGCTGCTTTAATTCATTATTATGCTGTAGCAGCTCGCTGTTTTCTTGTTGTAATTGGCTGATTTGCTTTTGCAGTTTATCTTGCTCTTCACCGATCATATGATGGGCCTCTGCCAGATTTTGATAGCGCTTATCGAGATCGTTCAGCTGTTTTTTGGCACCGTCACGTTCTGTATAACTGCTATCCAGCTTGCTCTGCAGTGCGGTAAGTTCTTTGGGATCGGTAACAGGGTGTTGTTTGAGGCTGCTAAGTTCAGCACTGACAAGCTGATACTGTTTTTTGATGTCGAGTATCATTTTTTCTAATATTCTAAGTTGATCATACATAGTCAGTTTTTATCCTTAACAAGTAAGCGTGAATGAATTTTGTTCTCTGCGTTTAATAATGCCATAGGTGACCGCATAATATCTATATCAACAAAGTAATTGTATGCCGCTTTGTTTCGTAACTTCTATCAGCCGCCGCTTTATTAATGATAGTGCGCGGCATCTGTTTCTATTTAACACTACTAATCAATTACTAGGACATCTATTATGAATGATAATATCTCTGGCTGGAATACATGGCTGGCCGCGTTTGACGATTGGACTGACGTGTCTATCAGTGAGGTACACGGCTTAATGACGGGACTGATGACCGCTTGCGATGCACCTGATGAAAAGGTATGGGCCAAGGTGTTTGAGGAGCTGAGTTTTGCGCCATTGCCTGATGAAGCACTAACCTTGTTGACTGAAGAAGCAGAGGACACCGTGTTTCAGTTAAAAGACAAAGACGACGCTTATTCGTATACGCCGCTGGTACCAGATGATGAACATGACTTGTACGAGCGCGTGATGGCACTGAAACAGTGGGCGAATGGCTTTATGACGGGTTTTGGTATTACTGACTGCCGTCTGAGTGGCGAAGAAAACGAGATGCTATCGGATTTGGCTAAAATCGGCGGGATTCGTTTAGAAGATGACGAAGACTTTGAAGGTGGTGAAGAGTCTTATCTGCATATCTATGAGTTTGCGCGTATGGTACCAGTGAGCTTTGCCACCCGCCAGCGTAAGCCTGTCAAAGATATTGCGCTGATTTCGGGACTGGCTATCGATGCCAAAACCACCAAAGAGCTACAAGCTGAAGGTAAGGCTTCTAATACTAAGCCAAAACCAATGCCGCCAGTCGTTGATATTATGAATCAAAATCATCCATCATAAGTGATGTGATTGGCAATACAAATGATGTGTTGCGGTAAAAGAATAAAGAGGAGTCTGAGATGATAACTGACCATGATATGCAGCATTTGCGTCGCTGTGTGGCGCTTGCAGCCGAAGCGCTAGAAGCGGGTGATAAACCTTTTGGTAGCGTATTGGTCGATAGTGATGGTCAGGTATTACGCGAAGATCGTAACCGTGCTAATTCGGTCGACGCGACTTATCATCCTGAAATTGCTGTTGCACAATGGGCCGCGCAAAACATGACAGCGGATGCGCGTGCCAAAGCCGTGGTTTATACCTCAGGTGAGCATTGTGCCATGTGCTCGGCGGCTCATGCATGGGCAGGTCTTGGTCGTATCGTCTACGTTAGCTCCTCAAAGCAGTTAGGAAAATGGATGGAGGAGATGGGCGTGACCTCAACATCGCCCATCAACTCATTGAGTATTCAAGAAATTACGCCAAACGTACCAGTAGAAGGTCCGATTGCAGGCTTGGATGAAGAAGTCAAAGCGTTACAGCGTCGCTCATTGCAAAGAGGGTAGCTCTTTTATTTTATACCGTAATAAGGATGTTTTATGACTATAAAGAACAGCATCGATAATAATAGCACTGATAATAACAGACAAACCTTGGCAACTACTGCTTATCCCACCCAAAGTATTGATTGGCTAACGCGCTTAATTGGCTTTGATACCGTCAGTCGGTATTCAAACTTAGCATTAATTGAAGATGTGCAAGCTTACTATGAGCAATTGGGCTTAACAGTAGACTTGACCTTTAATGAAGCCAAAAATAAAGCCAATCTGTTCGTTACTGTGCCAGCAGGGGCAAACGCTGACGAAGTCAATCACGGTCTCGTGCTATCTGGTCATACTGATGTCGTGCCAGTCGATGGGCAAGAATGGACGTCCGAGCCGTTCACCGCGACGATACGTGGCGACAAGCTATACGGACGCGGCGCTTGTGATATGAAAGGCTTCATCGCCTGTGCATTAACTTTATTGCCACAAGCGGTAAAACTATCTAAAAATGGTCAGCTACGTCGTCCATTACATTTGGCTTTATCATTTGATGAAGAAGTAGGCTGTTTGGGTGCACCATTAATATTGGCAGATTTAAAAGCACGGGGTATCACCCCTGATTATTGTATCGTTGGCGAGCCGACCAAGATGACGATGGTGGTGGCACATAAAGGCATCGCGGTTTATCGTTGCCGTGTGCATGGCAAGTCTGCGCATTCGTCATTGACTGCACAGGGCGTCAACGCTATCAGCTATGCCAGTCGTTTGATCGGTTATGTTGATACCTTAGCGGAAGAGATCAGTCATCGTAGTGATAATGATGCACTGTTTGATGTGCCTTATTCGACACTGTCTGTAGGCACAATAAAAGGTGGCACGGCGACCAATATTGTCCCCAATCTATGCGAGTTTACCTTTGACTATCGCAATCTGCCGCACATGACCCAAGACGATATCCTTGCGCCGATTCAGGCGAAGGTTACAGAGCTCAGCGCACAAATGCAAGCACGCGCGCCGGAGACGGGTATTGAGCTGATGCAAGAAGAAAGCGTACCAGCAATGACCGATAGCGACAGCGCTGAGCTACAAGCGTTAATAGCAGCACTGACAGGAGACGACCAACGTCATAAAGTGGCTTATGCGACTGAGGGTGGTCAGTTTACCAATAGTGGTATCCCAACGATCATCTGTGGTCCTGGTAGTATTGAGCAGGCGCACAAAGCTGATGAATACGTTGAACTGAGTGAAATTGCGCGTTGTGATGGGTTTTTACAGAAGTTATTAGACAGCTGCACAGTCAACTGATGGATTAAATCAGAAACAGCTTTTTTCTATTATCAGTAAGTCGCGAGCTAGCATAAAATACACCGTCTTTATGGCGGTGTTTATTTTTTTAATTTTTTCGCGTATTTAATTTATTCTAAATAAAAGAGTAGGGGTTGGTCGATGTCTTGGCATCTGTTTGCGGTATTTTTTGCAAGTACGTTTTTTATCTCGGCGACCCCTGGTCCCAACATGCTCTTAGCGTTTCAATATGGTATGAACTACGGCGTGAAGCGGACGCTATGGACGCTGGCAGGGTTAAGCCTCGGTTTGTTCATTCTGCTACTTTCTACGTTGCTTGGATTGGATGTGATCAGTCGCCAATCACCTTGGTTGCTGACAGTGATTAAAGCCGTCGGCGCTGTATATTTAATCTACTTGGGTATTAGCTCTTGGCGTGATGCAGGCGAGGGCAGCTTGATGAATGATGCTCGCGAAATGGGCGAAGAAGTGGCGGCTGACTATCCTGATACGATTGAGTCTGTTAATGATAAAAATACGCCGCAGCCACGCTCCCTTTCTAGTGCAGCAGTTAGAGTATCGCCAAGTAATACTACCTTGTTTCGTACGGGTATTTGGGTATCGCTGTCTAACCCTAAAGCTATTTTGTTCTTTGCCGCTTTCTTTCCTAAATTCATTAATTTCAGCGCGCCGCTATGGCCACAATATATTCTATTGACGGTAGGGTTGTTTTTGAGTGAGACAATTTGGCAGATTATTTATACCTTAGGTGGTAAAAAGCTGGCAAGTTGGCTCAATGTGAGTAATCGCTTGGCGTGGTTAAATCGTGCGTGTGGGGTAATCTTTCTCTTAATTGCCGTGGCTTTGTTGGCTGAAGTGTTGAATAGTTTTATGGCTTAAAGGTCTTTGTCAGTAATTTAACAGGCCTTGGGCTTACTCATAAAAAAGCCGTTCACTATTAAATAGAGAACGGCTTTTTCATTCATTCAATTTTTCTAAAAATTTAAGCCAATACCTCGACTAGCTCACCTTTCACCATATGCGGACTCACAAAGTCAGTAATACGTACGCTCACGATTTTACCCAACATTTCATCCATTGTATCAACGTCATAAGGGAACATGACCGTACGTGTATTATCCGCCGTACCGATTAAGCAATCAGGATGACGATTGGCGACTTGCTCAACCAATACGCGAGTAGTAGTGCCAACCATTTCATGGGTTTTGGCGAGCGTTGAGTCGATGATGACTTTTTGGAATTCAGCCAAGCGCTCTTTTTTAGTCTTGAAGCTCACATCATCGGGTAATTCTGCTGCTGGCGTACCCGGACGTTTCGAATAGATAAAGCTGTAAGAGTGATCGAAATTTAACTCTTTTGCTAAGTTCAACGTATCTTGGAAGTCTTGCTCAGTCTCACCGGGGAAACCAATAATAAAGTCACTCGACAAATGGATATCAGGACGAATGGCTTTAAGCTTATTGATCTGATTGATATAAACGTCAATAGTATGGTTACGTTTCATTGCCGCCAAGATAGCGTTTGAGCCACTTTGAACCGGTAGATGCAAGTGCGATACCAGCTCTGGTAATTTGGCATAAGCGTCAATGATGTCATCAGTGAACTCTAGCGGATGACTGGTGGTATAGCGAATGCGCTCGACACCATCGACATGTGAGACATAGTGTAATAATTCAGCGAAACGGCAAATACTGCCATCGTCTTTTTGACCGCGATAGCCGTTGACGTTTTGACCCAATAGATTGATTTCACGCACGCCTTGCTCAGCTAAGCTGTCAATCTCTGCTAATACATCATCCAGTGGACGCGATAACTCTTCACCGCGCGTATAAGGAACAACGCAGAATGAACAATACTTTGAGCAGCCTTCCATAATGGATACAAAGGCCTTATAGCCTTCAACGCGCGGCTCAGGTAAAAAGTCAAACTTCTCGATACTAGGGAAGGATACATCTACCGTACCGATACGATTCTTAGGCGCAATTTCACGTTGCTCGTTTGATTGATCATAGAGTTCAGGCAAACGATGCAAGGTTTGTGGGCCAAAAACCATATCGACATAAGGTGCGCGCTTTTGAATGTTATCGCCTTCTTGCGAGGCCACACAGCCGCCGACACCGATCACGAGGTCAGGACGTTTTTCTTTTAACTTGCGCCAGCGACCTAATTCTGAAAAGACTTTTTCTTGCGCTTTTTCACGAATGGAGCAGGTGTTCATTAGCAGCACATCGGCTTCGTCGATATCGTGCGTCACTTCCATACCGTGTGAATCACCCAGCACGTCGAGCATTTTGCCAGAGTCATAGACATTCATCTGACAGCCCTGCGTGGTGACAAACACCTTTTTAGTCGGCGCTTTATTGACAGGCGTTTGGGCTGAACTTGGCTCGTTGAGTGCAGTGACAGCAGGCGCGGTGACAGTCGTCTCAGCAACGGCAGCGTCATTAATGCGGGGATTAAATACAGTAACACTCATAAGGATAAGTCCATGATTGACTAAAATGTAGCGGGGTAAGCGATTAACAGGTGGCGTATTTTATCACAACCCTGTGCCAATGTGAAAAGTAAGCGTGTGCTTTCGATTATAATCAGGATAAATTATTCATAATAGTATCAATTGCTTATCAATAATAGAGCAGAGATTGAAAATCGCTAACCTTTCATAAAGTATTTAGCTTGTACTGTTGTTGATGCTAAAGGTAGGCATGCATAAATTAGTGCTAAGGCGGATCAATATTACTACCGTAAGTAGTGGATATTGGTAAGGCGCAGCTAATTTGTCTTATTATGGAAAATTTTATTGTTTATCTCTACGAGTTAGCCATACTATTATCATTTTTATGCTTCTATCACTTTTATGTTTCGTGCTGCTGTCCTAATTATTAACAAATGGTAAGGATGCTGGTTGAAAGTTAAACAACTATAGTATGATGAGCCTATTCTAAGAGTGTCCTCGACAAAACATTATTCTTGATAAAACATTTCCTCAACAAAGATAAGCACCGACAAGCCAACGATTAAATACCACTACGATGATAAAGAGAGTAAGTATGACAAAGCGCCGCGCTGCCAAACGTAACCATAGCGACAGTTATGACGTCAATGCCATACCCACAGCCAAGACTAGCGAGCAAGCCAGTCCTATGAATACCAGATCGCTGCGCATTGGAGCGCTGAGTGTCGCCACGGCAATGGGCGCCTTAGGTTTGTCTCAGGTGGCGTGTGCTGAGCCAGTATCTTACGGCACTTATCAGCAAGACAGCAGTATTGACTCATTCACGGCAGCAGCCATCGCCGCCGATCGTGGTGATGTCAGTGCGCTCTATAATTATGAGCAAATGATGAGTGGCGGTTTGTTTGCGATGTATCCGACTTACTGGCGGATGAATTTAGATCTAAATTCCCAAAGCTCGGCAGCAGTGTCGCAGTTTGTGCGTCAATATCCAGATACGGTCATGGCCGAAAAGCTCGTGGCTGATTTTGCGGAAACCAAAGCAGGCTCTAATGATTATGCCTCAGTACGCCAAGTGGCAAATTTGATCACCAATGCCGATGCCAGTGAGAAGTGCGCCGTTGCGCTTGGGTTTAATAATGGTGGCGATACCATGCGCGCCATGGCAGCCAAGCCGGATGTTTGGCTGACGACCAAAAAGCAACCCGCCTTGTGTGATCAGCTGGCGATGGAGATGAACAACAACCCTATGATTAGCAATCAAGATCGAGCGGCACGCCTGAAGCGCATGCTACGTAAGGGTAAAACGGGCGATATCATGGCGTTGTCGTCACGTCTGGGCACGCCTATTCCTTATTCTGCACTCAGTGAGATTCAGCTGAGCCCGTCTTCATTTTTTACCCGTTTTACCCGTGAGCCAAACAGTCAAACCAATCAATACTTGTACTTATATGCGATGGGTCGCCTAGCAGATAAATCTTATCGTGAAGCCGCGTTGCAGCTAGATTTTGATATCAAGCAAGACAATCAGCGTTCAGCGAGATTGTTAAATGATGAGACGCGTCGCTATGCGTATCGTACCCTTGGGGTGCAACGTATGAACCATAATACCGATGATGGCTTTAATGCTGAGGCGGTTGATTGGTTCCGTAGTAGCTTAGACGATGACTTTAACTTTGAAGAAGCCGAAGACTACGCCATGGCGGCCATTCGCTTTGGGCGTTGGGATGATGTGGTCGAGGCCATCGCTCACATGGACAGTGAAACGCAAAAAGGCAATCAATGGCAATATTGGTTGGCACGTGCTTATGAGCAATCAAGCGATGCTAACAAGCGCAATACCGCTAAGAAGATGTATCAGAATTTGGCAAAAAGTAATGAGTATTACGGCTTAATGGCAAAAGACAAAGCCGGTCAACGTTTTGATGCCAGTCGTTTGGGTGGTAGCAACTTGCCAAATGTCAGTACTGCCGATCGTGCACGCGTCATGCAAAACGCTAACTTCGCTCGGGCGTTTGCTTTATACAATGCTGATGCCAGTCGTGCCTATGCCAATCGTGAATGGAATTGGGCTGTCAAGCAAGCACGTGACAATCGTGATGATAATTTGATTATCGCTGCGGCGAGCTTGGCACATGACATGGGCTGGCTCGATCGAGCAATTTATGCTGTGGACAATACTGACAGAGTCGACAGCTTGGCTTTATCGCATCCGATGCCGCACCAAGATGCCGTCGTTCGCTACAGCCAATCAGCGGGGATTGATCCGGCATGGGCTTATGGCATCATGCGTCAAGAGAGTCGATTTGTAGCCTCAGCGCGCTCAGGTGTTGGTGCCAGTGGGTTGATGCAAGTCATGCCTGATACAGCAAAATATATCGCCCGTAATTTAGGTGAGACTTATAGTGCCAGTCGCGCTAACAGTGGCGATACCAATATCCGTTATGGGACTTGGTATATGGGTGATATCTTGGGCAAATTAAACTATCAGCCAGTACTGGCAACAGCCGGCTATAATGCAGGTCCTAATAATGCCAAGCGCTGGCAGCCAGTTTATGGTTCACTCGATGCTGACCAATACGTTGAGTCAATTGCTTTTCCGGAAACGCGCAATTATGTGAAGCATGTCATGGAAAACGCCACTATTTATAGTAGCTTATTGGGTCGTAGTCAGCCTATTAGTCAACGCATGGGAACGATTCCTGCTGCATTCTAAAGTGCTCACTTAGCAAAAAAGAAACCATTAACGATAAACTGTTAATGGTTTCTTTTTTTTACCGATTTATTTTTAAATACAAATTGTATTTGCACCAATCAGTTGTTCTTCTGCAAGGCATAGTCAAAACATCCTAAAAACGCGACGCTATTGCTGATATCAATTTTTTGTCGCCTCCGTCTGCGCAGGCACAGCAAGCAAGAAAAATTGATATCAGCAGTGCGTGATGGTTCGATATTACTTTTCATTCCCCATAGTTGTTTGTCTTCTAAGCAGTTTTCATGCTACTTCTTCTGTTTAAGCGACACTTAAGTGATGTTTACGTTTCTGCTATAGATTAAAAAAAGCATTTTGCTACCATTGCTTTAGTTAGTGTCCGTATTTTTTGTTGGTTTATTTTTAGCTTGGTTTGATGAATATTGCTACTTTAATTACTTTTATCCAAGCTTACCCACTCTTTTATCATTGCTAGATGCCTTAATCCCTTATGATCAAAAAATATTTCAATCTGACTATGTCAGTGCACGCTAGATTATCGCAAACTAATCGTCAGTTACCGGATCAGACGCGGGTGGATGTGCTGTCGACATCAACGCCGATTAAGTCATCTGCATTGTTGAACGACGATGCAGTAAGCAAAAAGCCTGCGATAAGTAGAAAGTGTAAGGATAAAGGGTATACGGCGATGAGCGGTACTGCCTTGCTAGTGCTACAAAGCGCGATGCTGATGCCAGCTCATGCGGCCAGCGCTGTTAAAAGCGGGCAGCGGGTACTGATGATTGAGATGACACCGGCACTGTGTAGCTTGCAGCCAACACGAGCGCGTATGCGTCAATGTTTAGAGGGTTATTCGTTAACCGTATCAGGTCTGGATATGGGTTATGGCGAGCGCTGCGGGCGTGGTGCCGAGCCACGTCTGACCCCATTGCAGCTAAAAGTTGTCAATCGCATCATGCCAGACACCACGGTACGTAGCCAAGTATGGCAACATTATGGTGCCTGTAGTCCATTGAGTGCCAGCAATTATTTTCGCCAAATCACCAACTATGCCAGCGCTCTAAAACTGCCTAACGAGCTGAATACGGGCAACAGTTATACCGTCTCAAAATCACGTTTTATTGGGCAGATGACCCGCCTTAATAGTGGTATGCCAGCTTCTAGCATCGACTTAATTTGCCAAGCGGGCAGTCGACGTCAGACAATATTGACCGATGTCCACGTTTGCTATGAAGGTAGCGAATTTGGTAGCTGTAATGAGGTAGTAGACAATTGCGGCAAAAAGTTCATTATTTCAGGTGGTAAGTAACGTCCTTTGCGACGGCTAATTGATTGATATGTGTTAATTTACAAACAGGATTGCTCTTAAATTATTGTTGCTAACACTGTTTTTTTTATCCCCTTCTCTTTATTCTTAAACCTTTATACCAAAGGCTTTGTTATCAGCTTTGTCTTGCTACCCGTATAAAATGTAACAATATAGTCGTGCATAGCCTTCTTGCTTTCTCTAGACGATTAATAGGCTGAGGTGCTACACTAGCTATCGGTTTATGACTGCTATATACAGTGAGCAGATCGCTATCTCAAACGATATTCATCAATCAGAACCATCCATTAGAATCATTAATCAGAACTATTCATTAGAATCGTGAATTATCTAATCTATAATTAGGGAGTATTCAATGTCAATGAAACAGCCTTTACGTGTTGCCGTCACTGGTGCCGCTGGTAATATCAGCTATGCTATGTTATTTCGTATTGCCTCTGGTGAGATGCTAGGTAAAGATCAGCCAGTTATTTTGCAATTGCTTGAAATCGCCCCAGCACTTGACGCCCTAAAGGGTGTGGTCATGGAATTAGAAGACTGTGCATTTCCATTATTGGCCGGTATCGTTCAAACTGATGATGCGACCGTTGCATTCAAAGATGTTGACTATGCTCTGCTAGTCGGTTCACGTCCGCGTGGCCCAGGTATGGAACGTAAAGATTTGCTAGAAGCCAATGCTGCGATTTTCTCAGCGCAAGGTAAAGCACTGAACGACGTTGCTAGCCGTGATGTAAAAGTATTGGTCGTCGGCAACCCTGCGAACACCAATGCGCTTATCGCTCAGCGTAATGCACCAGATTTAGATCCACGTAATTTTACGGCTATGACTCGCCTAGATCATAACCGTGCGATGGCACAGTTGGCTGGCAAAACGGACAGCACCGTTAATGACGTGAAAAAAATGATCATTTGGGGTAACCATTCATCAACTCAGTATCCAGATCTAACGGCTGCAACTGTAAACGGCAAGCCAGCACTAGATTTAGTCGATCGTGAGTGGTACGAAGGTACTTATATCCCAGAAGTACAACAACGCGGCGCTGCAATCATTAAAGCTCGCGGTGCATCATCTGCTGCTTCTGCGGCCAACGCAGCCATTGCCCATGTACGTACATGGGCGCTAGGTAGCGATGAGAATGATTGGGTCTCTATGGGCGTTTACTCAAACGGCGAATACGGTATTGCTGAAGGCTTGATCTACTCATTCCCAGTG
This sequence comes from Psychrobacter sp. GW64-MNA-CIBAN-0177, assembly GCF_040309585.1. NCBI lineage: Bacteria > Pseudomonadati > Pseudomonadota > Gammaproteobacteria > Moraxellales > Moraxellaceae > Psychrobacter > Psychrobacter sp. GW64-MNA-CIBAN-0177. The sequence goes on from NZ_JBEOOY010000006.1 coordinate 62,668, forward strand.
ACCTGTGCTAACGGCGACTGGTCTATCGTAGACGGCGTTGACGTGTCATCGGATTTCTCAAAAGAGAAGATGGCAGCCACTGAACAAGAGCTTAGCGAAGAGCGTGATGCAGTATCACATTTGCTACCATAAGCAGATAATCTATTGATACAGTAATATTAAAAGTAGTATAGAGAGAAGCCTTCTGTCATTAGAGGGCTTTTTTATGTCTTGAGTAACCATCAATACAATTGCTAACGTTAGCTAAACGTTGATTAACAGCTATTAGTCTCAAGCTTGCTACAATGAAGTGGTGTATTCTAAATAATAAAGACAATTAAACTGGTAGTATTTAAGGAGAAAAAGTATGCTAGGTGAACCTGAATATAGTATGAATGAGTTATTCGCCCAATTAGGACTAGATAGCTCTGACGAAGCGATTAGTAGTTTTATTGAGAAGCATCAACTGACTAAAAACGAAGAGTTGATAAAATCTGATGTCTGGAATGACAGTCAACGGATGTTTTTACAAGAAGAGTGGACGCAAGATGCTGCATGGGTTGAGACTATTGATGAGCTAAATGTGCGGATGCATCCAGACGCATAAAATCAGCAATACCGTCGCGTTTTTAGGATATTTTGACTATAAGTTTAAAAACAAATAATAAGTCGATTAAAAAACCCACAATTCTATAAATTTAAAATTGTGGGTTTTTGCTGTTCTATATCTCAATTATAATAATTTTAGTTAAGATGCTAACTAGGCTGCTTGGCTCGCCATTCGAGTAACGCTTTTACATCGTTATGGATACCGACTTTTAGCGCCTCTAAGCCATCATAATGACGTTCACCATGTAGGTAATGTAAAAAGCGTACCTGTAGAGTTAGGTCATACAAATCCGCTTGCAACTCTGGAAAGTGCACTTCCAAACGCCAGTTATGCTCTTTATCAATAGAAGGTCTGATACCAATGCTGGCGGTGCCAAATAAGCTATGCGGACGCAAGCCTGCCACGCCTATTTTTCCATCAGTTGCTTGTGCAGTCAAACCATTGGTGATGACTTCGCCATCATCATCTAGACTCACCACATCGACGGCAAATATACCATGTAAGGCTGGCTTTAAGCGTTTTAAGTCAATATTCGCCGTAGGGAAGTCCATAGTGCGACCGATTTTATCACCGCCGACTACCAATCCTGTCATGGCATAATCGCGACCAAGTAGCGCATTAGCAGCGTCAAGGTCGCCAGCCAATAATAAGTCGCGAACGCGAGTGGAGCTAATACGTGCCGCTTTTTCACTACGATCAGTAACCGTATGTAGGTTGGTCACATCTAAGCCATAATCCCGCAAAAACTGACTGTCGCCAGTACGGTCATGACCAAATTTAAAGTCATCACCCAACACCAAGGATTTGACGTTTAAGCGCAGTGCCAAAATATCCGCAAAGGCCTTGGCCGATAGCGATCGAAAATCAGAATCAAAGCCTGCTACAATCAAAGTTTCAACACCATATTCGGCGAGCAATGCTTGTTTTTCTGCCAAATTGGTCAGGCGCGCAGGGGCAGTGTCAGGGGCAAAAAACTCACGAGGTTGTGGCTCAAATATCATGACGGCAGAGCCAAGGTTTTGTGCTTGGGCAATCTCCCGAACTTGGGACAGCATCGCTTGATGACCCAGATGGACGCCATCGAAATTACCGATAGTCAACACGCAAGGTGCTAGGTCTATCGGGCTAGTGTTGGTAGGCAAAGCGCTCGGCGACGCAATCAGTTGCTCAAGAAAGTAGGTATTCATAAGTTTTCAGCTATGATAAGACCAGATAAAAAACGAAAAAACACACCTATACTAAAAATCGATGTGTCTAAAAGCAGCCATTATAAAGTAAAATAGCCCTACTAACATCCTATAGTCCTTCCATAATCGAAGTAAGAGGCGATAAGTATCATTATTTATCACTGCTGTATCAATTAAATAGATAGTTCATTTACCAACATTATTGCAGATGGACAGCACTTAATGGTTGTCACTTACCAGCAGCTATTACCAACCACGCCATTAACGATGGAGATATTATGACTGACGTTGCCCTGACTACTATACCGCCTATTTCATCAAAATATAATCTAAACGATTCGTTCGTTGTCGAGCGTGCAAGTCAGAACGATTTATCAGAGATTTTGGCTATTTATAATCAAAGCATCGCGGGCAAACAAGCAACGGCCAATCTGACACACGTGACTTGTGAAGAGCGCGAGGCTTGGTTTGATGAGCATTTAAATAGTGCTACTCGACCTATTTATGTCGTGAGAGCAGTGGCGACGGCTGGCGAAAGCGCAGAGCAAACAGCGTCAGCGCCGATAGTGGCGTGGGGCAGCTATAGTGATCTGTACGCACGTATGGCCTATCATATCAGCAGCGAAATTAGTATTTATCTGCATCAGGACTATCATGGGCAGGGCTTGGGTAGCTCGCTGATGCGCTGGATGGTGACACAAGCGCCAAGCCTCGGTATTAACAATATCGTCGCCCTTGTGTTCGCCCATAATCAGCCAAGCTTAGGACTGTTCCGTAAGTTTGGTTTTGAGCAGTGGGGCTACATGCCAAAAGTTTGCGATATGGAAGGGTTTATCGCTGATGTCGTGATGCTAGGTAAAGCAGTGACAGCAGATGAATTGTTGTGAGATTGAGATAAAGTATTGCCAAAAAAGCCACTTTAAAAAAGTGGTTTTTTCTAAATTGCTCATGGAAGAATACAGGGTGGCGTCTTAACCCAAAATTTTCCATTGCCCCGCTATTTTTTGCAATTCATAAGTCAAGGGTGCGGGCTCACTCTGACCCTTTAGCATCAGCTCACCAGTGATGGTTGCACGAGTTTTATTAGCATTATATGTCGTATCAAGGATAGTAACGCCATCGACGGTTTGCTGAAAAGCAGATTGCGTCTTAGCAAGCTCTGCTTCAAAGTTTGCCATGTCTACTTTATAGTATCCGGCTGATTTTTTCACGTCACCTTGATATAAGCTATCTAATGCTTGCTTAACCGTGTCTTCTGGCGTACCAGATTGAGTCGGGTTAGTGACTAAGCTTGGCTGCTTGGCGTTTTCTTTATCTGCGCTTATCACAGGGTTAATATTGTCACTGTCAATAGCTGTTTCGTCTTCAGCGCTATCAGTCATTTGCTCGCCTGCAACCGTGCTCTTCGTATCAACGCCTGCCGTTTGATTGGCTGCATCGATTTCAGGGTTGTCAGCGATGGCGGCTGTATCGCTTGCTGTGTTTGCGCCATCTGTTTCTACATTATCGTTGTTGCTACAACCACTGATGAGCAATCCAGTGCTCAATACACTAGCGGTTATTAGCATTGGTAAGCGTTGCAGCATCGAATGCTTGATTGTCATAGTAACCCTCAGATTTTATTTATTTATCAATAAACAATTATGGCAACTATCAGCGGCATTCACTGTCAATTCTCATATTAAGCTTGTTTTGGTTTAGTAAGTCATTTATTCAACATTCACAGATAAATTAGCCATGCTTTAGCTGACGTGGACGGAAGCCTGTTGCTAGTAATACCACCCCATAAACCAAAGCACCTACTGCACACATAATGAGCAGAGCCGCGATACGTCGCCACTGAGCCTCGTCGGCTGGGAAGTAGGGCAACATGATATAAAGGATGGCAACCATAGAGGCGGTAGAGATTGCAAACTGGGCAAACAGCTTTTTCCAATGGTTGCCAAAACGGAAAATATCGCGCTTATGTAAGAAATAATATAATAAGCCCGCGTTTACGAAGGCCGCTCCTGTGGTCGCAAGGGCAAGACCACCATGCAGAGGTATCTCTAAAAAGTAGAATATCCCGATAAAGATCACACTAAAAACCATATTGGCAAAGACCGATATGATACCGATTTTTACTGGCGTTCTAGTGTCTTGACGGGCAAAAAATGCGGGCGCAAATATTTTAATGAGCATAAAGCCTAAAATCCCACCGGCCATACTGCGTAACGCCAGCGAACTCATTTGCGCATCACGCAAGGTAAATTCACCACGCAAGAACAGCGCTTGCATCAGCACATCAGCCAAGATAAATAGGGCGGCTGATGCGGGCACACCCACCAATATGATTAAACGTGCCGCCCAATCAATGGTCTTTTTAAAGCTAACATCATCCTTTTGCGCTTCACTCTTTGATAAGCTTGGCAAAATGACTGTACCAATCGCTACGCCAATCAGTCCTAACGGCAGCTCGCTCATACGTTCTGCCGCATAAAGCCAAGAGACTGATCCGCCAATCATTAATGAGGCAAAAATAGTATTGAGGAGCAGATTGATCTGAGTGACAGAGACACCAAAGATAGCAGGCAGCATCAGCTTCAAGATACGTTTAACGCCTTCGTGCTGAAAATCAATCTTAGGCGCGACCAGCAGCTTTTGTTGCCATAACTGCGGCAGCTGTATGAGAAACTGTAGCAAACCGGCGATTGCAACGGCATAACCAAGCGCCATAATCGGTGTATCGAACATAGGGGCAAAAATTAATGCGCCGCCAATCATACATAAATTCAACAGTACCGGTGCAAAAGCGGGCGCAGCAAAACGCCCGTAGCTTTGCAGAATACCGCTAGCAAAAGCGGTCATAGAAATAAATAATAAATAGGGAAAGGTAAGACGCAGCAGCTCGGCGGTGATGGCAAATTTACCAGGTTGATCAGCAAATCCAGGAGCAAATAAAGTCACTACCCACGGCGCCATCAAAATGACGACCACAGTGAGCATGGATAGAATCAACAACAGGGCGCCTGAGGTACGACTGACTAATATCTGTACCTGTTGTAAGCTATATTTTTCTTTGTATTCGGACAGTACTGGCACGAAAGCTTGGCTAAAGGCGCCTTCAGCAAACAGACGGCGCAAAAAGTTAGGTATCTTAAAGGCGACCAAAAAGGCATCCATCAGACCACCTGCACCAAACACCCCTAATAATACGACATCGCGTACCAGACCTAAGATACGGGACAGCATGGTCATGCTGCTGACGACCATGGTTGAGCGAAATAACCGACTTTTTGCCATGAGACCCTATTTTGCTAAGTTGTTTACTGCTGGTTGTTTACTGATGATTGTTTGCTGAGTTGCTGTTATCAAAAAACTGACGGATTATAGCATTTTCATAATCGAGATAAATGGATTGAATGTGGAATTAGTTCAGGATTCTTATATAAGCTAGGGCGTGTCCTCATTTTAAAAATGGTGATAAAAGTGAGGTAAACTGTAGTTAAACAAGGATAATATCGAAATATTGCCTAGCTATTTAACGATGATTGGCAAGATTTAACCATTTTTAGCCCATTTAGATCGCTATCAGTTGAATTGAGGACACGCCTAGTCCGTAAGGTTTTTTCCTACCAGCGCACGTAACTTTGGCCAGTCAAAGTAATCGCCAGGGTCTGTCTTTCGACCCGGCGCGATATCACTATGACCCGTTAGGTGGCGGCGGGTTTTGGGGTAGGCGTCATATAGTGCAGCGATAACGGCTGCAAGTGTGTCATATTGCACAGAGGTAAAGGACACAAAATCTGACCCTTCCAGCTCGATGCCAATGCTATAATCATTACATTCAGGACGGCCAAGATAGCTAGATCTGCCTGCATGCCATGCGCGCTCGGCAAAGTTTACAAACTGTGTGATAGCACCATCACGTTCTATAAATAGATGTGCTGAGACCTCTGCGCCCTGAATGGTTTGAAAATAAGGATGCGCATCCCAGTCTAATTGATTGGTAAATAATGCTTTTACATAATGAACACCATCACTGCCGCAGACGCCAAACTCATTCGGTGGTAGGCTAATATTGTGAATGATAATGGTGTCAATAGTCAGGTTGTCGGGTCGTTTATTATAGTTCGGCGACATAAGCCAAGTGGCTGAGGATAAGCGCCCGTCTTTGATAGTCATTGGCGGTGTCATGGACATAAGTGCTCTCTTTTATTATGGGGTTAATAAGTGCGTAGCAAATACTCGTGATTACCAATTTTTTATTAATTAATAGCGAAATTTTTTAAAAAACAGCTAATCATAACCTTCTTTTGACGATTAGATAGACCCAATAACGCGATAAGCGTATGGCTCTTACAGTGCGAGATATTACTCATGTCTATATATTCAAACCTTGTGGTGCACTCCAACCTGTTGACGACAGATTATACGCCAACGAAGATGAGCAGGCGCGCGCGTTTACCATTAATGGTTGCAGGTCTGTTGCTGACGGCACAAGCGCAGGCATTTTTGCCAACGCCAGCAGAGCTTGTGACCACAGGCGCGTTAGCGTTGGATAACAACGCTGATGCTGAGCTAGATAATAACATCAAGCCAAATAGCACCTCAAATAAAGATGTCACTGATCAGCCACGCACCAATAAAACTACTAGCGGTGTCGATAATAACGTCAGTAGTATTACCAACATTACTGCCGAGCAGCTGCTAGCATCGTGGCGCGAGAAGGCAAAAACAGAAAACCTAGCTCAGCATACGACATGGCGACGTTTATTGTACTTCTTTGATGATCAAAAAAACTTAATTGGTAAGAAAAAAGACACAAGTCTCGTTGAGGATGCTAGCTTCTTTTTGAGTGAAAAAGGTCAACAAGACTCAGGTGCAGAGCTTGATGCGTTGCTGGTCGCCCTTGCTGAAGAATTAGCGCCGACGCCTAACACGACCGTTAAAAAAAACACAGCGATTAAAAACAATACCGCTAATAACTCGGTGCTCTGTCGTTTCCCAGCGCGCGTTCAATGGCTGACTGATACGCTAAATATTGATAAGACAAACTGGCAAGCTGAGTGTCCAGAGCTGAATGAGTGGATGCAAACACTAGCGCCCGAGCAGCTGTCTATTATGTTTGCCGAAGAGTATTTGGACAATCCTATATCAGCCTTTGCCCATACTTTATTGCGTATTGACTCAAAGGCCAGTGTGGCTGATCCCAGTCAGATTCATCATGCCTACGCGCTGAATTATACGGTCGATGGTGATCCAGACGACAGCTTTTTGATTTATGCTTTCAAATCTATGACAGGTGGCTATGATAACGCCATCGAAATCGATCCTTATCCAGAAAAGCTGGCGAAGTATCTCAAAGACGATGAGCGTGATGCGTGGACGTATCAGTTGAATTTGACCCCAAGCGAGGTGCAGCAAATCATGTTGCATGTTTGGGAGACCAAAGGGTTAGAGTTACCGTATTACTTCACCACCGATAATTGCGCCTCTGAGGTTTTACGTCTTATCGACGTCGTACGCCCACAGCAGCATTTATTAAGCCGACTGCCTTATGCCGTCGTACCTTCTGACGTCATTCAGCTGCTTAATGAAGAAGACTTACTGGCAAACCCTAGTTATACGCCAGCTGATGATACTGTGCGTCAAGCCGCGCTCAATCAAGCCAAGGTCGCCGCTAAGCTAGGTTATCAGCCATTGCCTAAAGAGGCAGCCCAAGAGATCAAATCTGCAGAGCGCAATCCAGCATCCAGTATGTCAGCAGATGGTCAAACCATACGCAACCTGCCTATCGTCGCTTCGAACAATAACCCAATAGATAGACATCCATTGCAAATGGCGCAGATTGGTGTCGGACAACGCGGTGACAATAACTATATCGATGTGGGTGTGCGTGCAGGTTTTCATGACACCCTTGATCGTACCACTGGGTTTTCACAGTTTTTTAATTTAGAAGGGCTGGCAGCGACGCTACGCTTTTATGATAATGATGACAACAGTAACAATAAACAGCTGGACAGCGTGGTCTTGCAGAACATTACACTGCTGCGTGGCCGCTCATTTAACCCGGTAAATAGCGCTAAGCAAGGCAAAACTTGGGGTGTCAGTGTCGAGGCAACCCGAGTAAACGATGGCTCACAGCAAGCTGGCAGCGATCATTTGGTCGGGAGCGTGGGCTATGAGACGGGCTGGTCGTGGGCGTTTGGTACGCCAAGCGCTGGTACTGGCGAGATGCCGCCGCAGCTATGTTACGCATTGCTATCAGGCACGGGGCAAGCAGGGCGCGGTATCAATAAAGGCTTTCGAGTAGGTGCAGGCGTGAATGCTGGTTGCCGTTATCAGATTAACAATCAGTTACGCGCGCAGGCTGAATTGCAATTGCCATATTGGTATCATGGCAGCAGTGATGACTCTAACGCTCGCGGTCACTACTGGCAGCCGGTCTCAACGTTAGGTCTGCAATACGATATCGATAAAAAACAAGCATTACGTATTAATGCTAATTATGAATGGCAAGATCGCATCGATGCTAATGACGACGTGCAGCTGTCATACAGACGCTATTTCTAACCACTATTTCTAGCCGCTGTCTTCATAAGTAGTATTTTTAGATGGTGCGTGAAAGACTGGTAATGAAAAACTTGTGCCAAAAGGCTTTTGTTAAAGAAAGGACGCATTATGAGTACGCAAAATTTACTGATTATTGGACAAGGTGATATCGGTTTGCCCGTTACCAATAAACTTGCTGAGGAAGGCTCATCGGTCACAGGCCTTGCCCGCAATGAACGCGAGCATTATGATTTGAATAGTAATGCAAAGTTTATGCAAGCTGATGCGTTGACGCTTAGCGCTGCCCAACTGCAAGAATTTACTCATATTGCAATTATCGTCACTCCTGATGAGTATTCAACCAGCGGTTATCACGACAGTTATTTGGCGATTAATCAACACTTAGCAGAGTTTGCGGATAAGCTAACCAACCTTGCGCGCGTTGTTTTTATTTCCTCAACGGGTGTTTATGGTCAGGATAGTGGCGAATGGATTGATGCAGATACTGTGCCTGTCAGCCCTGAGCGCGAAGCATCAAAGGTAATCTTGCAAGCAGAACAAGTGCTGCAACAAGGCTTTGGCGATAAAGCCGTTATCATTCGTCCGAGCGGTATTTATGGTCGCGCGCGTCTCATGCGCTTATGCAAGGCCAAAGAGAAACAAAAAGAGCCAGTAGCCGCACAGCACTGGAGTAATCGTATTATGGATCGTGATTTGGTCAATATTATCACCAACGTCCTGACCATTGAGGCACCAAAGCCACTTTATATCGCCACTGACTATGCGCCCGTCACCACTCATGAGCTAGGCGTTTGGTTAAGCGAGCAAATAGGTGAGACACCGCCTACTATTGATCATTCAAAAACAGCAGTTACGGGGAAGCGCTTGCATAGCAACATTCCGTTAGCTTGGCTGGATTATCCTGACTGGCAAGCAGGTTATCGTGATATTTTGAGTTATCAAGAGTAAGATGATAGTTTGATTTAATTAGAATTGTTTTTATGTTTTATAGTTTATGGAGATTTCATGACCCAGCCTTCTACTTCTGATGACCGTTTGTCTCATGCTAATCTGGCAGCAGAAGGCGGTAAGCTGGCAGAAAACCATGTGCAAAAAAAGGCTGAGCAATCATCTATGCTAGCTGATTCACAGCAGCCTGCAATCGTCCATCCCAATTTTGATCCCAGTCAATCGCCCCTTGATCCTGCACGTCCGTTAAGTGATATTCCAGAACCTGCTCGACGCTTAAATGGTCAATTACGACGGCTTTATGGGAATTCTGCGCGCTTTTATCAGCCTAATGAGGCGACACTATCGAAGTGGGCGCTTATTGCCTCAGAGGCGCTGACTGAGCATTTGTCCTTACTCAATGCCGCCCAACTTGTTGAGTTTCCCGACAGCTTTTATCACAATCATAGCGAGCAGCCATTATTATCGCCATTAACCGATATGACTTTGTTGGACATGTCAGATATTCAGCAAGTACTTCGTGCTTATCCAAAACTGCATCGTTACGGTTTTACGCTTGCGGATAGTCCGCTACAGAGCGATCCGAACAAGATTAATAAGAGCACCAAAAGTACTTCAGCGTCGCTGCGTGCATTGACCAAACACTATAATCCTGATGAATTACTCAGCAGCCTCTATGCCGATGATTGGCAAGTGGTTTTGCAGCCGCAGCAGTTTGAGACAGGCGAGGGCAGTTTGGCGACGGATATTATGGCGTGTAGTGTCGCCGTTCATGCCCTAAAGCAATGTAGTACGCGCAAAAGCATCAATCATAGCTATAGCGCTGCGCAAATCTGTCAGCATGTACGCAGCTATCTGCTTAGCCAAATTGTTTGTGAGCCCGCCCAGCGCCATGCTTATCGTCAGATGCGCATATTTGCTGGGCATATCATTGTTGCCGCTTATCATTTAGGCTGGGACATACAAGTGAGCCATGATGGCCAGTGTTATTTTAATTGTTCATCACGTAGTGGGCTACTGACTCGTTACCCCAATATGCAGGATTACGACATCAATGGTTGGTCAAGCTGACCAATAATGCGTACAATAATGCCAGTTTTTTGACCTTCTTTTCGACGATAGGAACGCCATAATGTCTCATGCTCAAAACCCTTCTTTCTCATCCCACCAATTTATTCAACTGGCTTTAGACAATCAAGTCCTGAAGTTTGGTGAGTTCGTGCTCAAGTCTGGTCGTATCAGTCCGTATTTTTTTAATGCTGGCTTGCTGGCAACGGGTGAGATGTTGTCATTACTAGCACGTGGTTATGCAGATGCTTTGGCTGAGAAAATGGCCGAACAGATGGCAGCTAACAATAACGGTGCAGAGCAGCAAGAGCTGGTCATTTTTGGTGCGGCCTATAAAGGCATTCCATTTGTGGCTGCAACCGCGCAAGCGTTATGGCTGCATCATGGCATTAATGCCGAATGGGGTTATAACCGTAAAGAAGCCAAAACCCACGGTGAAGGGGGTAATTTGGTAGGTGCTGATGTCAGTGGCAAAGCCGTTTGGGTACTTGACGATGTGATTACGGCGGGCACAGCGATGCGCGAAGTGGTCGATATTTTAGAGCAAGCAGGTGCTAGTGTGGCCGGTATTATAGTGGCCCTCGATCGTAAAGAAAAAGGCCAAAGCGATCATTCTGCTATTCAAGAGCTTGCTGCGACCCTAAAAGTACCAGTACGTGCACTCGTCGATATCGACGATTTAATCAGCTATTTAGCGGATGACCATGACGTACAAAGCGGTCAGTATAAAGATGCGACGCAACTGGCAAAAATGCAGCATTACCGCGCGCAGTACGGTGTATAGTTGGGTACTGAAGTTTGAATCTATTCTAATAATAATATAACGTAAGTGAGCCTTATCATGAGCCAAGAAAAGCAAAAAAAATCTCTAAAAATACTCGTCATTATGGATCCTATCGAGCGGGTTAATTATAAAAAAGACACCAGCCTTGCGATGATGTGGGCAGCACAAGATCGAGGACACACACTGGGCTATTGCCAAATACATGATCTATGGTTGGATCGTGGGCAGCTGATGATAGATGCGCAGCCAGTAACCGTTGCACGCAATCCTGAAGATTTTTATACGCTAGGCGACAAGGCGACAGTGTCAGTCAGCGACTATGACGTGATTTTGATGCGTAAAGATCCCCCGTTTGACATGCGCTTTATCTATGCGACTTATATGCTCGATCATGCCAAATCGGCAGGTGTGTTGGTGGTCAATGACCCACAAGCAATTCGCGACTGTAATGAGAAATTGTTTGCAACTTGGTTTAGCGACTATATGAGCCCAACGATTGTGACCAGTAAACAAGCGCATATTCGCAAGTTTATCGCTGAACAGCAAGACGTTATCGTCAAGCCGTTAGATGGTATGGGCGGTACTGGTATTTTTCGTTTGACTGCTGATAGCCCAAACATTGGAGTGACGCTGGAGATATTAACTGAGCTTGAGACCTTGCCAATTATGGCACAGCGTTATTTACCAGAGATCAAACAAGGCGATAAGCGCGTGCTAATCGTCGATGGCGTGGTAATCGATTATAGCTTGGCGCGTATTCCTACCAAAGGCGAGACCCGTGGTAATCTGGCTGCCGGCGGTAGCGGTGTGGCTATGCCGCTGACTGACGTTGAGCGTCAAGTCGCAGAAGTGGTCGCGCCAATCGTCAAAGAAAAAGGACTAATGTTCGTCGGCTTAGACTTAATCGGTGGCCGTATTACGGAGATTAACGTCACTAGTCCAACTTGCGTACGTGAGATTGATGACCAATGTGGCACCGATATTGGTACAGACTTTATCGTAGCGATTGAAAATAAATTGGCTGTCTAAGTTCAATAGCTATTTCAAATAAACAGTTATTTGAGCTAAATAGTCATTAACCTTTATAATTATTAAACTGTAAAGCTATCAAGCTTTAGTAGTAAGAAAAGAGTGATTGAAAAGAAACTTATGTTCATAAAAAACCTAATAATTATGCTAAGATATCTTGATTATTTATCATAATTTTATATGATAGGACAGTATTATCGAGCTATAAGATGATACCAAGCACTGTATCAACTCTTTCATAACACAAGGACGTACTATGAATACATTTGCAAAATCACTCTTACTTACCGCAGGCCTAGCATTGGGTTTTAGTGCCAGTGCAGCAGACCAACTCAACAATACCAAATGGACCACTTACAACGATAGTGGTAAGCCCGATGCGGTGTTAAGGTTTTCTGAAAGCAACGGTAAGCTTTCGGCCAAAATTGTTGAGATTTTGGACCCTCGTGCCAAAAATAAAAAAGTCTGTGATGAATGTAAAGGTAAATTTAAAAACAAGCCTTTGACGGGAGCGACGGTGCTGTGGGATTTAGAGCCAGATGCTAACGATCCTAATAAATATGTCAATGGTAGCGGTATTGAGCCAGAGACTGGCAGAACCTTTTCTGGAAAAGCAGAATTACAAGGCGATACGCTGAAGCTACGTGGCTATAAAGGCATCTCATTACTGGGTAAAACTCGTATTTTAAAACACCGTTAAGCATTGACGTTTTACCCTTCAATCTAAGTCATCAACAAAGCCAAGTCGCGATTGCTCACGGCTTGGATTTTTGTTATTGGTAAACCAGAAATTACTGTATATAAGACATTGATTTCCTCTATACTATGCGGGCTTTTACAGTGTCAGTATTCTCTAACGATCGATATGACTGCAGGCTGACAAACCCTTCATATAAATAAAGAAAAGATAGGCAGACGTTCATGAAAACACCGCATATATTGATGATGGCTGCTGGCACAGGTGGGCACGTATTTCCAGCGCTTGCCGTGGCCGAAGCACTAACCGAGCGCGGTGCTATTATCCATTGGTTAGGGACGCCAAACGGTATGGAGAATGGCTTGGTTGCGCCGACTGGGTATCAGTTTCATGCTATCGATATGCAGGGCCTGCGCGGTAAAGGGCTAGGGCGCTTACTAAAATTGCCGGTTACCTTACTCTCAGCTACCATGGCCGCCATCAAAGTCATTCGCAACAATCAGATTGATATTGTCGTTGGCTTTGGCGGTTATGTGACTGCACCCGGCGGGATTGCGGCGCGTCTGACCAAAACACCGCTGATTATTCACGAGCAAAATGCCATTGCTGGTATGAGTAATCGTTATTTGGCTAAGATGGCCACTAAAGTATTACAAGCATTTGAGAATACCTTTGCGAATAGTCAGCTTGATGCTAAGCTTGAAACGGTTGGCAATCCAGTGCGTAACGCCATTACGGGGGTTGCCGAACCGGCTGAGCGTTATGATGTCACTGATAGCTCACCACTTAAGTTGTTGGTCGTAGGCGGCTCACTTGGTGCGCAAGTTTTAAACGAAATCGTACCAAAAGCGCTGGCATTAATAGACCGTCCTTTTGAAGTGCGTCATCAGTGTGGCCGTAATAACGACGCAGCCACGCAAACGGCTTATGATAGCGAGAATTTAAGTGCGCATCACTTTACCGTACAGCCCTTTATCGATGACATGGCAGCGGCTTATAATTGGGCGGATATGATTGTTTGCCGCGCAGGCGCATTGACCGTTACCGAAATCCAAAACGTCGGTATCGCTGCGATTTTTGTGCCGCTACCGCATGCCGTTGATGACCATCAAACAGCGAATGCGCGTACCTTGACATCACACGAGGCAGCGATTTTATTACCGCAGTCTGAGCTGACAGCGAAGCGTTTAAGTGATGAGCTTGCTGTACTGGATCGACAAACCTGCTTGACGATGGCCAAAAAAGGCCATGCGCTCGCCAATCGCCGCGCCAGCCAGCAAGTCGCTGATATTATCTGGCAAGCATTATAAGCGTCGGTCTTAGCATTAATTTTGTCAGCGATTTTTTACTTTAGCAAATTTCATTAGTCTTATATAAAGAGAAAACCCTATGTCTATTCCTGCGAAAGCCTTACCTAAGCGTTTGATTGAAATACCAGAGATGCGCCGTATTCAGCACTTGCATTTTGTCGGTATTGGCGGCTCGGGGATGTGCGGTATCGCGGAAGTGATGAAGAATCAGGGCTATCAAGTCAGCGGTTCTGATATTGCTGATAGCCTGGTGACTCGCCGTCTACAGCAGATTGGTATTGAGATATCGATAGGTCACGATTCCAAAAATATTGCCAATGCGGATGTCATCGTTGTATCGTCAGCGATTGATCGCAGCAATCCTGAAGTAAAAGCAGCGCTTGAAGCGCGTCTGCCAGTGGTACGCCGCGCCGATATGTTGGGTGAATTAATGCGTTATCGTCATGGCATTGCCGTGGCCGGCGCGCATGGCAAGACCACAACGACCAGTTTGCTCACTACGATGATGGCAGAAGGGCAGCTCGATCCTACCTACGTGATTGGTGGTAAGCTGAACGCTTCTGGCAAAAATGCCGCACTGGGTAGCAGCCGTTTCTTAGTAGCAGAAGCCGATGAGTCTGATGCCTCGTTTTTGTCTTTGCATCCGATGGCTGCAATTGTGACCAACATCGATCAAGACCATATGGAAACGTATGAAAATAGTTTTGACAAATTAAAAGCCGCTTATATTCAGTTTTTACAAAATATGCCGTTTTATGGTTTGGCCGTTGTGTGCGGTGATGACCCAGAATTATATGCGATGATTGATGATATTGGTCGTCCCATATTGACCTTTGGGCTTGAGCCTTTTAACGATGTACAGGCCGTTGACTTGGTGACAGAGGGCACAAAAACTCACTTTACCGTATTGCGCCGTGACCGCGAGCCTTTACGTTTGACCCTTAATATTCCTGGTACTCATAACGTCTACAATGTGCTTGCCGCTATTACCATGGCGACAGATGAAGGTGTCGATGACGAGGCCATCAAACGCGCCTTGCAAAAATTCGAAGGCGTGGGTCGTCGTTTTGAGCAGCATGCCTCTGTCAGTATCGATGATGGTGACGTGTTGTTGATTGACGATTATGGTCATCATCCAAAAGAAGTCGACGCGACGATTAAAGCGGCGCGTCAAAGCTTCCCTGAGCGTCGTTTGGTAATGATGTTTCAGCCGCACCGTTATAGCCGTACCCGCGATTGTTTTGATGATTTTGTCGAAGTACTCTCCAGCGTAGATGAGCTATTATTATTAGACGTATATTCAGCAGGTGAAAGCCCGATTACTGGTGCTGATACCAAGTCATTGGCACGTAGCATTCGGCTGCGCGGTGAAGTTGAACCGACGATTATTGACAAGGACAATTTAGCACCGGTCATGCAGCGTTTATTAAAAGCCAATGACATGCTGATTACCCAAGGTGCGGGTAATGTGGGCCAGATAGCAGTAGATTTGGCCGCCAATAACCTTTATATCTAATAAGCTAAAAAGAATTCTAGGAACTATCCTTATGACAAGCAATAACCACCAAAAAAATGCAAACGACCTTCATAAAGCCAGCGATAATGTTGAAGGTAAAGCAACGATTACCAACCCAGAGACAGCACTAGCGGCGGCGGCTCAAGCGGAGCAAGACAAGCTTGCAAGTGATAAAGTCGCTAATGATAGGGCAGAACTAAGCAATAACAACAGCGAAGTAAAAGATGCTGGCCAGTTTGGTAAAGTAGCCGTTATTTATGGTGGCAGTAGCAATGAGCGCAGCGTGTCGTTAGACAGTGGCGCCGCTGTCTTGCAAGCGCTACAAAACCAAGGCGTTGATGCCACTCATTTTGATCCTAAGCATCAGGACATTACTGAGCTGCGTGATTATGATCGCGTGTTTAATGTGTTGCATGGTCGCGGCGGTGAAGATGGTTTGCTACAAGGCGTGTTGCAATGGTTTGATATTCCGCAGACAGGTTCAGGCATTTTGGCATCAGCGCTGGGCATGGACAAGGTTCGTACCAAGCAATTGTGGCAAGGCTGCGGCTTAGCGACGGCACCATTTTCACTATTGACGGCCGATACCGACTGGCAGCAAGTGGTCAATATGCTAGGTCTGCCACTCATTATCAAGCCCGTTCATGAAGGTTCGAGTATTGGCATGACCAAGGTTAATAACTTGGACGAGTTGCCGGCGGCTTATGCAACAGCGGTACAGTGCGGTGATGCTGTCATGGCTGAGCGCTGGATTACTGGTCGCGAGTTTACGATTGTTATTATCGATGACGAAGCCTATCCGGTCATTCGTCTTGAGCCTGCTGATATCACCAACTTCTATGATTTTGAAGCCAAATACAATCGTAACGATACCAGCTACTATATTCCGTGCGGCTTAAGTGACGCTGATGAAAAGCATTTACAAGATTTGAGCCTTGCTGCATTCCGTGCTGTTGATGCCAAAGGGTGGGGGCGTATCGATGCTATGCAGGACGAAGCAGGTAACTTTTGGTTGCTTGAGATTAATACCGTCCCGGGCATGACCAGTCATAGTTTGGTACCGATGGCAGCTAAGGCGCGTGGTATGGATTTCAATACGCTGTGCTGGCACATCCTTACGCAAACATTATAAACAGTTGGTAGATTCAGCTTAAATGTTCTTGTCTGGCTTAATATTCATAACGCAGTTTGTGATAATCGCTATTGATACTATAGAAGTTTGAAAAGTGATTATTAATGGGTAAAAATAATCGTCAAATAGATACTGACATTATTGAATATTTATGAATATAAGCAGATATGAATGTATCGCTAGCCCTGCTATACCACAGCTTCGTGTAAACTTGTGTAAATTCGTTGTTAGTAGTAAGGGTTAGGCTATTGTTTGACCGCAAAATACGTTAATATTGTAATTATTGAATCGTTTTAGTGATATTTATGTTGTTTTATGAGTATATGTTATAAGTTCTTCATAAAATGAGAAAAATGTTACGTTTGAAATCAGATAACAGGGTTATATCACTCATTTTCGCCAAATATTTTGCTAACATATTCAATCCGTCATTCTCTGCGTCCGTGATGCAGATTAACTTTTAATAGAACGCACTATTGGCTTTATGCAAATAGTTTTATGCAAAATAGGGACAAAGGTCATTATGGCTCAAACTGTCAACGACGTAACTGACTTGATGAGTGATAAAACCCGTCGCCCAAAATCTAACTTCCAAGTACCGACTTCGGTCAGATATTTTTTTATGGTATTGGTGTTGGGTTTATTAGTGCTTATATTGATTATGGGTGGCAAAGCCCTACGCGATGCACCTCCAGCAGCTATTCATGTCAGCAATCAAGGTTTGACAGTCGCTCAGTATCGAGCACTACAGCAAGTGATGAACCAACAGAAAGTCAGCAGTTTTTTTACGTCTGATTTACAAGCACTAAGGGACATCACTACTGGCCTTGCTTGGGTTGACCAAGTGAGTGTGTCTCGGGATTGGCAACGTGGTATCGTCGTCACAGCACTCCCCAAGCAAGCAGTTGCTAATTTTGGTACCGAGCGTTTGGTTGATGCAAAAGGGGCTGTTTTTGTTCCCGCTGACAGTAGAGATTTGACACAAGCGCAATTTGCTACGTTACAAGGTGAGATAACGCAAGCACCGGTTATCATGCAACAAATGCAGCAAATCAATGATTGGTATGCGCCACTTGATATGCAAGTCGCTGATATTATTCTGTCACCAAGAATGACGTGGCTCATTCGTTTTGATAATGGTCAGCGCGTCATTGTTGACAATGAAAACACCGCACAAAAACTGCTGAATCTAAGTCAATTATTAGGTAA
Organism: Psychrobacter sp. GW64-MNA-CIBAN-0177; assembly: GCF_040309585.1. NCBI lineage: Bacteria > Pseudomonadati > Pseudomonadota > Gammaproteobacteria > Moraxellales > Moraxellaceae > Psychrobacter > Psychrobacter sp. GW64-MNA-CIBAN-0177. The sequence goes on from NZ_JBEOOY010000006.1 coordinate 80,692, forward strand.
TCAGTTAAGTAACCGCCGAAAAGAGATACAGTCGGTCGATTTACGTTACAAAAACGGTTTTACCATTGCTTGGAATATGGCACAACCCGAAGCCGAAGCAGCAAAATAATTGACAGTCAGAAAACACAGTCAATAATAAGTAAGCAGAAGTATTGTATAAGCATCAAAATTGAACGTACAGTAGGATATAACAGCGTAGTAATAGCGCTTTTTTAATGATTTAATGGGGACGTCATTTGGTCTCCTGTTTAGCGATAATTTGTCTGGTACCATGAAAAATACTGAAAATCTGGTTGTTGTCCATCTAAGTGCCACGGCAGTTTATGTCGTTATTGGCAGCGTTGTCTCTGCAAAAGACATTCGTATCATGGGTGTGGGGCAAGTTAAAAATAGTGACTTTTATCAAGGTCAAATAAAACATCGTGAACGCTTGCAAGGCGCTATCAAACAAGCCATTCAAGAAGCAGAAGATACTGCTAATTGCCGGGTGCATAGTGTGTGGTTGACCCTAGCGACGCCTGAGCTACTTAGCAAAAACAGTGCTGGCGAAGTGAGAGTAGAGGACGAAGTCGTCCGTGCCAAAGACATGGTACAGGCTTTATCCAATGCCAAATCACGCGACTTATCTTCAGACTATTATTTGATGCATTGTTGTCAGCAAGGTATCTATGTCGATGAACAAGACTTTATGGTCGACGATGCGATCGAAACGGTGGCGCATAATATCAGCGTGATGTATCACATGATGATGATGCCAGTCGCCAGCCGTCAAAATATCCAAAAATTATTACAGAGCTGTGATGTTGGTATCGATCATATTGTCTTCGATGCAGTGACCAGTGCAGAATATAGCCTGATGAGCGACGAGCGTCAGCAGGGTGTGTGCTTGGTCGATATTGGCGCGAGTACGACCAGTATTTGTGTCTACAAAGAAAACAAGCTGATCTTTACACATTGTATCGCCACAGGCAGCCATGAAGTGACGATGGATATTTCAGCAGATGTTGGCATATCAATGATAGAAGCTGAAAAACTTAAAAAATCGCATGGTACGGTTGATGTCAATAGTGTCGATCCTAGCTCGTTCTTTATTTTTAAACCGCAAGGGACCAGCGACGAGATTAATATCGGTATTTATAATTTAGCCCGTATTATCGAAGCGCGTTATGTGCAGATTTTTACTGAAGTGGCGCGTCAACTGCATGAAGCGGATTTGATTAGCTATATCGACAAAGGGATCGTGCTGACAGGCGGCGGTAGTGCTGTCAAAGGTATGATACCCTTTGCTAAGAAGTTGCTAAAAATGCCAGTGGTGATGACCAATACTCATCCGGCGATCAGTGCTTATAATCATTTTGATAATGACGAGTCCTTTAAGCAGCTGAATATTCAGGTCAATGATCGCGCTTATCAAACAGCATTTGGTACATTACTATATAGTCAAAGCGAGCAGTTTCGTCACAGTGAAAAAAGCGAGCCGGAAGCGCTTCAAAAAAATAGAGTGACTGGCGTCTTTCAAAGCGCAGGGCAACGTTTTGCTAGTGTGCTTAAAAAGATACTATAGTAAAGATATACCGACACTAAATGCATAAAGTAATATTAAAAGTAACATTGACAGTAATACCCTGAGCAATGACGACATATTTTTGTCCCAGCTTAACGATTTAAGCCATAGCCCTGTTTTATTTAAATACATTTATATATAGTAAGTCGATAGCGCGTCATATGAGTGCGTTAGCATGTATCGACCATCACGCTATCTGCAACTGGAGAATCTTTTTTATGTCAAAATACACCATGCCAGATGATAACCAGCTTCAAAATAACGGCCAAGCAAGCTTCACAGTATTCGGTGTGGGTGGTGGTGGCGGTAATGCTGTTGAACATATGGTACAACAAGGGATTAGAGGTGTGACGTTCGTCTGTGCGAATACGGATAAACAAGCACTTGATCGTTTGACAGCACCGCATAAGTTACAACTGGGCGCAAAAACGAACCGTGGTCTAGGCGCTGGTGCCAATCCAGAAGTCGGACGTGAAGCAGCAGAGAGCGAAGAAGAAGCGATCCGCGCGTTACTCGAACATTCTGACATGGTCTTTATTACCGCTGGAATGGGCGGTGGTACGGGTACGGGCGCAGCACCAGTCGTGGCTCGTATTGCTAAAGAGATGGAAGTATTGACGGTCGCTGTTGTGACCACACCTTTCAAATTCGAAGGCGGTAAACGTATCAAGGCGGCCAAAGCAGGTATTGAGCAGTTGACCAACTTCGTTGACTCTATCATTACCATTCCTAATGATAAGTTGATGAGCGTTTATGGCAATATCTCTATGCAAGATGCGTTCAAAAAAGCGGACGATGTGTTATTACACGCCGTGCAAGGTATCGCTGAAACCATCGCCAGCGAAGGTATGATCAATATTGACTTTAACGATATTCGCACCGCAATGACTGCCAAAGGTCATGCGATGATGGGTATTGGCCGTGCCAGCGGTGACGATCGTGCGCGTCAAGCGACTGAAAAAGCCATCAGATCACCGTTACTTGATGATTTACGTTTAGAGAATGCCAAAGGTCTACTGGTTAACGTGATTTCATCTGAGTCTTTGTCATTGGATGAAATGAGCAAAATCAGTGCAATCGTCGAAGAAATTACTGATATCGATGATGCTCATATTTTCTACGGCTCTGTTATCGATGAAAAAATGGGTGATGATTTGCATGTCACTGTCATCGCAACGGGCTTGACCTTAGATGAACACGCGGGTGAAGAGCCTGAAGTTGTTGAGCAGCCTGTACCTTCGGTGAATAGCACGCAGCCTGTTGATCCTAACTTGCATACCAGCGCGTTAAACAGTCAAAAGCAATCGCAAGCCCAACTGCATCAAGATAGTCTGGCTCGCGCAAATCCGACACAAGAGCAGCCTAAAACCAAGACCAACAGTATCCAAGACTATCTAAAGCGTCAACAAAACAAATAGTTGTTGTTTACTTCTAGTGATTATAAAAAGCCAGTGCTATGTCGCTGGCTTTTTTGTGCTTGTTTATAAGGTATAGTCAAAATATCCTAAAAACGCGACGATATCAGCAGTGCGTGATGGTTCGATATTACTTTTGACTGGCTATATGTTTTTTACGAAATCGAGATGTGCATGTGGTAGGGGTTTTATGAACATTAGCTACTAATACTAAAGCCCTTATTGATAATATGTCTCGAACAAGGTGCAGTGAAGCAAAATTTATTCTTAACAGACTGTTTCCTATAGTTATTTATAGGTTTATTAAATATAATTTGCTTGAATAACAAAGTTACGATAAGAGTTATCAATCAGAGACATAAGCAAATTAACGCTTTTTAACTATGGCGAATTGGGTACGGGTAATGGTACACTAGGTCAATTGTAACAAAATATGTGGGAAAACAGCCATGAACCAACGAACTATAAAAGCAGCGATAGCCGTTACAGGTACCGGTCTCCATAGTGGTCAGCCTGTTGATTTAGAGTTTCATCCACAGCCAGTCGATACTGGTATTGTTTTCGAGCGCTCAGATATCGAAGGTAGTCAACCGATTCCAGCCAGTGCTTTCTTAGTGCAGGACACCATGATGTCATCCAATCTAGTATTTGGAGGGGCACGGGTAGGTACGGTAGAGCATTTATTAAGTGCGATTGCCGGACTTGGCATTGATAACCTATTGATTCGTGTTTCCGCCTCAGAGATACCGATTATGGATGGGAGCGCTGCACCGTTTGTCGCATTACTAATGCAAGCGGGTTTCTGTGAGCAAGAAGGCTTAAAGAAATTCCTTAAGATTTTGAGACCAATCAGAGTAAAAGTAGAGGATAAATGGGCAGAGTTACGTCCTTATGAAGGCTTTGAATTAAACTTTGAAATTGATTTTGATCATCCTGCTATCGACAAGAATTTTCAACATGCCCAGCTGCAGTTCTCTACGCAAAACTTCATAGAAGAGCTGAGCTCAGCCCGTACTTTTGGGTTTTTACGCGATATAGAAGCTCTGCGTCAAAACAACTTGGCGTTGGGCGGTAGTATGGAAAATGCGATTGTCATCGATGAAGCCAATATCCTTAACGAAGAAGGTTTACGTTTCAATGACGAGTTCGTGCGCCATAAGATTTTGGATGCGTTAGGCGATTTATATCTGATTGGTTATCCAATTCTGGGTCGTTTTAATGCCTATAAATCTGGTCATGCCTTAAACAATTTGTTGATACGTGAAATATTATCCAATCCTGACAGCTTTGAAATTGTAACTTTTGATGACAATGTAACCTGTCCTATCGAATATTTACCCCTAAAAGGCCTAGCGGTTGAAGGATGAATACAGGAATATACACGAAGTATCGAAACATTTACGCAATATTACATAAAATGATTATAAGGATAGTTAATTTATATTCTTATAAATGAATATATAAGTTAGTATTTTTAAATAATATAACGTTAGCGTAGATAATACCGACGTTGTAGATAATCAAAAAAATCATCTGTTAGTTACCTTCACAATGTGAATGCGACTAACAGATGATTTTTTTTGTTTACGTCATTACAAAAACCTAGCGTAAGGGCGCTGTTTTCCGAAAATAGTTACATAACTTTACAGGTAGAACTCAAGATTTTTAATGATTGGCCAGACGTAAAAGTGCTTTTTTGAGCTTTTCATCAGTGGTGACATGCTCTGCAGCCTGTGATATAGTCCGCTTTGTGTTTTGGCTAAGAGCCTGATTTTCATTGGCTTTGCGAGACTTTGATGAGGTTGCTGATAACGCAGATAGTTTTTTAGAAGAAGGACTATCCGCAGATATTCTCGCTACAATGACGCGAATTTGCTTGAGTTGTTTAAATGTAATTGACTGCTCTGTTAATACTTGCAAATAAGCGTTCTGTAAATAGCGAATATGATTAGCAGCAGTCATTGAGCCCACACTGAGTGTTAATTGCTCAGCAGTTAAGCCAACGACCCAACAGGTATTAAGAATTTCCTCTGGTAGACAATCTACTAGCAGCTCTTTTATCTCAGCGGTCGCCTGAATATATAGACGCATATTGTCAGCAAGGGTTTGAGGTAGTGCGCTACCAGCAAAAGCTTGATGATCAATAAGCTGGGCAAGCCGATTAGGCTGTTTTTTTGACATCGTAATGACTCATCTAGTAGGTGACAAAATCGATATTCATATTAAACACAGTATATATGGGATGGATAGCAAACGATTTATAAAGCAGATGACCGCGCTGCCAAAGAAACCAGCGTTAGTGACTGTAGAAAGAAGAGTGAGCTGTTGTATTAAGGATTTTATCATGTTTATTTGATGATTATGTCCTCTAAACTAATTGATGCTTCGTTATGGATGACGAGCAGTCTTGTATTAACAAATAGGTAGTAAATTTATGAAACAAGCTTTATTAATTTTGTCAGTACTAGGAATGGGCATAGCACAAACGAGTGGTGCTGCCGAAACCACCTTTCAACCAAATAATACCTTGAGTCATACCATCACCAATATCTCTGCTTCTGCGAACTATGGTTCTAGTCGCAACATCTATAGCACCAATAGCGGCGCTTATGTCTCTAGCAATGACGAGATCAGTCAAGCCATTGACAATTTAAGCGCCCATGCCAAGCAAAAAGAATATCAGCTTGCCTCGCTAACCAGTCGCTTGTCTTATGAGCAGCGCCAGCAGCAAGCGAGTAAAATTCCAGATCGCTATTCTGCTCCTGCTATCGCAGCGGCACGTGCTTCAAGCGTGGCACTATCAAGAAGCTCTGGTTACTGTGCTCGTTATGTGCGTAAGGCTTTACAATCAGCCGGTTATGAATTCACCCCGAATCCTTCAGCGTATCAGTATGCTAGCCGTGGCACACTCAGCAGTGCAGGCTTTAGCAAAATCAGCAACAACATGCCACCCCAAGTTGGCGATGTTGTAGTATATGATCGCAGCTCAAAGCATCCGCATGGTCATATTCAAATATTTGATGGTTCTGACTGGGTTTCTGATTTCCGTCAAAGCAGCATCAGCCCATACAGCGGCGTCTATAACTATACGACATGGCGTGATTCGCAATACGTTGATGATGCATCAGACCGTGGTATCTACCTTGCGATGGCTGACTAATATAGTCAATCCTGTATAAATGAGAGACGGTATCAGGCTTGTTTAGGCTACTATTTGTAATATTTTTATGCGCCTTCCTGATACCCGAATTATCTTATCGACTACAAGCGTCAAGTACATCGAGTTTTAAGTAAATCGTTTTCTCCAGATCCAGTAATGCTCTTAATGACATTACTGGGTTTTTTTTGTTCAAAAATGGGATTAGGGCTTGTCCTCAATTTAACTGATAGGGCTCTAAATGAGCTAAAAATGGTTAAGTCTTACCAAAATATCGTCAAATAGCTAGGTAATATCTCGATATTATCTGCACTCTTTTCCTTGCTTGACTGCAATTTACCTCGTTTTTATCACCATCTTTAAAATGAGGACACGCCCTAGATAAGCATTATCGTTCAGTTGCTATCGATGATGCTAGCTGGTTAAGTAAGGCTGCTTTAGAATCAAACCTAGTCCAGTAGCGACGATTGTGAAAGTCAGGCGGAGAAGCATGACTGGGTGCGAAATATAAAGCAGTCTCACCAAACCATAAAATGACGCAGGGATGTATGTGCTCAACGACCATATTGCTAATAGCAAAATTTTGGCTAGACCGTTCTTTTATCGGCACACTAAAGGTTCGCTTGTAATTATATAATGTGTGCGCTGCTGATGAATTATGAGCGCGGTTAACGCCGACTGACGGCATCTGTAAATCTGGGTGATCAATCCAGTCAATCTTTGCGCATGTACGCCCATTTGCTAATAATAAAGGGGGTGGCGGTAGCGTCGCAGGATTTCGATAGCTTTCGAACTGATAAAGCGCATAACGACCATCTGGGCTGGCATTGACCTCAATATAAGCCGCTGTACTGCTACTATTAGCACTATCCTGATCCAAAGCGCTACCAGCAATAAAACACTCAAGGCAGCTCTCCTCCCACAAATAATCAGTAAAGCCAACGCGTGTTTCCTCCCAAGTCGGCCAATGTAATTGATCGGCTAAAGACTGAGTGGGTAGGGTAATTTGATAGGCTAACTGTAGTTGCAACGTTGGCTGCTGTAGGATGGTCGCGTGCACGACCACTCGAATATCATGTAGGGTGTCCGTACTTACGCTAAGCTGCTGCGCATCATTGGCTAGGGTTTCAGTGGCGATACAAAGGTTAAAGGTCTGGCTCATAATTTTCTATGACTCAAAAAGTTGGTACGAGATAAAAGGTCTTTGATACTACCATATGATAAAGCACGTTCAAATAAAGGTATTACGAGGCTGATTTCAAGTCAGCTTTTAATTTAGCTTTCAAGAATATCAATAAAAAAAGCCGCGAGCAGATTGCATCGCGGCTTTTAGGCTGTATCATCATAGCTCAGCTGCTATTTTGGTGAAACGGTAGCCAGTTATTTAAACCAAGCTGAGCATGACATACTACTGCGCATGACGGGCAAGGTTTGATAGCTTAGGGTTGGCATTTGGGTTTTTGCGTAGTAATAGTGCCATACGCCCAATAGAATGAACCAAAGAGGCATTGGCTGCTGCTGCCAATTCAGCACCGATGACATCGCGTTCTTCTTTTGTGCCTGCAGGTAATTTTACCTTAATCAGCTCATGATCCGATAAGGCACGATCAATCTCTTCAGTGATGGTCGGTGTAATGCCTTTATTGCCAATCATGACAATAGGCTTGAGCTCATGACCGATGCCCTTTAGACGTTTAATTGTAGCGTTATCGAGTTCCATAGAATTCCTAGGTGTTGGTAAAAATAAAAGAGTGTACTATCAAAAACAGTTAATGATCATTATAGATAATCTGTGCCCATTTTGCATGAGATCAGCAGGATTTTGCACGATTTTACGTGATGAAAATGTTAAACTGAATGTATAAACACATTATAAACGCTACTGTCTGATAAAGCAGTGTTTAAACCAATAGAATTAAGGCAGTTTACGACTAAAAATGTATGAATTGCTCAATCAACAGAGTATTAAACCTGATTGGCTTGATATTAAGTATGTTTTATAAGAGTAATGGCTGTTGATTGGATGCTTATTGCAGCTTTGCAAAGTAAAAGTAATAGGAGCAGGTATCTTGGCCACGCGTATTGAGAACAAAAAACTGTCGAAAAGCAGCAGTGCTTGGATGAAAGAGCATATTGACGACCATTATGTCCAAAAAGCGCAAAAAGATGGCTATCGTGCTCGTGCTGCTTATAAGTTATTAGAAATAAATGAAAAGACCAACCTTATCAAAAAAGGCATGACGGTCGTTGATTTGGGTAGTGCGCCGGGCAGTTGGTCACAAGTTGCTGGCCAATTGGTAGGGGAACAAGGTATCTTGATTGCCTCTGATATTTTAGCGATGGATACTTTGCCTGATGTTACCTTTATCCAAGGTGATTTCCGTGAAGCTGAGGTTTTTGATGCCATTATGGCAGAAGTCGGTGACAGGCAGGTTGACGTAGTATTGTCTGACATGGCACCCAATACTGCTGGCAATAGCGCCATTGATCAGCCGCGTATGATGTACTTGTGCGAGCTGGCAGTGGACTTTGCACTTGCAACCTTACCAGAAGGTGGCGCGCTTATTATGAAAGTGTTTCAAGGCGAGGGTACACAAGAATTACGCAAGCAGATGCAGCTTGATTTTAGTAAGATTCGTAGTATCAAGCCTGGCGCTTCACGACCACGCTCGAAAGAGATGTTTTGGATTGCCATTAAATAGTTTTACTTTCAATGAGTTGCTTTCGTTGTATTTGGAATAAGTCATCACAATATAGCTAGCTTCATGTAAGATTTAACACGCTACAATCGTTAACTGAATAAAAGGAAAACCTGCTTGAATTATGCAGGATAACACCACATATCATGGTATATTAACTTTGTTTCTAGCATATGTTTTAAGCAAAGTCGTCTGAGAATAAGCGCTTTACTGGCTCATTTACGATAGATTTATATGTCATTGATGAGGATAAGTTTCGTATTTGGCAGTTATTGAACTAATGAGCAATGCGTTTATAGACGTCACGTGTCAAGTTGACACACCAATAAGTAAGGGATGGGAATAACTAGTGAGCGACATGGTAAAAAATACCTTATTGTGGCTGGTGGTAATCGGCGTTTTGGTGCTGGTGTTTAGCGGCTTTGACCAATCGTCTGAGCCGGATAGCCTTAACTACTCTGAGTTTGTGACCGCTGTGTCAGAAAGTCAGGTAGCCAGTGTTGAAATTGATGGCGAACAGATCACCGGCGAAAAGAAAAATGGCTCATCATTTGAGACCATTCGACCAGCTGTGGCTGATGAGCAACTAATGCCATTACTGCGCGAGAACCAAGTTGAGGTTCAGGGCACAGCACCGAAACGTCAAAGTGTGTTGATGCAGTTACTGATAGCCAGTTTCCCAATCCTATTGATTATTGGTCTGTTCTTATTCTTTATGCGTAATATGCAGGGCGGTGCAGGCGGTAAAGGTGGCGGCCCAATGAGCTTTGGCAAGTCAAAAGCCAAGATGCTGACTGAAGACCAAATCAAGGTCAACTTCGAAGATGTGGCAGGTTGTGAAGAAGCCAAAGAAGAAGTGGTCGAAGTGGTCGAGTTCTTGCGTGATCCAGATAAATTTACCAAGCTTGGGGCGACGATCCCCCGTGGTATCTTGATGGTAGGTCCTCCAGGTACTGGTAAGACGTTGCTAGCAAGAGCAATTGCTGGTGAAGCCAAAGTACCGTTCTTCTCAATTTCAGGTTCTGATTTTGTTGAGATGTTCGTTGGTGTCGGTGCCTCGCGTGTGCGTGATATGTTTGAGCAAGCGAAGAAAAGCGCGCCTTGTATTATCTTTATCGATGAGATCGATGCAGTTGGTCGTCATCGTGGCTCTGGTATGGGCGGCGGTAACGATGAGCGCGAGCAAACGCTGAACCAACTGTTGGTCGAAATGGATGGTTTTGAGGGCAATGAAGGCGTTATCGTCATTGCTGCTACTAACCGTGCTGACGTACTTGACAAGGCATTATTACGTCCGGGTCGTTTTGACCGTCAGGTACAAGTCGGCTTGCCAGATATCAAAGGCCGTGAACAAATATTAAAAGTACATTTAAGAAAACTGCCGAATACCGTTAGTGTTGATGCCAACTCTTTGGCACGTGGTACGCCCGGTTTTAGTGGCGCGCAATTGGCCAACCTTGTGAACGAAGCCGCTCTGTTTGCTGCGCGTCGTAACAAGCGTAGCGTTGACATGAATGACTTTGAAGATGCGAAAGATAAGCTTTACATGGGTCCTGAGCGCAAATCAATGGTCATCCGTGAAGAAGAGCGCCGTGCCACTGCTTATCATGAAGCAGGTCATGCGCTAGTGGCTGAGCTACTACCGGGTACCGATCCGGTGCATAAAGTGACGATTATGCCGCGTGGTTTTGCTTTGGGTGTCACTTGGCAGCTGCCTGAGCATGATCAAACCAGCATGTATAAATCAAAAATGCTCAGTGATATTGCGATTTTATTTGGTGGTCGTATCGCTGAAGAAGTCTTTATCAATCAAATGTCGACGGGTGCCTCAAACGACTTTGAACGGGCAACCAAAATGGCACGGGCGATGGTAACCAAATACGGCATGTCTGATGCCTTAGGTATCATGGTCTATGAAGATGATGACAACTCACAAGGTTACTTTGGTGGCGGTGGTCGTACGATTTCTGAAGCAACGCAGCAAAAAGTTGACGACGAAGTTCGCCGCATGTTAGAAGAGCAATACGATATCGCGCGCGAATTGATTGAAGGTAATCAAGAAAAAATGCATGCGATGGTTGATGCCTTGATGAAATGGGAGACCATTGACCGTGATCAACTGCAAGATATCTTAGCCGGTGAAGATCCACGTCCGCCTAGAGTATATCAGCACAATGAAGTTAATTTGGCTAAAGATAATATGAAAACGACGGGTTCAACACCGCCACCATTACCAGCGATGTAGTTTATCGCGCATTAGTAGCCAATATAAGAAGCCCTTTTTAATAGAGGGCTTTTTTATTGTCATCATTTTACGAAGCATTTAGAACAGCAGCAGATTTACTGATATCATGAGATAAAAATAAAGTGCTGACCCAGTGTTTATCAACTTAATTTGCAACGGATTGGTTATGTCATTATTTCAGCCTTTACCTATTTATACGGTCTCTAGTCGCGAAAAAATGTTGGATCTATCGCGACCTCAGATCATGGGTATTCTTAACGTTACACCTGATTCATTTTCGGACGGTGGACAATTTAACGCTATTGATAGCGCGCTTGCTCATGCTAAAGAGATGATAGCGGCGGGTGCGACCATTATTGATATTGGCGGCGAATCTACGCGGCCAAATGCTGCTATTGTCGCGACTAGTGAGGAATTGCAGCGTGTTGTACCGGTCGTCAAAGCGATTAGACAGCAACTTGGCGATGTAGTTTGGTTGTCTATCGATACCAGTAATCCTACCGTTATGCGGGCAGCTGTTGAGGCGGGTGCTGATATTTGGAATGATGTACGAGCGCTCAAATGCGAGGGTGCTGCAGCGCTAGCGGCTGAGCTTGATATACCAGTTATGTTGATGCACATGCGCGGTGAGCCAACGACGATGAATAATCTGGCGCTCTATGACGACGTGATCGCTGACGTTAGCGCAGAGTTAATAGCCCGTATCGATGAGGTAGTCAGCATTGGTGTCAAGTGTGAGAAAATCATTATCGACCCAGGCTTTGGTTTTGCCAAAAACTACGAGCATCATTGCGCGTTATTGTCGCAGCTAGGAGAATTACAAAGTCTTGGTTTCCCTATGATGTTTGGTATTTCTCGCAAGCGTTTTTTAGCAGAAGTATTAACTAAAAGCGGTATCGAAGCAGTGGCTACAACTGAGGCAATAGAACGTGATACAGTCGGAGTTGCTGCGGGTATATTTGCCTTGCAACAAGGCGCTAGTATTATCCGTACTCATAATGTCGCGATGATGCAGCAAGCTGTGGCGTTATGGCAGCAGTTATCTGCCTACAATCAACACTAAAAAATTAACACTAAAAAATCAATGCTAGAATAGCTCTAATCACTGCTATTGCACTATATGCATATTTGATAGTTAGCGCCAATGATTAACACTTAATATTAATCTGAACACCTATTAAAATAATGAGAGCATTTCTATGACCACTACGACCCAGCCTGAGCCAACCAATGAACAGCGCCGTATCATTTATCAAGCGCGTCGTGGCTTAAAAGAGTTAGACTTCTACATTGACCTTTATGTCAAAGAGATTTACTTAACCGCAGAACCTACTGAACAAGAGACCTTTGCCCAAATGCTGACTCACGAAGATCCTGATTTACTCGATTATTTTACCAATCAAAACCGTCCAGAAGATGACCGCATATGGGCACTAGTAAATAAAATTAAGACATGGCGTCATGCTAAAGACGTGTCATAGCATTGACATTAATAATTTGATAATTTGACAATTTTAAAATCATTCATATTTTTAGGTTTCTTTTGCGTCGTTAAGTCTATATTGATAGCTGATAAAGTCTGATAGTTATAACGGCTTTCCCCATATGGCGGATTTGCATATATGACGATGATTACCTCCCTAAGGATTGATACTGCTATCAAGCCCGCCAGCTATTTGCGTACTTTACTATATCTTGGTTTGGCGTTAGTCATGCTTGGTTTGGCATGGCTGGCTGCGTTGGCGTTGTGGCAGTATGTACTTATATTGATAGTAACGGCAGCCGTCGTCAGCTATCTGGCACTGTCACGGCCAGTTTTGTTGCATCTCACACAGCCGCCAATTGATAAGCGTATCGATCAACATTGGCAACTTAGGATACGGACGAGCCAAGGCGATGGGCTATGGCAAGCACAACTGCTTGCTGTCCATCATTATCATTGGGCAATGAGCTTTGATTTTATGATTAAAGAGCCTTATCAGCGTTCCATGTCATTGACCGTATTTCGCGATCAAGTGAGCCTTGAGCAATGGCGCGAATTAAATGTTTTAGCAAATGTGAGCGCTGTAACGACTAATTGATACAGCGTGGTGTGGTTTATATAGAGTTATATTAGGTTTAGATGAGCCTTCATAAGCCAATATGGTCAATAACAAAACACCTATCTCGATGGTAAGATAGATTTGCTATATTAAAATATATTCAGCGTTTACGTTATCTGCTGGTTATAGTCAAATAACATAGCGGCTGAAGATAATAAACAAAACGACAAAAAAGGATGAGGTTATGAGCTTATTAGGGAATTTAGTGAGTCAAGTAGCGCGTAGTGCCATGGCGCCAGATGATGCACAGCGTAATCCTGTGAACCAAGGGTCGACATCACGTCGTACGGGTGGTCTGGGTGATATTTTAGGTAGCGTATTGGGCGGTGGTCAATCTGGTGGTTATAATCCACAGCAGTATAATCGTCAGGCGGATAATGGATTTGGTCTGGACGATATTATGGGCAGTCTCACCGGTGGCAATCAGCGCGGTGGTATGAGCTCTGGTGCTGGCGGCTTGGGTGATATCCTGGGCAGCGTATTGGGTGGTAAGAGTAATAGAAGCGGCTTTGGCGGTGGTAAAGGCATGCTGGTTGCTGCCCTCATGCCCATGGTATTGAGCTGGATTCAACGTAATGGTGGCTTAAGCGCTGCTCTATCGAAAATCACAGGTATGGGTCACGACAATCAAGTGCGCTCTTGGATGAGTAATAATGAAGATAACGACAATTTAGACCCCAACGAGATCAACCAATTATTTGATGAAGACGAGATTCAGCAAGTGGCCGCGAAGACAGGGGCTAATGAGACTGAAGTGCGTCAAGGGCTTGCCGAATTGCTCCCAGAAGTGATGAATCAATTGACTCCGAATGGTAATCTAGACAACGAAGCTGAGGCCAATCAAGAGATTGATCAGATCATCGGTCAGTTATCGAGTCGACTGAGCACGTTAAAATAAATACGTTAAAATAACCACGTTAAAACAACCACTTTAAAAAAACAGCATTGATAAAAATTTAATTAAGAAAGAGTATGTCTGATGGCATGCTCTTTTTTTTGTTGCCAATTTTTATCACCACTATGATAAATCCAGTTTTAGCGACATTTATCTGTTTTGCAATCTAAACAGATATATTAAAAATGGTAAACAATAGCGTAAGGGTAATATAAATATTATAATAGTTTTAAACGAGCTATCCAGTCTTGTTTTATGGCAGCTATTATAGTGCGAATATTCTATAAGATATGACTATGTGATGGTGTAAGAACTTTATAAGATTAATGACTCAATAAGGATGCTTACTCATGCCATTTAAGCCTGTCCAAGCGGCGATTGCTATTTTAGTGGGTTTGATTATTTGGTTTGTCATTCCCGTTCCAACTGGCGTCACGCCTGAAGCGTGGCACATGTTGGCATTATTTATTGCCACTATCGTTGCCATTATAGGCAAGGTATTGCCCATCGGAGCGATTGCTATTATTGCGGTCACTCTAGTGGCACTGACGGGTGTGACAAGTGATAGTCCAAAACAGGCCATTAGCGATGCCTTATCAAGCTACTCAAGCCCGCTAATTTGGCTGATTGGTATCGCGGTAATGATATCTCGTGGCTTAATAAAAACAGGTCTAGGTCGACGTATCGCCTATTATTTCATCTCTATTTTTGGTAAAAAAACGATCGGCGTGGCTTATTCTTTGACTGCGGCTGAATTGATGATAGCGCCCATTACGCCCTCTAATACGGCGCGTGGCGGCGGTATTATCCACCCTATTATGAAGTCCATTGCTCAGAGCTTTCATTCCACTCCAGAAGAGGGTACGCAAAATAAAATTGGTCGCTACTTGGCAATGGTTAACTATCATGCCAACCCTATCACTTCTGGTATGTTTATTACAGCTACTGCGCCCAATCCTTTAGTCGTAGACCTAGTTAATAAGGCGACTGGCGGTGACATTCAGCTGTCATGGACGACGTGGGCAGTAGCGATGTTTGTACCGGGGATACTGTGCTTGGTAATCATGCCCTTAGTTATTTATATGGTTTATCCACCTGATGTCAAAGTCACGCCCGATGCAAAAGGTTTTGCCAAGGACAATTTGGCAGAAATGGGCAAAATAAGTCGCCAAGAAAAAATCATGCTCGGGGTGTTTGCTCTGATGCTGCTGTTGTGGGCAAATATACCGGCACTGATTTTAGGTGAAGAATATAGTGTTGATGCTACCACCACGGCCTTTATTGGTCTAACGACTTTAATATTAACGGGTGTGCTGACTTGGGATGATATCCTAAAAGAGAAATCTGCTTGGGATACCATTATTTGGTTCGGTGCGCTCATTATGATGGCAGCATATCTCAATGAGCTTGGTTTGATAGGCTGGTTTTCAAGCAATATTGAGTCTCTGATTGGTACAACTGGGGTAGGCTGGATCGGTGCCGTGACTATTTTGACTTTGGTTTATTTATATATCCATTACTTCTTTGCTAGTACCACCGCGCATATTACCGCACTATTTGCGGCTTTTTATGCAGTAGGATTGACGTTAGGTGCGCCGCCAATGTTGTATGCGTTAATCTTGGCCGCAGCAGGGAACATCATGATGACGCTTACCCACTATGCGACTGGTACCGCACCTGTTATCTTTAACTCAGGTTATGTCACGTTAAGAGAATGGTGGAGTATTGGCGCGATAATGAGTGTGGTCAATTTGGTGATTTGGATAGGTGCTGGTCTGATTTGGTGGAAGGTGCTCGGCTATTATTAATCAATCGTTATAAGTCACTATCCTAAAAGCGCTCATCTAACGTGTCTAGCGTGTAGTTGAGCGCCGCAAAGCAGATATCGGTGTTAAAGCCACGATATTGCAAAAACCGTAGTTGGCGCGCTTTATCTTTTTGCTCAGTAGGAATGTCGTCGCCGTACTTTTTGGTGCGAGCAGCAACAGCGAGCTTGAGCCAATCGACACCATCGACCAAATTGTCAGCGCTGTCATCTACGAATTCGCTAAACTCCTCTGACTCTGCATTCGCCATATCGATTAGCTCATCAATATTACCCGGCATGGCAATTTTTTTACGATAAAACTCCTGCTTGATACGTCCTCGTCCACGACCTTTGCGGATATTTTCGCGAATCAGCATGAGGGTAGTGCGATAGTCACTTTGATAGCCTTTTTCTGCAAACTCTTCAAGCAGCGCATCAACTTTTTCTGGGTCTTGCTCTTTATCGAGCAGCTTTTGCTTAAGCTCAGCCTTGCCATACTCACGTCGCGATAAATAATAAAATGCCAACCAACGTAAGCGGCTTTCGGCTTTAATGGCATCAATATCCGCTTGACGTTGTTCAGGGGTGCGCAAATACGCTTTAAGCGCCGCGGGTAGGTTGTCGGCTGTGCTATCGGCTTCAGCATCACCATCATGGTTATGGCTTGCCGTTAGCGTAGAGGAATAACTCGAGCTTTCTAGATTTTGCCCCGTGTTAGTCTCAAGGTCCTCATCGTTTTTATGACCGTGAATATCTTGCTTAACCTCAGCGAGCATCTCTTTGATACTTTGCGCTTCTGGTGGCTGATAAGCAGGCACATCACTAGGCTCAGGGCTAAAGTTAGCCGCTGGGTGAAAACGCTTTTTACGTTTCTTGGATCTAGTAGGGTTTTTTCTAGTAGAAGGGGGTGCGTCAACTGATTCTATCTCAAAGCTGGAGTCATCAGATAACGAAGTAGCTTTACGAGAGTAGGTCGAGCGCTTATGTGTTTTAGCCGACTGTTTAGGCTTGTCTTTAGATGAATGCCGAGAAGTCTTAGAAGATTGGGCAGAATTTTTTGAGTTAGTATTAGCACTACTCGCTGAATCGGTGTCCGATTCAGCAAGTATTTCAGCTAGAGTTTTAATTTTCATAACAATTTAATTTTCATAACAAGTCATGATCATTGATAACGGTGAATAATGGAGCCGTTATTGAACAGGTTCAGAAGCGGGTTCTACATCGGCTTCATTAGTATCCGCTGCTTTGGCTTCTTTTTTCGATCCAAGTTTTTCATCACGAATTTTATCTTCAATCTCTTTCGCAATCGCAGGATTTTCTTTTAAGAACAGTACAGAGTTGGCTTTACCTTGACCAATTTTTTCATCGCCATAGCTATACCAAGAGCCTGCTTTACCAACCGCCCCAATCTCAACGCCTAAGTCAATCACTTCGGCTAAATGATTGGTACCTTCACCATAAGTGATTTCAAACTCTGCTTGGCGGAAGGGCGGTGCCATTTTGTTTTTGATGACCTTGACACGGGTTTGGTTCCCGATGATTTCATCACCATTTTTGACCGCACCGATACGGCGAATATCCATACGTACAGAAGCGTAAAATTTCAGCGCGTTACCACCAGTCGTCGTTTCAGGGCTACCGAACATCACACCAATTTTCATACGGATTTGGTTAATAAACACCACCATACAGTTAGAGCGTTTGGCGTTACCAGTGATTTTACGTAGGGCTTGGCTCATCAGACGCGCTTGCAGACCCATATGTGAGTCACCCATTTCGCCTTCAATCTCAGCACGCGGCGTCAAGGCAGCTACTGAGTCAATCACGATCATATCGATTGCGCCTGAGCGTACCAACATATCGGTGATTTCAAGTGCTTGCTCGCCATTGTCAGGCTGCGAGAGCAATAAGTCATCAGTGTTTACCCCAAGCTTGCGTGCATAGACAGGGTCAAGCGCATGCTCAGCATCGATAAAGGCACAGGTCCCGCCTTGCTTTTGACATTCTGCAATCGCCTGCAGCGTCATAGTCGTTTTACCAGAGCTTTCTGGGCCATAAATTTCAACGATACGACCTTTTGGCAGACCGCCGATACCGAGCGCAATGTCTAGACCTAGTGAGCCTGTTGATACCACATCAACATCCATAATGGCTGAGTCGTCACCTAGATGCATGATGGTGTTTTTGCCAAACTGCTTTTCGATTTGACCGAGGGCTGCTTTGAGTGCTTTGGCTTTATTGTCGTCCATACTGGATTCCTTTTATTCAATAATTATTTTGAAATGGTAAATAAGATGTCTTTGCTACTATATAACGCTAGGGTAGTGAGGCTAATAATAGGAATGACCTAAATCATAAGAAAGATTCAGCCTTTAAATAGGCTAGCGACGTTGTAATAGGTGGTAATTAGTAAGTAATAGCTAATATATCACTCTACTATACAGTAAAATTAAATAATGAGATAAGTAAAAAAAAGTTCATAATCATCTATGATTATAGGAGACTTTGGCGTATCAATAGTGAATTAATTAAAGCATATGCTTTGTACTACTATTGATTAGATAAGGCAATTATAACAAAATCCAAGGACTGGCTTTAGGGTTAGGAAACGCTAAACGACACTAATTGTCGCGTGATAAACAACGATGACTTTATACAAACCATGCTAGCATTTATCTGTTATTTCAGACCGGATAACAGGGTGGTTTGTCAATAGATTTATAAGTTGTCCACAACGAATAATCAAAGTTTATTCGTCGTGTGTGAAACATCTTTGATAATTGAATAATATTTAAAAATATTAAAAATAAATTATTATGATTTCAAATGATGTCTAAGATATTGAATATTAAGGGTTTTTAAATTGTATAAAAAATGAACGATTTTACCTAACCCTTTAAGCTACCTAGGAAAATTCTTGTCAAGTGGTGACTTATACACAGGGTTATCCACAGCTTATGGGGAGAACTCATGCAGCCCTTATAGTATCAATGTTTGTATGAATAAGTAGGAGCAGAAAATCACTCAGTTATACATTTTTGCTATTATGCAACTATTTCTTCTTCTGTAAATTTCGTCGAAATGGCTATGTTTCACATATTGCTGCTTTGTTAATTTGGATAAATAAAATTCTTCAAAGCACCTCAGACAGAGGGTTCAGCCAATTAAACGCTACATATATTTAGATAGAATGAGGAAAAGCGATACCGATAGTACAAAAAAGCGGCTAGATATCTTAGCCGCTTTGTCGAAAAACCATTAAGGGTAACGTGGTAACGTTTACTCTTTAATATAGATCAAGTCCCAGACACCATGTCCGCGCTCTAAACCACGGCGCTCAAACTTGGTCATTGGACGAAAGTCAGGGCGGTCTGTGAAGTTGCCTGCGCCTGCTTGGTTGGTTAGCCCTGAAAAACCATCTAAAACCTCAACCATCCAAAAGGCATAATGCTCCCAGTCGGTTGCCGTATGGAACCAGCCACCTTGCTTTAAACTGCGCGTGACAATCGCCATACGCTCAGGACTGACAAAACGGCGCTTATAATGGCGCTTCTTTTGCCATGGGTCAGGAAAGTAAAGCTGGATGCGGTCGATATGGTTTTCTGGTAATTGCTTGAGTAATTGAATGGCATCACCGTTAATGATTTTGACATTGTTTAGCTCTTGCGTACCTGCCATATAAGCGCATTTACCGATACCTGGCTCATGGACTTCGACGCCAACGAAATTGCGCGTCGGCTCGGCGGCGGCCATCTCGATGAATGAATCACCCAGCCCAAACCCAATCTCTAAAGTAAGCGGAGCGGCACTGCCATTAGGGCTATCCGCGAATAACACCCGCAAGTCCTCGATGCCGTCGAGATTGCCATCACCGAAGCTGTTATTGACCAAATAATGCGCAAATTCTGGATCAGTAAGAGCCATTTCGGCATTTTTATTCATGTGCGTACGCCGTTTCATAAAGGTATTAACAATACGAATATGCTTGTCCGTTGGCATGTCTGTGTTCATGGTGTCAGCAGTATTGGGATTTTGCGCATCAGTAGTATCATGACTACTATTGATGTCATTGTGTTCAGGATGTTGACTCATAGGATTAACAAGGCTTAATTAGGTGGGTAAAGTTGCCTCATTATAAGTGAAATCGTCACCGCTGTGAACGCACAATCCAATTTTAGCGTGCCTGCCATAATTTTTATATATTTATACACTGTTTGTGTCTACAGGTTTCATATATATGGGTTTTCTACGCAGGGCTTTTGGCGTTATCATATAGCAAGTGTGGTTTTAAAATAATGGTTTAAAAATAACCACTTAATGAGAATCGTTGAATAAAAAAAGATATAAAAATCCGCGCGTTAACATTTATGCTTAATAATAAGTAAGGCTTGTCACCATGTTATTTATTGAGACGGACTCGCCACCACCGTTTTACCAAGAACAGCTGACAGCTGCCAAGCGTGAGCAGTTGGATAAATGGTTTATCGGTCATCGTACCCAGCGCTATTATCTCAAGCGCTTCTCAGAGTTTGATGAGCAAGGTTATCTGTCGCCAAAATGGCACTGGGCCGCATTTTTTATTACTTTTCCTTGGCTGTTATATCGCAAGCGCTATATGGATGCAATTGTTTACAGCGTAGCAGGCTGGTCTTTTATTCAGCTTAATGTTGCTATTGTGCTGGTCACTTTTGAATTTGTAGCGATGTCTTATATTCCAGATGCATATCAAATGGCAACGCGGCTGGGTATTGCAGCGATTATTTGGCTGTTTTGGGCGTCTATGGTGGCACGTTGGACAGACGCTTATTACTACCGGATGGCACGGCGCGAAATCGCTGATGCGATTGAGGATCATCCGCGAGACGAGGCGGCGCAGCAAGCACATCTGCGCCGAGAGGGCGGGGTCAGTTTGTTTGGTTTGGGCTTGGGATTTGGGCTCTTTGCTTTTGCTTTATTGGTGATTAAGGTGCAGTTTTTACCTATTATTGCGAAGCCAAAAGCCAATGAGGTATTGTTTAATGCTTATGACATCACCAAGACGACGCAGAATCGTGTGGCGGTCATTTACCAACAGACCGGGCAGTGTCCCATTAATTTGCCGTTTAACATAGATGATCCGCAGGTGCTGATGCGTATTGATACTCAAGTGCCGGGCGTTCCTAAAACAGATTGTGCCGTCATAGGAACGATTCATAACGTTAAATTCCCACTGCGTTATCTCAATGAGCAAACAGTCGCTTTTTATCATGTGAAAGATAGCAACAGTTGGCAATGTACCAGCTCGCTAAATGAAAAACTTGCGCCGCCAAACTGCTCACCGGATTAAACGGCAATTATCCCTTGGGGTTAGTAGCAATATCCTAGTTTTCATCAACGGGCGCTGCTTGGTTTTTTAGGGCGTCAGAGAACTCACTCAAGTCCATTTTACGTGCCTTACCAATATCCTCATCGAATAAGCTCTCAAGCTCTGTCATTGAGGACTGTACTGACTCTATCAGGCTGGCCTCATCATCATAGATGGCTTGCTGACGCTCAATCAAATCATCATCATAGTCACGGAAAGTTTGCACGGTTTCGCGCGCTTTTTCAGGAGAGATGCCAAGCAGCTGCAAGGACTCACGCGACATATCTAAAGACGATAAATAAGTCTCACGCCAGATATGACGAACCCCAACTTCACGGAGACGGTAATAGTGCTGTCGGTCACGAGCGCGTGCCAAGATAATTAAGTCAGGGTAGTTTTTGCGCAGGTATTGAGCGGTGGTAATAGAGCGCTCTAGGTCGTCAATCGCCAGAATAAAGACGCGGGCTTTTTTGATACCAGCGGCGCGCAATATCTCAGGGTTTTTTGGATCGCCGTAATAGACTTGGTTACCAAAGCGCCGGACGAAATCCACCCGATTGGCGGAGCGTTCGATGGCTGTAAATTCGATATTGTGCATGCGTAATACGCGACCGATAATCTGACCGACACGGCCAAAACCAGCGATAATAACCTGATGCTCATGATCAGGAATGGTATCGTACTCACGGCTGGGTTTGCTTTTGGCGAATAACGGCTCTCCTATTTTTTCTAATAATAAGAATGCCAGCGGCGTCAGCGCCATAGAGATGGTCACAATGAGGTTTAGGGTGTTTGCCAGCTCAGGTTGCAAGACATTTTGAGCGGTGGCCACACTGAACAAAACAAATGCAAATTCACCGCCTTGAGCAAGAGTAACCCCTAACCTGATACTGGTTGGCCAGCGATTGCCAGATATTTTTGCGATAGCGGTGACCACACTGAACTTGATAAACATCAATGCCATCGCACAGCCGATAATAAAGATGGGCTTGGCCAAAATGAGTTTGACATCAGTCAGCATTCCGACCGACATAAAAAATAGCCCAAGTAATAACCCTTTAAAAGGTTCAATACTGGCTTCTAACTCGTGACGGTACTCCGAATCCGCCAGCAAAACCCCAGTCAAAAATGCACCAAGCGCCATCGATAGACCAATCTGCCCCATCAAAATAGACACGCCCATGACGATAAATAGAGCAACTGCGGTTAATAATTCTGATGCGCCACTAGATGCCACAAATTTAAAGAAAGGTCGGATGATATAGCGGCTAGCAAAAATAAGTCCGGCGAAAACCGCAAATACTTTGCCGAAATAGATTAAGTCGTAGCTCTGCTCGCGCACCCCTGACAAAAATGGAATAACCGCCAATAAGGGAATCACGGCAATATCTTGGAATAACAAGATGGTAAACGCTTCGCGACCATGGGTACTAGATAGCTGCTGTTTTTCGGTCAGTATTTGTAGCACAAAAGCAGTGGAGGAGAGCGCTAAGCCGAAGCCGACGATAAAAGCCGTATCGAGTGGTAAGGAGAAAAATTGATAGAGGATACTCATCAATAAGGTGCCAGACAGACCGACTTGTAAGCCACCAAGGACGAATATTGAGCGGCGTAGCGCCCAAAGCCGTGAAGGCTGGAGCTCAAGACCAATGATGAATAGCAGCATCACCACGCCAAATTCAGAAAAATGTAATAAGCTCTCAGCGTCGCCCGCCACATCTAGCGCACTTGGCCCTAATATCAGTCCGGTGATTAAATAACCAAGGACGGTCGCAATACCAAAGCGTTTGCCAAGGGGTACAAAGAGCAGGGCAGCTCCTAAGAAAATTGTAGCTTGTAACATTAAATTTGGTGAGCCGGCGGCGGCAGCGAACATCTGGAATCCTCAAAATTGGCAAAAAAATAAGCAATGTAAAACAGTCAATATAAAACAAGAAGGACAATAATAAATAACGCTAGCATACTTTATTTTTTGCGATAAATCTTCCACACGCCGTTATCAGCAAGCGGATTGTTATAAGCATCATTACGACGCTTACGCGGTGTCTGCCGACTGTCTATCATCTTAAAATTGGGCAGTGCATGAACGATAAGTCCAGTGCGATAAAAGCGCACACGTTCGGGCTCTAGCATCTCACCCATACTATCGCGGCAAAAGACGTACGCACGCAAGTCAATAAATTCACGATGTGCGACTAAACGCGCCTCATCATCCTTCTCCAATACGGCAGCCATACGCGCAATCTCATCAGCGCTATAATCCCCGCATTTATCAGTAAGTGCACCTACTGAGCCAAAGCTCTTAGATTCTTTAGCATGAGTTTTGGTTAGATGCAGGCGCTGAACATGATAGATAAATTGAGGTATCTCGAGGCTGGCAGGTAATGGCAGATAATCGGGCGGTAGATTGGCCGCCGGATAAAAGGCCATCGCGCGTTCGAGCAGCGTCTGCCAACGCTGTTGATAGGCTTGGACTTCGGCTAGATTGCCTTCATAAATAGGCATATCACGGATTTGACACAAAATATCAGGCGGGAACTGCGCATCTCGAAAGCTAGCAATGTCTTCTTGCAGCGTTGATAGCAATGTTTTGGCATGCTTTTTACCCTCGCTTGAGATAGGGTCATCAATGTAGCTAGGAGCAACGAAAGGAGCTGAGCGTCTCGACATGGCAAAAGGTCATCAATTGGTTATGAATAAGGGTTTTAAGCCTTAAGTATACAGAATTTATAGGAAAAATATGGCGGCGCGGCCAAATTTTCCATTATTTTTAACATGCTCTTACAATGATAAAAATCTGCCTGATATAAGCTGATTTGCAATAAAGGTCTTTTATTTATCTTTTTTAAGCCACTTTTTAGGCGCTTTTTTATGAATCATCATTCACCTCCTTCGTCCATATATGATAACTGGCGTGGCTTATTAGAAACTGTTGGTAAAATAATTTTAAGGATTATCGGTGCAGGACTGGCGCTGCTATTTGGGTTTTGGTTAATAATGGCATCCAATATGGGACCGGCTTATCTGCCGCACCTCATGAACGGTGCGCTAGATTTTTGGATTCGCATGACGTTGTTAGGGTTGGGGCTAAGTATTTGGCTAATAACAGCGCTGTGGATAATTTGGCTGATGCTGCGTTATTGCCAGCACTTTATAAAAAAATATCAATTAAAACGTCGCTCATAACTGACAGCTAGATAGGCGACGTCTTAATTAATACTTATATGATTTAATATTTAATGTCTTATGCTTAATGGTTGTGACCAATATGATTATTGGTATCAGTCGCCTGCTGTGAGATATCGCAAACTAAAGCATCGCTATGCGTCTTGGTTTGCGGATGCGCTAAGCTTTCAACCTGAATGGTCGCATGGTGAATATCAAGCTCAAGGAGGCTGTGCTCTAAACTGGTAATCAGGATACTGGATTCATAAATACTCATTTCGCCATCGACGACCACGTGACACGATAGGGCGTTGAGACCGCTGGTGATACTCCAAACATGCAGGTCATGGACTTGTCGCACTTGCGGGTGAGCAAGTAATTTGTCTTCGACCTCAACTAGCGATATACCTTCTGGCGTACCTTCCATCAGGATATGGACCGAATCACGGACGACGCGGTAACCACTAAACAAAATCAGTATGGCGACAATCACCGAGGCCGCCGCATCCGCCCAAATCCAGCCAAAGCTCATCATCAAAAGCGCGGCAACAATAGCGGCAACCGAACCCATTAAGTCACTTAATACATGCAAATAAGCACTTTGCATATTCAGATTGACCGGTGCTTTACCCTCATTTTTTCCTTGACTGTCCTCGTTACTGCCTGCATGACTGTGACCATGCGCATCTGTGCCCCGACTGCCACGGTGCATCAGCCAAGCGACCAAAATGTTGACCAACATACCAATGGTAGCAACGATAAGCATACCTTGGGTCGCAATCTCAGGCGGCGAATTAAAGCGCTTAATCGCCTCATAAAAAATCATGATCGCAATAATAACCAGCGTCGCACCATTGACTGTTGCCACTAAAATCTCAAAGCGTTTATAGCCAAACGTCTTTTGATGAGTGGCTGCTTTTTCACCAATTTTGAACGCCATTAACGTCGCGCCAAGGGCTACGGCGTCACTGAGCATATGACCAGCATCAGACAATAGCGCCAAACTGCCCGTGAGCCAGCCACCGATGGCTTCGATAAACATATAGCCAGTAATAATGATAAAACTAAATAGCAAGGTACGCTGATAGCCTTTGGTATCGCGCGGTGCGACCGTCTGTTCTAGGTGTTCATCGTGGTCGTGATTGTCTTGATTATTATCAGTATAACTGTCTTTAATATAATGACCTTCTGCATCCTTTTGACCGTGCTTATGATTATCAGCGGCAGCATTCTCATGAGAATGGTCATTCTTTTCAGATTTTGGGTGATTTTGATTCATAACAACACTCAGGATGATGGAAGGTGAAATTTGATTGCTTATAAAGCTGTGCTTGCTGTATCTAGGCGGTAAACGATAAATGAACTATTTCTAATAGCGTTCTTTAGTAACGGCGAGTTATAGAGGAGTAGTTGGGCTTATAAAGAGTAGTAGTTGGAAGTTACCAACCAACAGGGTCAATATCCAAGGTCAGCTTCAGGTATTTGGCGCTTGGCAAGGTAAGTACAGGTTGCCACCAATGATTTAATACCCGATGCAATTGCTGTCTGTCTTTGCCTAACAGCAGTAAATGCACGTGGTAGCGACTGTTCTTTTTACTCATTGGCGCATCGATAGGACCGAGGACAGCAAGATTATGCCCATTTGGCAAAATAGCAATCGCATCTTTAAGCGTTTGCGTCGTGGCGGCAAGAGTTTTGCCTTCACAGCGTATTAGGGCAGAGTGGCTATGCGGCGGCAAGCCCATCATTTTACGCTCTTGCAATAGCTCACGAGCAAATGAAAGATAACCATCTTTTACCAATTTTAATAACAGCTCATTATCGGGCTGCAGCGTTTGAATCAATACGCGCCCCGATTTATCACCGCGACCGGCACGCCCTGCGACTTGAATCATGAGTTGTGCAGTATGTTCCGGTGAGCGAAAATCGGCTGATAAAAAGCCACGATCAGCATTGGGCAAACAAACAAGCGTAACATTAGGAAAATGATGACCTTTGGCGACCATTTGCGTACCAACTAATATGGCAGGCTTGCCTTCATTGATACGTTGATAGATATTCTCCCAGCTGTCTTTACGTCTGGTGGTATCGCGATCGATTTGGATAATAGGGTAAAGCTCTTTACTGGTTTGCGGATTGGCAAAAATCGCATGCAAGTTTTCGCTGAGCCTTGTAGTGCCCATTCCTTTGGCATCCAAATTTTGACTGCCACAATCAGGACAAACCGTTGGAATATAGGCTTGCCAATCGCAATGGTGGCATTTTAAATATGAGCTGCTTGAATAGGAATTAGATGGCGATTGGCTATTATAATGGACAGTTAAATGGGCATCACAGCGCGGGCAATCTGCTTGCCAACCGCAAGCTTCGCATAGCAAAACTGGTGCATAGCCGCGACGATTTAAAAATATTAATACTTGATCGCCAGCCTCTAGTGTTTGCCGTATTGCGCCGATAAGCGCATCGGTCAGACCAGTATCATAGCGTGCGCCTTCGTTCGTCGTTTGTTGATGCGTACTTTGCAGGCGCGCATCAATCAGCTGCATGCTGGCAAGCTTGGCATTACCGGGGCGAGTTTGCAATTGGCACTCTACCAGTTTACCATCATCGACCAGTTTTAGATGCTCAAGAGACGGGGTGGCGGTCCCAAGTACGACGGGGATATTGGCTTGTAATCCGCGATAAAGCGCGACGTCAGCGGCATGATAGCGCAGCGTATCTTGCTGCTTATAGGAGCCATCATGCGCTTCATCAACCACAATTAAGCCCAAATCTGCAAAGGGATAGAGCACCGCTGAGCGCGTTCCAATGATAATTTGCGCATGACCGGTACGGCAATCTTGCCAACCTTGCAGGCGATGGGTATTGTTCATACCCGAATGCAATAAGACAATATGAGCGGCAAAGCGACTGGCAAAGCGCGCGCGCGTCTGCGGCGTGAGTCCAATCTCTGGCACCAAAATCAAAACTTGCTTGCCGGCTTCTAAGACCGCTTGCATCGCTTGCAAATAAACTTCGGTTTTGCCACTACCGGTAATACCGTTTAATAAAAATCCCGTGTAGCGCTTAGCTTCGTGGGCAGCAATGATAGCGTCGACAGCAAGCTGTTGCTCATCGTTCAGATCAAGTGGCATTTTCGCGAGTTTGACAGGGGCAGGTGCTTGTTTTGGCTCAATATAGCGTTCGATAAGGCCTTTTTCTTCCAGCGTCTTTAAGAAGGCTCTTTGCATGCCTTCCAACAACAAAGTATCTTCACTCGCACCGCGTTCGCCATGCAGTTTAAGCATATCGAATTGCTGCTTTTGTTTTTTGGCATTGGCACGAAAGTCATCATCATTCGCATGCGGCAAAATTCGCCAATGGGTAATCAATAAGTCTAGCGGATTGCCTTGACGAACGAGGGTGGGCAAGATGACTGCTAATACATCACCGAGTGGATAGTGGTAATAACTCGCCAGCCAATAAGCCAGCTTTAGCATGCTGGCGTCCAAAATCGGCTCGGCATCTAAGCACTTATTGATAGGTTTGAGTTTTTTTATTGGTACGCTGCTATCTGCTGCAGCGATATGAGCAATGACGATACCAATTAAAGTCTGACGACCAAATGATACCTCGACGCGGCTACCAATTGGCGGTAGTTGTGATGCAGCCTCATTTAGTGAAATGTTCATATCTGCCGGTAGGCTATAATCAAATACCCGATAAAGGGGCACAGGCAGCGCAACTTGTACCAACATAAAATGCATTCCTAACTTTTGGGTATCTAAATAATAAACTCGATGAGGATAATAACAGTAAGCCCAAATAATGATATTTGGGCTTACGCTAACAACCGTTATTTTGACGCATTCACTTAAGCATTCAGTGTAATAACTTCCGTATTATTCAATGTATAGTATAGACTCAATTTCAACCACACCGCCTTTAGGTAGTGCGGCTACTTGTACCGCTGCACGGGCAGGGTATGGCTCGCTTAAGTTGGCAATGAATACCTCGTTTAAGGTGGCAAAGTCATTCAAATCAGTCAAAGATACATTGAATTTAACCACGTCATTTAGACTGCCACCCGCGGCTTCACAAATGGCTTTAATGTTTTCAAACACTTGCTCAGCCTGTGCTTTAAAACCCTCGCGCAGTTCCATGGTTTCAGGATCAAAACCAAGCTGACCTGAGATATAGACGGTGTTACCGACCTTTACTGCTTGTGAGTAAGTACCAACAGCGGCAGGAGCTTTATCTGTTTGAATGGTTTGACGACTCATATTATATCCTTAACGTATTTTTTTCGTTTGATTGATTGGATTTACTGACTAAAAACGAAGTAGCAAAGTTTATCATTGTTTTGGTTTTTTCTAAAAATTAAGGCTAACTCTATAAGGGTTTAGTGCTTCTTCAATCAGCAAAAAAGTTAGGTATTAAGCATTAATAGCGCTTATAGCTATAGCTGATAAAGTCGCATAATATTAGGAAATCCCAATAGTGAGCGCAGCTCGCGAATGCCTTGTGCTAAGTGATTGCGACTACGCACCACAATATGGATGATGGTGTCAGTATGGCGCACATCGACCGTTTCGACCCCCATATTTAACTGGCGCAGATGGTAGATAACCTCGCTAATTTGTTCGTCGCTGAGGGCAAGAGACAGCTTTAAATAAGCCGAAAAACGGACTTTGCTAGCGTGCTCACCGGACTCATTTTGTTTGATGGCCTTATCATTGCGCCAGCGCAGCTGTATCACTTGGTAAGGGTTGTCCTTACGAATATCATCGAGCGAAAAGCATTTATGGCGATGTACCACCAAGCCATGACGCGATAAATGGCCAACGATAGGGTCGCCATAGATCGGATGACAGCAATTGGCAAAATCAAGCTCAACCCCTGAGGCGTTGACGATCAATTGCTGCGGTTGCGCCGTATCATCGCTGTGTTCTTTGGCCTGCAAGTCACTGACTTCATCGCTAAATAGCCGCGTGACTACCAGCTGAGGCAATAGCGTACCCGAGCTGATCTGCTCAAATAGCGCACTTTTTTCTGCCAGACCGCGCCATTCTGTCAAGTTTTTCCAGTCGCTATCGGTTAAATCATCGAGACTTTTTTGATAGGTTTTTAGCGCGCGATCCAAGGCTTGTTGACCGTGGTGCTGCTTATCAGCTGCAGATAAATCTTTAAACCAGCGTAAAATCTCTTCACGAGCTTTATTGGTTACCACAAATCCTAACCATTCGGCTTTTGGTTCCGAGTGGCTATTCACTTCTATCTCGACCAATTGACCGTTTTTGACCACCGTACCCAGCTTGGCCTTTTTACCATCGATATTGGCACCAACGGCGACATTGCCGACCATAGGTCCAACAGCGTAAGCAAAGTCAAGCGCTGTGGCTCCTTGCGGTAGCTCATAAGCACGACCTTTTGGGCTATAACAGATGATTTTGCTTGAATGCAAATAATCCATCAGCTCATTAA
Organism: Psychrobacter sp. GW64-MNA-CIBAN-0177; assembly: GCF_040309585.1. NCBI lineage: Bacteria > Pseudomonadati > Pseudomonadota > Gammaproteobacteria > Moraxellales > Moraxellaceae > Psychrobacter > Psychrobacter sp. GW64-MNA-CIBAN-0177. The sequence goes on from NZ_JBEOOY010000006.1 coordinate 110,548, forward strand.
TCGTCGAGACCGCAGCGGTAAAGTCAGGGCTGTGTTGATTAAGGCTGTCCTCATCCACCAAGTCCTTCATATTGCGCAGCGATGCTTGAATGACTGATTGGCTGACATCGGAGGCGTGTTCTGCGCCAATGACGCCCAGCCTTGCCGCATTTTGCATCTGTTTGGTCAAGATAGTGACTTTTACAAAGTCGTTATCGCGCTCATAAATAAGGGTCAGTGATTGGTTGCCACCTGGTAATGGACGCCGAATATTGTCAGCGATATGGCCGTCATCGATCTGATATTTTTTGATTAGGTAATAAGCAAGCTTGTCACATTCTTCGATACTATCGAGCACAATCTCAAAAGCGTAGTGACGGAGCAGGGCATTAATCTCACCGCGATTGCGGAAAAACTGCCGATATATCACCACACGATTGTCTAATACTTTCACGAGGCCATTGAGCCCTAGATTATTTAAGACAATAGTCAGATAGCTATGAATGGCTTCTCTTTGGAAGTTTCGTCCCAGCCCATGTTGCAGTAGCTTATCCGAAATCTTGTTATACATCCCAGAATCAAGATTTCGATAACATAGCACCTCGATATAATCGGCAATGTCATTGAGACCCATCAGACGGGCAAATGGCACATAAAAATCTAATGTCTCTTGCGCCGTGGTGCGCTGTTTTTCGGGACGTACCGCATCCAGCGTCGACATATTGTGTAAGCGGTCGGCCAACTTAATAATGAGCACTCGTGGATCAGCAAGGGTAGCCGTCAGGATTTTATGAAAGGTAGCAGCTTTATTCTGTTGCTTATTATGAGACGAGGATTTTAGTTTGGTGACCCCATCGACCAGCCTCGCCACGACTTTGCCATAACGCTGCTCAATTTGCTCATCACTGACCTCGGTATCTTCGACCGTATCATGTAAAATCGCCGCAATAATTGTATCTCGATCTAAGCGAAAGCCCGCCAATATCTCAGCGACCGCCATCGGATGAGTAATATATGGCTCCCCTGATTTACGCTTGTCTTTAATGTGCGCAATATCGCCGAACTCACAAGCATCAATAATGTCACGGCGTTCAGCAGCAGTCAGATAGCCAACTGAACGGAGCAAATTATATTGAGCATCATCGACTAGGTGATGACTGAGTTTGGGGAGGGTTTGACTCATAAAGTGACGATCCTATTTTCCATTATCTATCATTGATTGAGCGCTGTTAAGGTAAATGGTGACTGAATGAATACTAATCTATCGTTAAAAAAATAATATCGGTGCATGGATATATGGATATAAAAGCAACCGCATGCAAGCTGTACTAGCGTATCGTTCACAAGGTTGATACTGTCACGCTTTTAAATTGCAGCGACCATATCATAAAAGAAAACGATCATTGTAAAAGAGCGCGATAATTATAATAGAGAGCAGTAGAAAGGCTAGACCACCCTCTAATTAATCGTAAATCGCCTTCAATGTCAACTGCTAAGCACAGGTGCTAGGAAAAAATTCATAAATTCCAACCCAATGGTACGATTTCGGGTATAAATGGCATTGGTAATCGGCAAAAGAACACTTGTATAAACGAAAAACCACAGCATAAGCTGTGGTTTTATCATCGATATGCAGATGCGTTTCGAGCCGTTCTTATTAAAAGCTATGATCGCCTGACAATGCTAAGTCTAGTGAGCTCGTGGCAAAGTTATGCTCTGGCTGATTTAGAATGTCGCGGGTGATTTTGCCAGCAGCAATTTCACGTAGAGCCAGTACCGTAGGCTTGTCGTTATCGACTTCAACCAACGGCTCAGCGATACCTTTGGCCAACTGACGGGCGCGCTTACTTGCGACCAAAACCAGCTCAAAGCGATTATCAACATTATCCAAACAATCTTCAATCGTCACTCGTGCCATAAATAGCTACCTCGGTTGTTTTTATCAGTCACGGGCATGGCCCGCCACTCAATAAAAATAATATCAAAAATATAAAGGGGAATAGCTAGACATTGTAGCATTTTTTGCCTAGGTAGGTGGTTGCTTTTTATGTCTGCTGCTACTTATATCGAAGGCGGCGCGCACAATGCTCAGATAAGAGGGCAGATAGTGCGATTTTAGCCTTCACCTATTTTTCCGGTTACTCTTCTACTTTGGGATTGAGTAAGTTGGTAATGGTGCGATGATAACGCTGCTGTTGACGTTTTAAGGTCTGTCTATCGGCGACGATAATGGCCTTTAGCTCAGTCAAGGCGACTTCGAAATTGTCATTAATAATGACAAAATCAAAATTCACGTATTGCGCCATCTCTGTTACCGCGCCCGCTAGGCGTTGCTCTATGACTTCCAGGGTATCTTGCGCGCGAGTCGATAAGCGCTGGCGTAAAGTAGCAATACTTGGCGGCAGAATAAAAACCATCGTCGCATCGGTAAATATTTTTTTGACTTGTAGCGCCCCTTGCCAATCAATCTCCAAAATCACATCGACACCGGCGTCTAACTGCGCACGCACGCTTTGTTCTGAGGTGCCATAATAATTACCAAACACTTCGGCGTGTTCCAAAAATTTATTGTCACCGATAGCAGCCACAAATGTATCAACATCAGTAAAATGATAATGATGACCATCAATCTCACCGGGACGCGGGGCGCGAGTCGTGTGCGACACACTGACGGTCAAGTCATTGGTGGTGGCAAGTAGCTGCTTTACCAATGACGTTTTGCCCGTACCGGAGGCGGCAGTAATAATAAATAATGAACCTGTCATACAATGTTTCCTAATGGAGTGCGTCCTGATGGAGTACGTCTTAGTAAAGTGTGTGTTAGTAAACCGCCAAAGCGTCAAAGGCTGGTAAAAATATAAAATGCCATCATGTAAGGTTAGAGAAACCGTAACCGCTGTATAATTATAAACTGCTTTTGGTACTTTTATTTTTTAAAGACCAACCGTTATTTTTTAAAGATCAACTGTGTCTATTACGACTGCGACGGTGGTATTTTAAAAGGCAATAAAAGCAAATTATGCTAAAGTAGGGTATTGAATGCATCCCAACTTTTGAACGTTAAACTTTTGACGTTAAGCTATAAATACAAATTATCTAATGATAGGCCATCTTATGCAAATTTATCTTGCCAATCCACGTGGATTTTGTGCTGGTGTTGATCGTGCGATTGCGATTGTCAACGAAGCGTTGATACGCTTTGAGCCCCCTATTTATGTCCGTCATGAAGTCGTCCATAATAAATTTGTGGTCTCGGATTTGGCCAATCGCGGTGCCGTATTTGTCGAAGAGCTACATGAAGTGCCGGATGGAGCCATTGTCATTTTCTCGGCGCATGGGGTCTCAAAAGCGGTCGAAGATGAGGCGACGCGTCGTGACCTGACCGTCTTTGATGCCACTTGCCCGCTCGTTACCAAAGTACATATCGAAGTCGCTAAATTTGCCCAAGATGGCATGGATGCGGTATTGATCGGCCATGCAGGTCATCCTGAAGTAGAAGGCACGATGGGACGCTTTAATCGTCGCCATGGTGGGGAGATTCATCTGGTCGAAAATGAAGCCGATGTCGCAAAGCTAACTGTGCAGGATGGCGAGCGTTTGGCATTCGTGACCCAAACGACCTTATCGATGGATGATACAGCTCGCGTCATCGATGCCTTGCGTGACAAGTTCCCTAGTATCGAAGGGCCGCGTAAAGACGATATCTGTTACGCCACCCAAAACCGCCAAGATGCGGTCAAAGACTTGGCCAGTCGCTGCGAGATAGTATTGGTGGTCGGTTCGCCAAACTCATCAAACTCCAATCGCTTGCGTGAATTGGCAGAGCGGATGAACTGCCGTGCTTACTTGATAGACAATGCTAGCGAAATGGATAACAGCTGGTTCGACGGTATCGACAGTGTGGGTGTCACCGCAGGGGCTTCAGCGCCAGAAGTATTGATTCAAGAAGTGTTGCAGCAGCTACAGGATTGGGGTGGTGATTTACCGAGTGAGCTATCAGGGATCGAAGAAAACGTTACTTTCAGCTTGCCCAAAGCGTTACGTATTCCGGTCACACAAGTGGGTAAATAACATGAAAAAACAGAAAAATAAATTCGTACTGGCAGAAGCCTCTGTTGAAGACATTAATAAGCAATTGAAAATCAACATGCTGGTCATTGTCGTACTGATATCGATGTTGGTTCTCAACACCGCGCAATTTATGAAGGATTATAGTCTGTTATATGCTGTTCTCATTGCCATCATGGCTTTTTTCCTCTTTATAATGGCTAAGAGTCGCACGCTGCTTACTATGAGAAAGCAAGCGCTTACTAAATAAACAGTAAAGGTAAGCGCAGTCTAAAAATTACCAGCGGCTGTTTAACACGCTCTGGTAAAGCGTATTTTTTATATAACCATCACCACTTCTCACGGCAGTCAAAAGCGCTGGATGAATGAGAGGGATTCGATTGAAAATCAAGGATATCCATGTCAGCTTATTACAACTTTATTAAACGCGAGCAGCAAGACGATGGTGTGGTAGTCGCCTATTACCAACCAACGAAGAACGTCCAAGGTGCTTGGAATGAGCATGAGCAACATATGGCACCAGCCACAGGAATACTGACCGCTGAGCTCAGTAAATATGCCCCGCAAGCAAATACGCGTATTGCTCGTATTAGCCTTGACATCTTGGGACTGATACCCTTTGATGACTTTACCATTACCACTCGTTGTATTCGTCCGGGTAAAACTATTGAGCTGGTTGAGGCGGTCATGAGTAGTGGCGGTCGTGATGCAATTATTGCACGTGCATGGCGATTAATGACGCAAGATACCAGCGAGATTGCAGGGCTAGAGGACAAAAAAGCGCAGTATCAACCTGAAGAGTTAGCGGACTGGGATGGGATGAAAGGTTGGCCAGGTGGTTTTATTGAAACAGTGCGCTTAGTCACTGATGCCGATCGCCGTGCTGGTCGTGGTATGGTCTGGATCACCAATGATGTTGAAATGGTAGCAGGTGAGCCAACAGATGATTTGGTGCATTTATTGGGTATGGTCGACACTGCGAATGGTGTAGTACCACGGCTTGGCCTTGGCCTCACAACGTTGGAATGGATGTTTCCCAATACAGATTTGCAGATTCATATGCATCGCTCACCGCAGGGTCGTTGGCTTGGCATTGAAGCTGTACAACAGTATGGCGCTGACGGAATAGGGCTTACCAGTGCCGTATTACACGATATACATGGGCCTTTTGGTCGTAGCGAGCAGATTTTGACAATTCGTCCCATGCCTCGTTAATTGCTAAGCAGTATGTAAATAACTAGGGCGCGTCCTCAATTCAAGCGATTGTATCTAAATGGGCTAAATCTTGCCGAACATCGTCAAATAGCTGATTAATATCTCGATATTATTTGCGCTATTTTCCTCATTTGACTGCAATTTATCTCATTTTTATGACCATTTGTAAAATGAGGACACGCCCTAGCTTTTAATCAAAGTTACCCAAAGAAGTAAAGCAATTTAAATCGGTCAAAACAAGCCAGATTGTTCTGAAAAACAAAACCAAAGCATGTAATTAATTAATTATACAAATAAATGGTAATCGGTTGTAATAGCATTCAATAACAGAATCTGACCACCAATTAGACATTACCTATGAAAAAAACAATCCGTTTTTCGAACATGCTGACAACTATTCTGGAACTGTTGCTTGAGGCTTATTCAGAATAGATTTTGTACTTTAATGCATTTAACTTTCAAAGGAGTATCACTATGAGCAATGAAATGAGCGCTAAAAAATGTCCTTACGCACCGACCCAATTGACCATGGGCAATGGCGCACCAGTTGCTGACAACCAAAACAGTCTTACCGCCGGCAAGCGTGGACCACTATTGGCACAAGATATTTGGCTAAATGAAAAATTGGGTAACTTTGTCCGTGAAGTGATTCCAGAGCGCCGTATGCATGCCAAAGGCTCCGGCGCATTTGGGACCTTTACCGTCACTAATGACATTACCAAATATACCCGCGCTGATATTTTTAGCGAAGTCGGTAAGCAAACGGAGATGTTTGCGCGCTTTAGTACGGTGGCAGGCGAGCGCGGTGCGGCTGATGCCGAGCGTGATATTCGCGGATTTGCGTTGAAGTTCTATACCGAAGAGGGCAACTGGGACATGGTCGGCAACAATACGCCAGTGTTCTTTTTACGTGATCCACGTAAATTCCCAGACTTAAATAAAGCCGTTAAACGCGACCCACGTACCAATATGCGTTCGGCGACCAATAACTGGGATTTTTGGACTTTACTGCCAGAGGCATTTCATCAGGTTACTATCGTGATGAGTGATCGCGGTCTGCCCGCATCGTATCGACACATGCATGGTTTTGGCTCGCATACCTACAGCTTTTGGAATACAGCCAATGAGCGTTTTTGGGTAAAATTCCATTTCCGCACGCAACAAGGCATTAAAAACTTGACCGATGCAGAAGCGGCGGATGTCGTTGGTATGAATCGTGAAAGTCATCAAAAAGATCTGTACGATGCCATCGAAAATGGCGACTTCCCGAAGTGGAAAATGTATGTGCAAATCATGCCAGAAGCTGAGGCTGACACTGTCCCTTATCACCCGTTTGATTTGACCAAGGTCTGGCCAAAAGGCGACTATCCGCTGATCGAAGTGGGCGAGTTTGAATTAAACAAAAACTCTGACAACTACTTTGTCGATGTGGAGCAAGCCGCATTTGCGCCAAGTAACCTAGTACCAGGTATTAGCGTCTCACCAGATAAAATGCTACAAAATCGTTTGATTAACTACGCTGATGCACAGCGTTATCGTGTTGGGGTCAATCATCAGCAGATTCCGGTGAATAAGCCACGTTGCCCTGTGATGAGTAATCATCGTGATGGTCAAGGACGCGTCGATGATAACTACGGCAGTCGTCCGCACTATGAGCCAAACAGCTTTAGCCAGTGGCAAGAGCAGCCTGACTATGCTGAGCCACCATTAAAGATTGATGGCGATGCCGCGCATTATGATTTCCGCGAAGACGACAGCGATTATTTCAGCCAACCTAGAGCGCTGTTTAATTTGATGAGCGCTGAGCAGCAACAAGTACTGTTTGAAAATACTGCTGGCAACCTATCAGGTGTGCCTGACTTTATTCAGTATCGCCATATTCGCAACTGTAATTGGTGTGACCCCGCTTATGGTGAAGGCGTGGCCAAGGCATTAGGCCTAACGGTTGAAGACGCAATGGCAGCGCGCGCGACTGATCCCGCCCGTGATTTACCTAGTTGCTTATAATTATTCAGACGGTTATTAATGATTTAGGCAGTTATCAACCTTGATATTCTAAGTATTATGCCAATAGATTGCTGATACAAAAACACCGCTTTAGGAAACTAGGGCGGTGTTTTTGTTGAATTGAACTTTTTAGCTTGAAATTTTCCGCTGCGCCCCTATTAGTATAAACAGCTTAGCGGTATCCAAATCGTGCTTTTCTCATATCCATTTGAGCAAAAATGGTTTGACTGCTGCTGTTTTACAATAAGTTTTTGACATAAATTAAAGGAGTTTTTTATGAGTGAACAGACCCAAGCGGCTAATAAAAATGCTGATGACATCAACGTTAATAAAAGCAGCCCTGAACTAAAAAAACATACTTTTGAAGCAGAAGTGGCGCAGTTGCTACATTTAGTGACGCATTCTCTGTATTCTAATGCCGATATTTTTGTCCGTGAGTTGGTCTCAAACGCTTCCGATGCTTGCGATAAGCTGCGCTTTGAAGCCACCAATGATGACAGTTTGTACGAAGACGATGGCGAGCTACGTATTCGCATTGCTGTTGATGAAGACGCCAAAACCATTACCTTTACTGATAATGGTATCGGTATGAATGAAGCGGATGCCATCGAAAACTTAGGAACGATTGCCAAATCAGGTACCAAAGCATTCTTAGACAAGCTGTCTGAATCGCAAAAGCAAGAAGGTCAATTGATTGGTCAATTTGGCGTTGGTTTCTATTCAGGCTTTATCGTGGCAGATACGATTAGCGTAGAATCACGTAAAGCAGGCGAGCCTACTGATCAAGGCGTACGCTGGGTATCAGATGGTACGGGCAGCTTTACCGTTGAGCCGATCAATAAAGCGACGCGCGGCACTGCCATTACTTTGCATTTAAAAGAGCAATATAGTGAGGGCGAAGACAATTATCTAGATCGCGGTAAAATCAAGCGTTTGGTGAATAAATACTCAGACCACATCAGCTTGCCGATTCAAATGCGTAAAGAAGTTTGGCAAGAAGATGTAAAAGAAGAAGGCGACGCTGATGAACAAGCCTCTGCTGGCGGCGAGATGGTGTTGACTGACGAATGGGAAACCATTAATAAGGCCAGCGCGCTGTGGACACGCTCAAGCTCTGAGATTGAAGATGATGAGTACGTCGATTTTTATAAAAACATCTCTTATGATATGGATGCGCCACTAGCATGGACGCATAATCGTGTCGAAGGCCGCGTGCAGTATACGCAGCTATTATATATCCCAAAAAAAGCGCCGGTAGATTTATACACGCGCGAGCAGCAACATGGGCTTAAGCTGTACGTCAAACGCGTCTTTATCATGGACGAGGCAGAGCAGCTGTTACCGATGTATCTGCGCTTTGTCAAAGGGGTGATTGATTCAGCTGACTTGCCATTGAACGTCAGCCGCGAGCTATTGCAAGAATCGCGTGATGTGAAGTCTATCCGTGATGGTAATGCGCGTCGTATTTTGACCTTGCTAGCTAGCCTCGCTAATAGCGAAGACAGTGATAAGCAAGAGAAGTTCGCGCAGTTCTACGCTGAGTTTGGTGATGTCATCAAAGAAGGACTGGGCGAAGATATGGGCAATCAGGAACGCATTGCCAAATTGCTACGTTATGCGACCAGCACCCAAGATAGTGTGACCACCAGCTTTGAAGACTATAAAGCGCGTATGAAAGATGGGCAAAAGGCCATCTATTATATAACGGCTGACAACTTGGCGGCGGCAAAGAACAGCCCACAACTTGAGCTATTTAAGAAAAAAGGCATCGAAGTTATCTTGATGACCAGCCGTGTCGATGAATGGGCGATGAACTTCTTGACCTCATTTGATGAGACCCCGCTACAAAACATCGCCAAAGGTGCGGTTGATTTGGGCGACTTGCAGGACGAAGCTGAAAAGGCTGAAGCTGAGAAAGCGCAAGAGACCATGAAGCCTGTGGTTGATAAGCTAAAAGCAGCATTAGGCGAGCGTGCTAAAGACGTGAAAGTGTCTACACGCTTGGTCGATAGCCCAGCCTGCCTAGTCGTTGGTGAAGGTGAGTTGTCACCGCAAATGATTCAAATGCTCCAGCAAATGGGTCAAGATGTCCCAGCGAGTAAGCCGACGCTCGAGGTCAACCCTGATCATCCATTGATTAAAAAGTTAGAGAGTAGCGAGCAGTCTGACATCGATTTTGACAAGCTGGCGCAAGTGATTTTTGACCAAGCATTGTTAGCAGATGGCGGTCAATTAGACGACCCCGCTGCTTATCTAAAACGCGTCAATGAGCTATTGATGAGATAATGTTTATGGTTTGGTAGAATGCTTTGATATAAAAGGAGATCTTGTATTCAAGGTCTCCTTTTTTTATGCTATTTCTGCCTTGATTTAAGCGATTTTTTACAAATCAGCCTTATCCTCTTAACCGACAATCCGTTACAATCGCGATAGATTAGCAAGCTAGACTATTGAGTATAGAACATTGATTCTAGACCATTGGTTTACGCTATTCGCTTCTTATAATTATTCTATAGTGAGTCAAATATAAAATAGATTTGTGTCAGCCGCGTAAAAATGCAATTGAATACTATGAAACGGCTGCTGCATCAAAAATTTATTATTGGCTCGCTTTATTTCTTTCGACTGGCTAGAGGTCTAAGTCTTTGTCACTTGCGTCGCTAAAAACCGTATCGCTTCAGCGCTTTTCACTTAATTTCGCTGCCAATATTATTGCAACCTTATGGATGCTGGTGGGGTCAACACGGGCGTTTTCTTGGGTTAAGCCCACCTTTATTCAGTTTGCGGTATTCGCGCTATTGGCACTTGGTAGTAACGTGCTTTTTTCGTGGCTGGCTGCCGAAAGTGGCAGTATTTTTAATGAGCAAGGGTTGGTCAGTTATTTAATCTGGCCGATGATTATCTTATTGAGTGGTATCATTTTGGCTAGGCGCGCGGGCAATCAAGCGCTGGTTTTTGTGCCGGTGGTGCTATGGTTGGTTGCTGACACCTTGTCGGCATTGTTACAAAGTCTGGTGCAGTTTTTTGGCAGTTATGGTTGGCTGCCGGACTGGAGTTATTCATTTTTACCCATTCTGTTTTTAGTGCTGTTCTTATGGCAGACGCTTGCCTTATTGTGGATTTTTTCTCGTCGCCTGCGCACACCATGGTGGGAGCGTATTATTGTGCTGGTAGGCGCAGTGGCACTGTTGACGATTTGGCAGCGCAATGTCGCTGATCAGCCCATATTTAAGCAAATTCCCGTAGAGCCTGTGTTAGCAGAAGCCGCATTGTACGAGCAACCAAGGCTGTTACAACAAGCGCTGGACGGTATTGATCCAAGTGTCGATGGCAAAACCGACTGGTATTTTATGGGTGTGGCGGGCTTTTCTGATCAGAACGTTTTTCGCTCGGAGATTAATAAAGTACGTGAGCTGTTCGATGTGCGCTTTGGTACCAGCGGTCATTCGCTTGCCCTTATTAACAATATGTATAGTTGGCTCGATGAACCGATTGCGACCAAGACCAGTATCCTACGCGGCTTAAAAAGAATTGGTCAGCAGATGAATGCCGATGAAGACGTGTTATTTCTCACGCTATCCTCACATGGTAACGAGGATATCGTTCAGTTAGCGAATCCGCCAATCGCGATGGATAATCTAGATGCTGCATGGCTTCGTGAAGCACTGGACGCCTCAGGTATTCGCTGGCGTGTGATTGTGGTATCTTCTTGTTATTCGGGATCATTCATCGATGAACTAGCGTCTCCGACCACAGTGGTGATAACGGCATCAGCCGCTGATAAGGCATCGTTTGGTTGTACCAATACGGCTGAGATGACGTATTTTGGTCAAGCCTTCTTTGCTGAAAGCTTGAGAGGAAACACCAGTTTTGAGTCGGCTTTTAAGGAGGCTCGTATACGTGTCAATGAGCGTGAGAGCGCAATGGGTTTTGAGCCATCAGAGCCGCAGATGGTGATTGGTAGCTTAATGGAAACCGCCTTGCCAGCATTTGAGCAAGTATTGTTTGATAAAACCCGTCTACCAATTGCCGGCATTACCAATAGTGCTGGCTCTACTGCCGTAAATATCGTACCTGATGCTGCTGCTTCAAATACAAGAGGAGAGGCTACCAATGATATTAATTAACTATTTAAGTGTTATATGACTGATTATCAATGCGCTTTTTGCCTTATAAAGCATTTTTCACAAGCCATTGTTTATTTTACCTTGGATAAAAAGGACGTTAATGATGAATAATACTTATAATAAAAGCTTGTCTGCTAATAGCCAGCTCACGCAACAGAGTGTGAACCGCTGCTTTGATGGCGAGCAACATTACTATAGTCATGAGTCGACAGCGACTAAGACACCGATGACGTTCAGTATTTATCTACCAGATGAGGCGCTGGCAGGGCGGTTATGTCCTGCGGTTTTATATCTATCGGGTTTGACCTGTAATGCCGATAACGTCACCCATAAAGCGCATTTTCAACAAAAATGTAGCGAGCTTGGCATGATATTTATCGCGCCAGATACCTCTCCTAGAACTAGTGAGGGCAGTGAAGTGCCGAACGATGAGCGCTATTTTGTTGGTCAGGGCGCGAGCTACTATGTGGATGCCACCCAGCAGCCTTGGTCAGACAACTTTAATATGCAAAGCTACATCGTCGATGAGCTATACGATTTGCTACGCTCAGAATTTCCTATTCATAGCGTTGGCATTACTGGACACTCGATGGGTGGTCATGGGGCATTACTTTTAGGTTTTAAATTCCCGAGCAAGTTTGTCAGCGTCTCCGCCTTATCGCCTGTCTGTGCTGCCAGTGAGTCAGCATGGGGGCAAGCCGCCTATACTGAGTATTTCGGTGAGGACCACTCACTATGGTCGCAAGCAGATGCATCGCAGATGATCGAAAAGGTCGGCCAGCAGTATGCCAGCATCTTGGTTGACCAAGGCGCTGCGGATAATTTCTTGGCAGAAGGTCAGTTGCAAACAGCCAAACTTCAAGACGCTTGTATAAAAGCCAAGCAGCCTTTAACATTGCGTTATCAGGCAGGTCATGACCATAGTTATTATTTTATTCAGAGTGTTATCAACGACCATATCGAACATCATTGGCGCATGGCACAACTTAGCTAAGCGTTTATATTGAACTCTTTTCAATAAGCCGCTCAACACGCGCTAATGTTTAAAAGGTAAAATTATGGCAAGTTATCAAGATTTAACAGCACAAAGCTTAGATTCTTCCTCAGCTGAATCAGCGCTGGCGACTATGCAAGCCGAAATGGATGCGGCGCTAAAAAAGAAGCAGCATAGCAACAGTGACCCAGTCTCTAAAGCTAACTTAAATGAGTTCATCGCGAAAAATATCAATGACGCTGGTGACAGAGTGCTTGATGAGACCCAAGTCTCACGAGTTATAGAGATGGCGTGGGAGGATAGAACCCCATTTGGGGCGATCGAGCACAGCTACGGCCTTAATGAAGCGGGGGTTATTAAGCTCATGCGCCAAACGCTAAAGCCGTCGTCTTTTCGGTTATGGCGTCAGCGTGTGAGTAATCGCGCTACCAAGCATCAAGCGAAACGTGAGTTTGCAGTTGGTCGCGCCTATTGTAAAACCCAATATAAACAGCGCTAGGGGTTTGAATCCTTAAGATTATTGCTTTAAAGGCTTAAGTTTTTTAAGTTAGTTCCTAGGGCGTGTCTTCATTTCAAAAATGATGGTAAAAATGAGATAAATTGCCGTCAAACAAGAAAAATAGCGCAGATAATATCGGGATATTAACCAGCTATTTGACGATGTTTGGCAAGATTTAGCCATTTTTAACTCATTTAGATGACTATCGAGTGAGTTGAAGACACGCCCTAGTATTTCTTTATTTCAACAAAATTAGGTAGCTCAATTATGATCAGTCCTTCTAAGCCATATCTTATCGCTCCTTCCATTTTATCTGCCGACTTTGCCAGACTGGGCGAAGAAGTTGAAAGAGTATTGGAGTCAGGTGCTGACGTCATTCATTTTGATGTGATGGACAATCATTATGTCCCCAATCTGACCTTTGGCAGTATGATCTGTAAAGCGCTGCGTGATTATGGTATCGATGCACCTATCGATGTTCATCTGATGGTATCGCCGGTGGATAGCATGATTGAGCAATTCTTAGAGGCAGGTGCCAGTGTTATCACTTTTCATCCAGAAGCCAGCGCGCACATTGATCGCTCTTTGCAGCTCATCAAAGATGGCGGCGCTGAATGTGGCTTGGTATTGAATCCAGCTACACCGCTGCATTATCTAGACTATGTCATGGATAAAGTGGATCAAATCTTACTGATGAGTGTCAACCCTGGTTATGGTGGTCAGTCGTTTATTGAAGGTACTCTGGACAAGGTACGCCAAGTCCGTCAACGTATCATCACCAGTGGTCGCCCAATTAGACTAGAAGTTGATGGTGGTATCAAAGCCAGTAATATCCGAGCCATCGCTGAAGCGGGCGCTGATATGTTCGTCGCTGGTTCTGCGATATTTAACCAAGAAGACTATAAAGCGGCTATCGATGCGATGCGTGCAGAGCTTGCCTTGGCAAATGGGGAGTAACGCCCCATATAGTAAGGTATATACTATTGAATATTAGAGTTACATACTACTGATAGCCGCTGTATGACTGACTATATCAAGCGACGCGTCAGCTAAAGGTGCCATATGAATATACAAAATGCAGAACATAAAAACCAAGATTTGCAACCACGCAGCTTAGTACCCAAAGGTATTACCATTGGCTTGGCTATATTTGCGCTTGTCTTAAGCTTGGCAGGCTATGGCTTTCGTCTCATGGTAGGTGATGATACTGGCGAAGTATTACGTCATGCTGCGGTCATCGTGCCTGCATTTATGCTGGGTATTCCGCTTTTGTTCTGGATAGGGTCACGCATATTTAACAAGGTTAAAGGCACACATATAGAAGGCTGGAATGCGATTAGCTTGGGCTATTTAACCTCTTGTATATCGATACTATGGTTGATGGGTACTTATAGTTAATTTTTTAGTCGCCAAGATGAGGTTGCTGAATAAATATAACCTTATGAATATAATGGGGCAATATTTTTTATAAGCGGTTTTTACACACTTTTTCATCATTAAGTCAGGCTTTTTAAGCATGACTGGAATTTTACATGCGAATCATACCGACCAAGATTGCCAACATTATCTATCCAAAAGACTTACCAAATGGCTTATTTACCAGCTTAATTATCGCCTGTTTACTGTTAGGGCTGGCATCACTGCGTCATGGTACAGATTTTCAAGGCTGGCTGAATGTCATCGAAAACTGGCTGCTTATGCTGTTGATATTTCCGACGGCTACCGCTACCGTTGCATTGCCGTTTAAATATCGAGATCCGACGCTCGAGTTAAAGCTCATGTATTACCTTGGCATGTTTGTGGCCTTCTTATTTACCATTGCAAAACTACGCTATTGGCGTTAACTGGTTTGCAGTGTCAGCAGACGAAAGTCGCATTTATATGTAAGACTTGCGTGACAGCCCTTGAATTCTAAGGTCAAAGCGTCCATTGTATGAGTAAGATAGTTTTACCCGCGTTACTGTAAAATGCTAGCTTTATTAAATGAATTATTAGGGTTTCTTTGCAGCGATAAACGGGTTAATAAGGATAACGTGAATGCCATACGACATTGATAATGAAATAGAAGTAGACAACGAAAGCACCGATCAATTTGCAGGATTTGCCAAAGAGACCACACTCGAGCTAGTAGAGGCGGATGATGGTCGATTGCTATTGCGTGACGCTGAACAAGATGAAGCGCCGCTGATGACCATTGATTTCTCTGAAAAACTCAAAGAGCTGCTTGGTAGTGATACGCAAGCAATCGGTCAGCACATGATTCATGCGGCGATTCAAGTTATCATGCAAAAGCAGATGAGCCAATGGCATGCGCATGTCTATGATAAAGAGCCAACGCACTACAGTTAATTCAATCTGCACAGCTGTTTCTGTATAGCTATTAATAATAGCGAGTAACTTAGTAATGAAAGTTAAGCATAGATAGCCAAAACATCAGCAATAAAAAAGGGTATATCAATTGATATACCCTTTTTTTTGTTCAAATAATAGCAATTATTTGATTTTAGCTTCTTTAAAGATCACATGCTGACGTACTTTTGGATCAAACTTTTTGATTTCCATTTTGCCAGGCATAGTGCGCTTGTTTTTGGTAGTGGTGTAGTAATACCCAGTACCAGCGGTTGATACTAACTTAATTTTATCTCTCATGATAGCTTTCCTGTAAATGAGGGGTCTTCAAACGATAGGTACGGATCTAAAAAATTAAGTGGCTACAATAAATGTAGCAGAATGGCAGCTTAAGTAACAAAGATAATCGATGTCCTTAAGCTACCAGTCGTCACTTATACTTTTTGACCTTGTGCGCGCATATCTGCTAACACTTTATCGATACCAAGTTTGTCAATGGTGCGCATACCTTTGGTAGACACACGTAGACGTACAAAACGATTTTCAGACTCTACCCAAAAACGATGGTTATGAAGGTTTGGTAGAAAGCGACGACGGGTTTTGTTGTTTGCGTGCGAAACATTATTACCCACCATAGGGCGCTTTCCAGTCACTTGGCAAACTCTAGACATGGCGAACTCCTAATCTATGAGGTATGAGGGATTCTCATACCAGTCTGGGCAAGTTGCACGTATTTGCGGCATGGACACAGCAAGCGGCAGCTTTGCACCAAACAAAACTATATGAAGGTTGAGCTGATATGACTGTCATCTAAAGGCAAATAACAGGCTTACCAATTCAGAAAATTTTAAAGCCGACATTTATACCATAAAAGTAATGAATACTCAAATATTTTTATGATAAATGTCTGCTTCAACGTGAGCTATTATACCTGAAATGAGCGGGCTATGTGATTGATTATTTAACGGTAAAGAGTAATTTTTAGTTGTAAGTTATAACAAAAGTCAGTAAAGTTGCTGTTATAAAATTAATACAATCTGTTAATACAACTGACCTTAATGTAAATCTATGTATCATTACCAATCTATTGTGATTCGGTGTAATGATAATTTACTTATTTGCTCGAATAAATTACTGCCGATGCGGAGTTCAAAACATGTCATATAGTTCACTACCTTTTACTTCTAAATTATTTCAGCTTACTTCTTTGACTTGCGCTCTGGCACTAGCAGGTTGCGGTGGCGGCGGTGATGGTGACACGGTCGACTCTATCGCACCTGAACCCGATTTGGGTGTTCAGCAGCCTGGTAATGGTGGCGGCAATGGCAATAACGGCGGTGGTGAACAGGTACCAGAGGTTGAGCCTGAGTTCTTTTTGCAAAGACTTAGTACAGCGCCTACTATTATCGAGCTGTCAAATGAGCAAACGAACTTCAGTGTTACTGTCAAAGCTGCTGAAGTAAGCTCTGGTGGCGCAATGGTTGGTAAAGCCGTGACCTTAAAAGTAGTCAATTCTGAAAATAATGGTATTACTATTGAAGGGCAGAGCACCCAGACTACTGATAGCGATGGTAATGCTGTGTATACGCTCAAGCTCAATCCGCAAGCTGTTGCTGATAAAGATGCGCTAGTAGCAGAAGGCTTCACCTTAGTAGCCACTGCCAAAAAAGCAGATGGTACTGCTATTGCACCGCAAGAGCTGAAAGTTTCAGTGAGCAAAAAAGGCAGTGGTGGTGGCACACAAGTTACCGAAAGTAAACTTGATATCACATCTGTGTTGAGCACTAGTTCAGTTTCTAACAATGCCCTAAACCCTTATGGTGATAATGCCCAATTGACCGTCATTGCTAAAAATAGCAATGGTGCCCGTGTTCAAGATGTAAAAGTTGGACTGGGTATTGATAGTATTAAAGGCATCTCTATCGTAGGTGGCAGTAGTAAAGTTACAAATGCGGATGGTATCGCAACGTTCAGCATTAAAATAGACGAAAATCTTTCGAAAGCTGAGCGCGATGCACTTCTTCAAGGTGAAGGTATTGCGTATGCTATTAGCATCCAAGAGCCAGATGGTGCTACCAAGCAAGAAACAGGCAATCTATCAATAGAGTTGCCAGTCTCAGATTATGTGCTAGATGTAAAAGGTAGCGATGTAGTGCTCAATGCCTATGGAGATGAGCAACCTCTGACCATCACAGCAACTACCAAAAACGCTAAAGTACCAACCTCTATCAATGGAGCAAAAGGTACAATCAAGCTTAATAACCCAATTACTGGGGTCAAGCTGAGTACAGAGGCCTTTGTCTTTGATGCGACTGGAAAGGTAGTTGTAAATCTCATCGTAGCACCTACGCTTACTGCAGATCAGCGTAAAGAGATTGTAGAGAAAGGCGTGAGTTATACTGTGGTTTTATCAGAGCCTAACCGCGCAGTAACGTCGGATACATATGGCAGTGAAGCATATATTCCTGAGTCTCAGTATCAAATAAAGTTTGCGACGAAAAACAAAGATAGAATCTCTAGTTTTGGTAGTGAGGCCATTATCAGCTTCCGTGTCAATGATAAAGATGGTGGCGCAATTGCCAATCAAAAAGTAACCGCCAGCTTACCTCAAGATCTAATCAAAACAGGGTTATTGAATTTAGACAGTGCCGCTACTCAAGTAACCGATAGTAAAGGCATGGTTAGTTATAATGTGAGTGTGCCAGCAAGTTTGACTGCTGCACAAAGAGCAAAACTAGAAGGTATCGGTGGCTTTATCTTAGCGGCTAAGGTTACTGAGACCTCAGGAGCCAGTAGCACTATCAACAGTGAGCGTATCCAAGTCACTGCTGCAAGTGAAACAATCCTAAATGTAAAAAACATCCCTAGTGCTGTTAATATATTAAAAAATCAATTCCAAATTCAAGTGGCAGGCAAACGTCCAGATGGTAGTGCGGCAGCTGGTAAAGAAGTGAAGTTGGCTATTAGCAATGTCACAGGCGTAAGTATTCAAGGTAGCCAGCAAACGACAGACGCCTCAGGTAATGTCACATTTACTGTTAATTTAAGCCAAGATCTGACAGAAACACAGCGCCAAGCTTTGGTGAAGTCTGGCATTCCTTATACGGTAACTCTGACTGATGATGATGGTGTGGCTACTAATAAGTATAAAGCGCCAGTTATCATTCCAGTGGCTGAATACAAGCTAAACTTTGGCAGTAGCAGTGTTAGTAAGCTGCTAAGTACAGGTGGTGTCACGACCCTAAGCTTCCGCGTTAATGATAAAAATGGTGGCGTAATAGCCAATCAGACCGTAACAGCAAGCTTACCGACCAGCTTGACTCAAAAGAGTTTGATAACACTTGAAAATGCCGCAAGCCAAGCAACTGATGCTCAAGGCAATGTAAGTTACACGGTTCGCATTCCTGCAGGGCTGTCTGTTACACAGAGAGCAGAGTTAGAAAAAGCTGGTGGGTTCGTGCTAAATACTCGTCTGGTTGAATCATCAGGTGCAAGTATCAATGTAAGTAGTAACCGTATCCCAGTGACTGCTGACCCTAGTAGAAGTAAAACTATCCTCACGGCAAAAACCACTCCTAGCGTCGTGAACGTTTTAAAAGACAAGTTTACGATTCAAGTATCTGCCAAGCGTCCAAATGGTAGTGCTGCTGCAGGTAAATCTGTAAAGCTTGCGATTAATAACGTCAAGGGCGTTAGTATCGAAGGTGGTGAACAAACCACTAACAGTGCTGGTAATGCGGTGTTCACCGTAAATATAGACCAAGCATTGACCTTAGAGCAACGTAAAGCGCTTGAAAAAACAGGCATTGCTTATACAGCCACATTGACTGATGACGATGGTGTTGCCACTGAAAACTACAGTGTGAAAGCATCTGTCCCTAACGCCGAGTACAAAATCAATTTTGGTAGCAGCAGCAATGCGCAATTATCAAGCTCAGGTGGCAGTACTGTCGTTAGCTTCCGAGTGAATGATAAAGACGGTGGCGTTATAGGCAATCAAAAAGTCACAGTGAGTCTCCCGAAGTCTTTAGTTGATGCTGGGCTATTGACCCTAGATAGCGCTACTACTCAGACAACGAATGACAAAGGTATCGTGAGCTATACCGTTCGTATCCCTACTGGATTATCGACTGCACAAAAATCAGCATTAGAAAAAGCCAGCGGATTTTCCTTGACGGCCAACCTGATTGAGGCATCTGGAGCCAGTACTAGTACCAATAGTGCGCCTATCAGCATAAGCGATAAAATCCAGAAAAGTTTGACGGTCTTAACCTCAGAGACCAATCCTAAGGTAGTGAACGTTTTAAAAGATCAATTTACGATTCGAGTATCGGGTAAGCGCAAAGATGGTAGCGCTGCAGCTGATAAAGTTGTCAAGCTAGAGCTTAATAAAGTAGCAGGCATTACAGTTAAAGATAACGAACAGAAGACTGATGCCTCAGGTAACGCGACATTCATCGTAAATGTAAGCCAAGACTTGACCCAAGCTCAACGTGAAGCATTGGTGAAGTCAGGTATTACTTATACAGCCAGTTTAACTGATAACGATGGTGTGGTTACCAGTGATTATAACGCCTCTGTCATTATTCCGGCGGCACAATATCAAATTAATTTTGGTGCCAGTGATAAAGTTCAGTTGTCAAGTTCAGGTGGTAGCGCCATCATTAGCTTCCGTGTAAATGACAAAAATGGTGGTGCTATTGAAGGTCAGAAGGTCACAGCAAGCCTACCTAGTAATTTAACTCAACAGGGGTTGTTGAGTATTGAAGGTAGCTCTGAGCAAGTAACTGATAGTAAAGGGATGGTGAGCTACACGGTTCGCGTTCCAGCAGGTTTGACTAAGTCACAGAGAGATGCGCTGGAAGCAAAACCAGACTTTAGGCTAACTGCTAAAGCAGTTGAAGCCTCAGGTGCGAGTAGTAGCATCAGCAGTTCAGCTATAAAAATCAGTTCAGAAGTAGCAAAAAGCGATATCAAACTAACCTCGACTAGCTCACCTAAAGTAGTGACTGTGACAGATAAGCAGTTTACTATTCAAATATCTGCTAAACGTCCTAATGGTAATGTCGCAGTCGGGAAAAAAGTAAAGCTTGAAATCAGTGATGTGGCAGGAGTCAGCATTCAAGGGAATGAATTAACAACAAACGAAGCTGGTAATGCGGTATTTACCGTCAACCTTAGTCAAGACCTAACAGCAACACAACGTACAGCTCTAATCGAATCAGGTATTAAATATAATGCCACTTTAACAGATGATGATGGAACAGTAGCAAAAATTGAAAATGCAGTTATTAAGGTAGCACAACCAGCAACGAGCTTAGAGTTTGCCTCTATTCTCACGCCTTCTGTTAGTGAACTTGGCGGTAAGGGTACTATCAGTATCAAGCTATTGACCAAAGGAAACCAAACACCAGTTAAAGGGCAAGCAGTTGCTATCCAATTGGGTAAAGCAGCGCTCGATTACGGCGTTACTGTCAATGCAGAGTCAGCGACTACTGACTTTAGTGGTGAGACGACATTTATAGTGACTATCCCAGAAGGGTTGACAGCAAAAGAGCGTTCTGAGCTTAAGCGTACAGGTATTAATTATCAGCTGTCGTATGTCGAAAAAGGCGAAACTTATACCTCTGCTATAACAAAAGTAGATATTCTAACTCCAACTGTTGATTTGACAGTACTAAATCCGCCGAACCTTATTAATAACCGTCCTTTTTATACATTGAACGGCGAAGGTGATACGGTGACTGTTAATGCGGCATTAAGTACTCGAAACACTAACCTTAGTATCAGCGATCAGCCTATTAAATTAGATTTTGCTAACAAAGAACTAGCAGCATTATTAATTGTAAATGGTAAGTCAGGATCATTTGCCAATATTGTTCCTACGGACCCTAACGGGGCGGCAAGCTTTACAGTTACTGTGCCAAGCTTAACAGCAGAGCAACAAGCGGCACTCTTAGATCAAAAGCTAACAGCTATCTTGACTGAGACGTTGACAGGTAAAAAACAAGAGATTCAGTTTAATATACAGTCAACCAAAGCGGCTATTGATTTGATAGCTATCACACCAAAAGCACTAAATCTAAACGGTGGTGAGACTCAAGTTGAAGTAATAACCAAAGACAGCAAAGACAATGTCATTGCAAATAAACAAGTTTACTTGGCGCTCCCTGCTTCGGTTGCGGCTCAAGGGGTTAGCTTGGTAACTAGTGGTACACAAACCACAAATGACTCAGGTAAAGCAAGCTTTACGCTTGCTGTGCCAGCTGGTCTTACTGATGCGCAAAAAACGGCCATCGGTGGTAGCTTTGCAGTTGTATTCTCAGCAACTGATGAGAATAACAATATTGCCACGAAAACCAGTACTGTTAAGACAGTTACTCCCGATCTAAGAGGTACACAAGAAAGTTTAACGATAGGCGCAAACAAAGTCGTCAATACCAAAGGTGATACCTTCAAGGTATTCGTTAGTTTAGGAAACAAAGATGGCGCTATTGCTAATCGTGAAGTGCGTTTAAATGTGGAAGATTCTATACAAACAGGCGTGACTATTAGTAATAATATTGCTACAACTAATGGTGACGGTGTAGCAACCTTTGATCTCACGCTTATAGACGGCGCTAACGTTAACCAAGCAACTCTAGAAGCGGGTATCAAGCTAACGGCCACCACCACCACGGCTGAAAACATTGATTTGATACAGAACTATATCGTAGCAGTAGATACTGCTACGATTGATAGTTATCAGCTCATAGCGTCCTCTGATAAGTCTACTTTAAACACTGGGGGTGATCAGACCAATGCTACCTTCCGTGTGACCGACAGCAAAGGCGGTATCTTGGCAGGAGTACCTGTACAGTTAAGTATTGAAGACTTAGAGGCCAGTGGTGCGGCGTTAACCACACCAAGTATGGTAACCACTGATGCTAATGGTCAGATCGATGTCGGCGTCATCCTAGCAGCCAACTCTATCAACTCGCGTCTCAATCATAGTGTTGTTATTAACGCCAAAATCGTCACGCCACAATACGATGCAGATGGCAAGGTCAGTATGCAAGTGCGTGAAGAAAACTCACTAAGCTTGTCAGCTAACGGTACGGAAATTACTATTGCAGCTACAGAAGCCAATCTGAAAGATGATGCTTCTACTACTATCACGACCACATTGGTGGATGGTGCAGGACGTGCTATTACCAATGCTAGTATGGAACTAGTAGGCGAAGACGGTGATATTATTGCCACCAGTGCTACTGCGACTACCGATGCAGATGGTAATGCCAGTTTTAATGTCCGTGAAAGCGATTTATTCTTTGATAATAATGGTAACTTACGTGTATTTGCCCGCGCCTTGGGTGAAAATAGCATTAATACTCAGCGTAGTCTAAATAGTATTGAGCTAATCAAAGTCTCACAGGCAGGTATTAGCTTTATAGACATCCAAGACGTTTATGATGTCAATATAGCGCAGACAATCAATGTTCAGATACGTCGTGATACAGCTGCTCAAGCAGCAGAACTAATCGGTAAGCAAGTTGAAGTACAAACGACTATTGGTACGTTTTCTGATAGCAATGATGTTATCGTCACAAAACCCATTACCGCTGCTAATATAAATGGCAATATCATTACGATACCGGTTACCTTAACATCAGAACTTGCTGGTATTACCGCACTACAGGCGACTGTATTAGGTGAAACACTACCAAACGGTGAGCCGCGCTATCGTGCGACAGTGGACGCACGTTTCCGTGCTACCACCCCTACTAAGATGCTATTCCAAGCGGTTAAATCAGTTATCACTCCAGGTACGAGTACCGAAGTTGTTGCTACAGTCAAAGATAAAAACGATGTACCAGTCGAAGGTCAAACGGTTGTATTTAGCCGTGCGTCAGACTCGTCAGCAGGACGCTTGTCTGCGGCAACGGCTATTACTGATAGTAAAGGTGAGGCGCGAGTTGTCTATCAAGCCAATGCTAGCTCACCTATAGGCGGTGTAGAAATTAATGCGCGCTTATTACAAGATAATGCGAATATTGGTACTAAGACTACTAATATTACGGTATCAAAAGAGGCAGTTTATACTACTCTAGCGTTTAGTAATAAGCTTTCTTCTGATAATATTTATTACACCGTACAAGGCTCTATCTCAGTCATGGATGGCTCAGGACGTGCGGTCGCAAATAAAGAAGTATCAATTAAATCTTATGCCACTCAATATGCACAAGGCAAAGTTTGCCTACTAGATAGTACTGTGACCTTCCAAGGAAGAGAGACGACTGATAACAACGGTGTTATAACTACACCGGATCCTTTAGTTAAGGAAGATAAAGAATTAATTCAATTTGAGTCAGACTGGATTAATAGCGAAGATGATCCAAATTATAACTTTACGTTTGATAAAGATCCAAACTACAATTACACCTTAGATAACAACCAAGATATTAATGGCAACGGTATACTTGATACTATCAATCCTGTAGCTATTATTGGTGGTACGGTATCAGATGATGGTTATACCTTTATTACTAACGAAGAAGGTCGCGCTGACTTTAGTATTCGCTATCCAATGCGCTACTCGAACTGGGTCAAAGTACGTTTTGATGCCACGACGTTCTTAAATGGTAGTGAAAATAAGCAAAGTATTCATTACAGACTTCCATTTGCAGAGAGTGATAAATCTATTAATGGCTCAAATGTCGAGTCGCCATGGATTGGCGCTACTAGTCCATTTGGTGATGGTGGTGTAGAGTGTGTAAGTAGTATGAATATTGAAGTAGATGAAATTAGAAGTTATACAGCAGTTAATTTGTTATCTAGTTCGAAAAAGAGTCAAAACTATACGATTTCTATTGGTAGAGAAAGCTTGCCAGATAATGGTAGAAACCACCCATTCTATTCAGTTGACTTTAATCAAGCCTTTGGTTTAGGTTCTATTGTTAATGTCAGTAACGATGGTATTAAATTTCACAAAACCATTTCAGTTGACTAATTTCAAGCATAATCTTAAATAATAAAAAAGCCCTCAATCAATTTGAGGGCTTTTTGCATTCATAATCTCAATAACCAAAAACAACCAACTCAGTCAGCAAAATATCGTAAAAGCGATTAAAATAGCTGTCTTCTTATATTGATAATAGACTCTACAATCAGTAGCAAATTTTGATTTAATTTTTTAGATTGGGCGCACTATGTTAAGTAATACCACATCAGACACTACAAAAACGGCTTCATCTTCTAAAACCCCTGCCGCTAATCTTGCTATTGATACCGCGACACTATTGATTAAATGCCGTGATCAAGCGGGCATTGTGCAAGCCGTATCCGAGTTTATCCATCGTTATGGCGGCAATATTATTACGCTCGATCAGTATTCAACGGCTCATGAAGGTGGGCAGTACTTTATGCGTTTGGAGTTTGCGTTAGCAGGCTTGAGCGAGATTATGGATAACTTTGAAGCCAGCTTCGGTCATACGGTGGCCAAGCGTCACAATATGGCGTGGCGCTTGCATAACAATGCGATTAAAACCAAGGTTGGTATTTTAGTATCAAAGTTTGATCATGCGTTGTTGGATTTATTGTGGCGGCATCAGCGTGGATTGCTTGATTGTGAGATTACTTCGGTCATCAGTAATCATGAAGACTTACGCCAAGCGGTAGAAAACTTTGGCATTGATTTTCATTATGTGCCAGTGACCAAGGACAATAAGGCAGAGGCGGAAGAGCAGATTCACGAATTGATGGCAGGCAATGACTTGCTAGTATTAGCGCGCTATATGCAGATACTGTCCTCTGATTTTGTCAAGCGTTGGCCGATGCAAGTTATCAATATTCATCATTCGTTCTTGCCAGCCTTCGTCGGGGCTGATCCGTATCGTCAAGCTTATGACAAAGGCGTCAAGCTTATCGGCGCGACCGCGCATTATGTCACTGCTGAATTAGATCAAGGGCCTATCATTGAGCAAGACGTACACCGTGTGACCCATCGTCAAGGTGTGACAGAGTTGCGGGCTATTGGTCGTGATATCGAACGCAATGTGTTGGCACGTGCCGTTAACTGGCATGTGCAAAACCGCGTGATTGTGACTGGCAATAAAACAGTGGTTTTTAATTAGCTTTTGATTAGAGCATTTTTAAAGTGAAAGGTATGCATTGAATACAGAGCTAATAAAAAGCCGCCAATAGTATTAGATAATACTATTGGCGGCTCCGTTTTTAATCACATTACTACGGTAAATCTAAATTTATAACAGCATCTCTAACACAAACTTGCTACCGACGAAGCCAATGGCCAATAAGATAAAGGCATAAATAGTAATGTTGGCAGCACGTTTGCCACGCCATCCAGCGCGCCAATTACCGAACAGTAGCGCACCGAACAATAACCATGATAGCAAGCTAAACACCGTCTTATGCACGATATGCTGCGCCATCAGATCTTCTACGTAAATAAAGCCGATACCCAGCGCGATGCTAAGCAGGACAAAGCCGACCAACAGCATGTCGAATAACAGACTCTCCATACTTTGTAGTGAGGGCAGTTTATTGACCCAAAAGCGGTGGATGCTTTGATGCTTAAGCTCACGAATTTGCAGCCGCAAAAATAGCGCTTGCACCGCTGCCATCAGCAGCACACAATAGGCGGCCAGCGATAGCAATATATGTGCTTCAAGGCCAACGCTGATATCCGTAAGTGGTTGATAAGGCGCGCGGCCGACATAGCCGACTGTCAATCCTATCAGGGCAGTCGGTGCGGCCAAAATACCGAGGCTCAGAATAGGGCGATAGAGACAGAACAGTACATAAAAGAATAAGAAAAACAAACTGGTGAGGCTCAGCACATTAAACAGATTAAAATTTAGCCCGTATAAGGTCACGACGTAAGGGTAGAGTAGCGTCGCATGCGCGAGCATACCGACCAATAATAAGCCTAAGCTCACGCCTTTATGGATAGGTTTGTCCTGAATCAGCGCCCAACCGATGTGGAAGCTGACGATGATATAAGCCATACTAGCAAGTAAGAATGCAAAGTGCACAGGTAAAAAGCCTCATCTCATCATGAGCGTAAAATAGCCGCTCAATATAATGCTAAAGTGGTTGTGACAGAAGGATTAGAATAATCGTCCAATTTATCATAAAATGGCAGTCAATTGAGTATCATCTTATTTATTCCTCATAAATGCGTAACGATGGCAGGATAAATAAGACTTTGTATCGGTCACTGATAAGCTAACCAAGCAAGCATTTTGCAAAACGTCTATAAATTTTTAACCGTCTTAATGCTATAGTATTGATAATAGGCAGTTTTATTTGCCAGCATTGCACCCAAACTTAAGCATGCATCCTAATATTATTTATAAGCCATTTTCATGGTTTACCTAAGAACTGGTTTACCTAACAATTATTTTAACCAACAACTATCTTAACTGCGAATTACTTTAACTGCGAATCACTTTAACTGAGAGTTATTTATGTTTGATACTTTAACAGAACGCTTATCGTCGAGTCTGCGCAATATTGTCGGGACTGGGCAACTGACCGAAGACAATATCAAAGACACCTTGCGTGAAGTGCGCATGGCATTGTTAGAGGCGGATGTGGCGTTACCGGTCACCCGTGATTTTGTGAAGCGCGTCAAAGAGCAAGCGCTTGGTGCAGAAGTGCTCAAAGAGTTGGCACCGGGTCAAGCATTTGTCAAAATTGTCCATGACGAGCTGACCGAAATGATGGGCAGTGCCAATCAGCAGCTTGAGATGACGGGTAAACCGCCAGTTGTTTATCTACTAGCTGGCTTGCAAGGGGCGGGTAAAACCACCACAGCCGGTAAATTGGCGAAGTTTTTACAAGAGCGTCATAAGAAAAAGGTGATGCTAGTCTCTGCTGACGTTTACCGTCCGGCAGCGATTGCCCAGCTTGAGCAAGTGGCAGGTCAGGTGAATGCCAAATTCGTCAATTCAAGTAGCGACGAAAACCCGATTGATATCGCTCGACGCGCTATTGAAGAAGCGAAAATCCAGTATCAAGATATTTTGATTATTGATACTGCCGGTCGTCTGGCTATCGACGAAGCGATGATGGAGGAGATCAAAGCATTAACTGCTGCGGTCAATCCTTCTGAAACCTTATTCGTCGTCGATGCGATGACCGGTCAAGATGCGGCCAATACTGCCAAAGCCTTTAACGATGCGCTGCCATTAACGGGTGTTATCCTGACTAAAACGGATGGTGATGCTCGCGGCGGTGCAGCACTGTCTGTACGCGCGATCACTGGTAAGCCGATTAAGTTCTTAGGTCGCGGTGAAAAACTAGACGCGCTAGAGCTGTTCCATCCGGAGCGTATCGCCCAGCGTATTCTTGGCATGGGTGACGTCTTAAGCCTAGTCGAAGAAGTTGAACAAAAAATCGATCGTGATAAAGCCGAAAAAATGGCGAAAAAGATGCAAAAGGGCGGCGAGTTCGACCTTGAAGATCTCTTGACTCAGTTCCAACAGATGAAAAGTATGGGCGGTATGGCAGGCTTTTTGGATAAGATGCCAGGTATGGGCGGCTCTGACATGCAAAAAGCGGTTGAAGATGCTAAGCCAGAAGAAAAAGTGCGTGAAATGGAAGCATTGATTAATTCAATGACGCCGTTTGAGCGTAAAAACCCTGATAAGATTAATCCAAGCCGTAAACGCCGTATTGCCGCAGGTTCAGGTCGCGAGATTCAAGACGTCAATCGTTTGCTCAAGCAGCACAAGCAAATGGCAAAAATGATGAAAATGATCTCCAAGCCTGAAGGCATCAGTAAGATGATGAAATCGATGCAAGGATTGATGGGTGGCGGCGGTGGAGCAGGTGGTGGCGGTCCTTTATTCGGCGGCGGTCAACAAGGCGGCGCTAAAGACGTGAACCCACAGCAGATGGCCAAACAGATGGGTCTGGATCCAAACAATATGCCAAGTACCGAAGAGATGCAAAAGCAAATGGCGGAGATGCAAAATCAAGCGCCGAAGGGCTTCAAAAAACGTTTTTAAATGGTTGTTGATTAAATAAGTAGTTGTTAATAAAACCCCCAAGGTGCCAGTCGCTTTGGGGGTTTTCATGTCTGTCATACTTAAATGAATATCGATGGATTAAGTATGAAAATTTTGAAATTAATAAAATTTGCCCATCCTAAATGCTATGATAGGCGCTGTTTTATAATACCAAGCGAATAAGCCGAGGTTATGATGTTTTTAGCAATGGATACCGTGTTCGATCAGTGTTCGATCGCGATTTTAGATGTCAGTGGTCAAGTGCTATCGAGTCATACTGAGACGGGTAAACGCCAGCAAACGCAGCAAATCCTGCCGATGATTGATGCGGCACTGTCCGAAGCTAAGCTCAATCTTGCTGATTTGCAAGCCTTGATATTCAACCGTGGCCCTGGTGCATTTAGCGGTATACGCATTAATACGGCAGTCGTGCAAGCATTGTCTGTTGCTCATGACATTCCTTGTGTGGGTGTCTCAAGCCTACAAGCGATTGCTCAATGTGCGTATCAGAAATACGGTCAGACCGACGTTTATAGCGCCCTTGACGCCCGTATGCAGCAAGTTTATTTTGGGCAATATGCTGCAACAGATGACCTGATGCAGGCGGTTAATCAAGAAAATGGCGAAGATACCGAGCAGTTGCTCGATTATGACAGCCAGACGATGCTTAATATTCCTATCGCTGGTAATGGGGCGTCGCTATTAGCATTACGTGACGGTCAGATAATTCAGGCAGATATTCACCCTGACGCTACTGTGATAGGGCAGCTTGGTATTGCTCAGTTCATGGCGACAGGTGGTACAGAAGCCTCACAAGCTTTACCAAAGTATCTTCGCAATCAAGCGTGGAAAACGCTAAAAGAGCAAGGTAAGGCGTAACCATCATATTAATGCCAGCCATTATCAGCGCTATATAACATATAACAATACTCTAAAAACGCTATTAACCAACCGGTCCGTATCTAGGAAAGCCATCGTGGATATCATTTTATTAATTCAAGCTGTCATCATGGGTATCGTTGAAGGTATCACTGAATTTTTACCCATCTCTAGCACTGGCTACTTGATTTTATCAGCCGATTTGATGGGCTTTTGGACCAAAGAAAAAGTCGATTTGTTTGTGGTAGTCGTGCAGCTTGGCGCTATTTTGGCGGTCATTTATGACTATTGGGGCAGACTGTGGCAAGCACTGATGGGCTTACTGACAGGTAAAGCAGAAGGTATGAGTAATCCAAGACAGCTAGGACTTAGCTTAATTGTGGCGACTATTCCAGTGATGATCGTTGGTTTTACCTTCGCTGACGAAATCAAGGCTTATTTGTTTAATCCTATCGTCGTAGCAATTATGCTTATTATCGGTGGTCTGCTGATATTCTATGTCGAAAATCGCCCTAAGACGATTATTGCGCAAGAAGCAGAAGACGTCAGTTTAAAAACAGCATTGATGATAGGTCTGCTGCAATGTCTGGCATTGATACCCGGAACATCGCGCTCGGGTGCCACTATTATCGGTGCATTATGGCTCGGTGTCTCGCGTAAAGCTTCCGCTGAGTTCTCGTTCTTTTTAGGTATTCCGGTCATCGTCGGTGCAGCATTATTAGATTTGCTTAAGCATCATGACGTCTTAACCAACAGTGAAGATTGGTTAGTACTCGGCATCGGCACAGTGGTGTCATTTATCGTTGCCTTATTATGTATTCGCCTGTTGGTTGCGTGGGTAAGTCGTCGTGATTTCAAAATCTTTGCGTGGCTACGTATTGTCACTGGCGTCATCGTCTTGGTCGCTGCTTGGGGTTTTGGTTATCAAATGGCAGGCTAAGTTTTATGATGAAATAGGCTTTTATGATAATACATGCGGTTTTGAGTGGTAAGAAGGAAGGGCTATTATGAGCAGTTTGCAACCAGTATCTAATAGCTTTACACATTGCCAACTTGTCTACGTTAGCGAGTCTCAGCATAGTCAGGTTGCAGATATACAAGCGTTGATAATTGCTCATCAGCTGCCCATTATTTTACACCTTGAGCTGTTTACCGATAAGCTTAATCAAAAACGTCGCCAGCAATTAAGCCAGACAGCCACCCAACCTATCTTACTATTAGATGACAAAAACAAGCTATCATGGCTGAGCGATGGACTGAGTGTTGCACCCGAATGGGATAAGCTGCAACGCCGTGTGGTGAGTGCGGGGCGTAAGTCTGAATTATTATTACAAGCGGCAAAAATTACATCGGACAGTCAGGTTATTGATGCCACAGCGGGATTTGGTCATGATAGTCTGATATTGGCCAGTACGGGTGCACAGGTCATTATGCTCGAGCAGCAGCCTTTGATGGCGCTGCTTTTGCTAGCAGAACAGCAGCGTATGAGTGCGCTAGCAAATTGGCAAAAGCTTATGAGTCGGCTACAGATTATCAATACTGATGCGCTCAGTTATTTTAAAAATAGTTATTTTGCAAGCCTACAAGCTGATGCGGATAACGCTAAAGAAGTCGATGCGAAAGCAATCGATGTGGTATATCTGGATCCGATGTTTCCAGAGGACAGTTACCAAGATAGTAAAACAGGTAAAGGTGCTAAAGTGGGCAAGCATATGCAAGCATTGCATCAGTTGGCTAGCCCGCCGACCTCAGAGGAAGAACTACAATTGCTACAATCTGCGCAAGCAGTCGTTCGTCAGAATGGGCAACACACACAACTACGGGGTCGCGTAGTCGTCAAGCGTCCACAGTTGGCACCGTTACTCGCTAATCAACAACCCAGTGAAAGCTGGCATAACGAAGCCGTACGCTTTGATGGTTATTTTGTTTGATGGCTGTTATTTTCAAACATGGTTTTTTAATCACTGCTTTTTAATAGCTGTTTTTGATTATCATAAATGTGCTTAGTGAGCAGGTTTCCGATTGTTAACTTTATGATTGCTAACTTTAAATGTATTAAATTTAAGGCTATTAAGTTTAGGAGCAGGGATGACAACGTTAATAATATGGATCATGGGTGCCGGCTTGCTATTGGTAAATATCATCCTGCGCACCCGAATTCTACGGCTGGAAGCACGTCTTAAAGAGTTAGGCAATCCGCAAGAGCAATTGGCGTTTTTGCGTCAACAAGCCGTACAAAAACAGAAAGTTGCCGCCATTAAAGCCTTACGCAAACAATATCCTGAGATATCACTCATCGAAGCAAATCGACTGTGGCAGAACGTTTAGAGACTGTTTGCGAAGAAATGGCAAACTTAGAGACAATGCATTGAAATGCTGATTATTTAAAAAAGGTATATTTAGAGGTAAGGGTTCCATGACCAACCATCACTCAGCTTTAAGTTTTAAAGAAAAGCTACACGCTTACCTGCAGCTGACGCGCTTTGATAAGCCCGTTGGTATTGAGCTGTTACTCTGGCCAACGCTATGGGGCGTGATGCTGGCTGCTATGGGTCAAGCGCAGCAGCAAGGGGCAACAGCAGGCTTGCCAAGCCTCAAGATATTTGTACTTTTTGCGCTAGGCGCGATTTTTATGCGGGCGGCAGGTTGCGCGATTAATGACTTTGCCGATCGCAAGGTCGATGGTCATGTGAGCCGCACCAAAGGGCGACCGCTTGCCGATGGGCGCTTGTCTGGCAAGGAAGCCATTGCGGCCTTTTTAGTACTGGTATCACTCAGTGCTGGTTTGCTGTTTTTCCTGCCCGTTGAAGTGTTCTATTGGTCGCTTGGCGCTCTCATACTGGCCTTCATTTATCCATTTATGAAGCGTTTTACCCATTTGCCGCAAGTGTTTTTAGCTGCCGCTTTTGGTTGGGCGATACCGATGTCATATGTGGCGATACAGGGCGCACCTGATATCTGGGGTTGGCTGTTATTTATCGCTTATATGTGCTGGACAGTGGCCTATGATACCCAGTACGCCATGGCTGACCGTGAGGATGATTTAAAAATTGGGGTAAAATCAACGGCGATATTATTCGGTCGCTACGATGTGATTATTATCTCGCTGCTACAAACATTGTTTTTGCTGATCATGGGCATGGTTATGTGGCATTACTTCGCACCGACGACGTTAGGTGTCATACCCGTATTTGGTTTGGCACTAGTCGCAATGATGTTCGCCAAGCAAAACAGCGCTTGTGCCAGTCGTCAAGCTATGGCTTGTTTTCAGGCGTTTTTAGCCAACATATGGGTAGGGCGTTACGTCTTTGCTCTTATCGCCATCGCTTGTTTATGGACGACTTTTAATGGATAACTTCAAAAAGCTCTCAAAGTCAAAAGCGAAAAAGGGCGCTGATATTAATGCGCCAGTTATCGATTATCAGGCAAAGCTAGCCGCGCATGGCCTAACACGCGCACAAGTCATCGCGACCGAGCGTAAGCTGGCAAAATTTGCCAATACGATGGATTCGCTGGTACGTGTGCCTTTTACCAAGCAAGGCATGGGCGCTGATGCAGCGCTCTCGACCATTCCGCTGGCAGGAGATTTGGCTGGATTGGCTTTGACCAGCTATGCTTTTATATTAGGTCGGCAGTTGGGCGTCCCTGCGCATAAGATGACGCCAGCGGTTAGATTGGCACTGATTGATATGGTCGTGGGTATCGTACCGGGCATTGGCACGTTGCTTGATATCTTTATTCGTCCCAGTCGCAAGACGTTGACCATCGTGCACGAGCATCTCCACGAAGAATATGGCATCACTGAGACCATGCATATGGATCGGCCATTTTTGCATCAATCCTTAGAATACAGGCAGCAGCAAAGCCGCTTTGCTTTCTTTTGGCGTAATCCAGTCGTTGCATGGTTGTATCTACATATTCCTGATATGCTCGGCTTACTCGTCATTGTAGTGATTGGCTGGGGACTGTGGGCAATGATTGGCTGGCTGGTAAGTCTGTTTGGCAACACAACTGGTTTTGGTTAAAGCTCCACAAGCCTAAAAAAGGCGGCAAATATCTATAATATTTGCCGCCTTTTTTATTGCATGCTTTTTTAGTGTCTATTTATTAATGTTAGTTTTTTTGCCATCGTTATTCTGTAATGACTTCCGCTTCAGCACTGACCGCATCAAAGCTGGTAACTTTATTATTGCGAATAAAATCAATACTACCACCACCTGCATGACTGACCAACTGAATACTGCCATCGCTTGAGCGGTAAGTCGGATTGTTGCCTTGACCCTCTGGCGCGCTTAGGGTCATTTTTGGTTTGTTGGGTAAGGTGACGATAGCGTTGAGTATGCCTGCTGCTGAGGTTTCAAAAACGACAGATAACGATTCACCTGCTGCGCTTTTATAGCGAACGTCAGTGATTTGTGCGCCCTTGATGGCTTGCTCTGGATTGGGCGCAACAGCCGCGTTGTTTGCTGCGCTATCCATTGGTTCAAGGTCTTTCTCAAGCTCGTTTAAGCTCACATCTTGCGCTGAGTCTACAGTAGTTTCAGCGGCATTTGCCTCTCTATCCGTCACTTCAGGTACATTGATGTTAGAGGTCACAGGTGTCGTTTGGACTGCTGCATCAGTGGTGGTCCCGTTAACTGTCTCAGATTCTGATGACTTTTCACAAGCAGTGACTAAAAACATACTCAAAAAAATAACAGGCAGTACACGAAGATAGCGCGTAGGCTTGGTTGGCGTAAATAGATGGGTTTTCATAAGCAGATGACTATTGGTAAAGAGAGGGTTATTTAAGCACAGTAAAGGGTAAGGAACAATCTACCATTGGTGACCATTGATTAAGTATTGACGGTAATGATAATTTTGCGATTGCCACCATACGTTTCAAGATGGTCTCGATGTTCACATAAATAAATGCCTTGCCACGTTCCTAGTCCTAGCGCTCCATTTACCAGCGGCACAGTCAAACTTACGCCAAACAGCATGCTTTTAAAATGCGCTGGTAGGTCATCCGAACCTTCTAAGGTGTGGCGATATTCCGGTTGATCGGCTGGCGCGATTTTGTTCAGCCAGTCTTCGGTATCTAGTCTGACATCCGGGTCAGCATTTTCGTTGATGGCTAGGCTTGCGGAGGTATGTTGTAAAAATAGATGCATCAACCCTGCTTTAGCCGAATTCGGTAAGAGCTGACTAATGGCCTCTTCAATCAGCGGCGTTATGATGTGAATGCCGCGCGCGTAGGCAGGAAGGGTTAGGGTGGTTTGTTGATAAGCCATTGGCAGGTCTCACTTTATTTTTAATATATCAGCTGTCGTTCCGCTCTCTTGATATACGTCATCCAAATAGCGACGGCTGGCAAGAAGCTTATCGACGACGCCACTTTGACTTTGGGTATTGAGCTTTTGTGCAAAGTCCAAAATAGAGCGCAATTGTTCCAATACCATGGTGTAGCTGGTCGCTGCTTTATCACTATCAATAATGACGGTTTTTGCATAGTTTGCATCAAGGCTGAGATAGTCATCAATCAATTCAGGAATCCGAGTTTCTATTAATTTATTGAGAGTAAATAATTGTGATTCGGTTATTTGCTGATGATGGGTGCCTTCATACTGTTGACCAATATCGTCCATGATTGCTCGAAAAGCGGACGGTACGCGCTCATCATACAGCCGTTTTATAAAAGGGTGCTGCGATGAGAAGTTAATAACGGCAAGTCCATTCACGACCTCACTTGTAGCCACCTTAGTATTATTCTCTAATGAGGCCTTGGTCGCGGACGCCAGATACTCGCGATGGCGCTGTGTTGAACCAATTTGCAACTGTCGAGACTTTTCTTTCATCACAAAGAATATCGGCACAATAAGGATCAGGCTTAGCAAAATCAGTAAACTAAAAAAAGACATGTTTAGACTCTGTCGTGATAAAAACGATGATGATAAGAGTATCGCTATATTTAAAATATTTCTATATTACAACATAACACATCTGTGCTATTTTACCTGAAGGGACAACACTAGTTGGCGAGTATTACTCTATTTATTAGCGATGCGATTAATAAATAATAATTGATAAGTAGTTAAGGATGATAATGGATAATGACACAATTACGAAAAGTCAGCTAGCGGCTTATAAGCCAACCATTGCTTATGTCGGTACCTCTTGGGCCGTGATGCTGGTAGGCGTATTGGCCTATCTGCTGGGATTATGGAATGCACAAAGTATGCTACTTAATGAGAAAGGCTACTACTTTGCCGTTTTGGCACTGGGTCTATACTCTGCGATTAGCTTGCAAAAAACGTTACGTGATCGCGCTGAGGGTATTCCAACCACCAATTTATATTATTTAATCAGTTGGGCAGCGCTGGCGGTATCCATTTTTCTTATTGCCGTTGGGCTCATGAATGCAGGGGGTTTGAGCTTAAGCGAAAAAGGCTTTTATATGATGGCATTTACCATGAGTCTATTTGCAGCGGTGACGATTCAAAAAAACACTCGGGATGAAGCGCAAATTCGCACGCTTATCGCCCCAACGTTAAACGTAGATGGTAATGGTACGGCGCGAATATCTAATCAACACTCTAATACATCAGAGTCCGGCAAATCATTGTTTGGTGCGGTTAAGTCAAGAATGGACAGTAGTGATAAAGACAGCTAAACAAAATAGGTAAAAAGTATAGCTAAATTTGTTCGCTATGCTCAAATTGCTTAAATGAGCGGCGTCTGCAAGCGTGTACGATTTGGCGACAGGCGCGCAAGCATCGCTGTCGATAAGGGTGGAAACGACCCTAACATCATATCTGCCAAGGCCTCAGCGCATATGGGTGCCAGTGCATAACCCTTAGCACCCATCGCACTCATAAGCCACATCCGTTTGCTTTGGGCTAACTGTCCAACGATTGGATGATAATCAGGCGTTTGGGTGCGAATGCCCGCTCGTCCTTGCCAAAGCAAAGTATCTGATGGAATAATGGACGCGAGTTCAGGTATGGCAGTGATTAGTTTTTCACGGCTAATACTGTGTTCTTCATGACGAATATCCGTGGCTGTGTCATCGCGTATAAAGCTAGCCCCCAGTAATAAATGCGGTGCACCTGTTATTACCTTATTTAATTGTTCATCACCCGTTTGCCCGGTAAATGAGGCGCAGTAACCGCTATATTTCAAAGGTATTTTGGGTAGCTTCGCGTACTGCTCAGCG
This sequence comes from Psychrobacter sp. GW64-MNA-CIBAN-0177, assembly GCF_040309585.1. Taxonomy (NCBI): domain Bacteria; kingdom Pseudomonadati; phylum Pseudomonadota; class Gammaproteobacteria; order Moraxellales; family Moraxellaceae; genus Psychrobacter; species Psychrobacter sp. GW64-MNA-CIBAN-0177. The sequence goes on from NZ_JBEOOY010000006.1 coordinate 146,873, forward strand.
GTTGGGACAAACCACGAGAGCTGACCGCGAATTTTACGGCAATCAAAAATACGCTTGTCCAGCGTATGGCTTTCATAAGCTGCGCAAATGACGACATTATCAGCGGTAATAGAGAGCAAACCTTTATCTTGGTTAATGCCCTCAATACAAACATGCTCCTGCGCTTCGCTAATACTATTAACGTCTAATTGTTGAAAACGGATGAGCGGATGCATGAGTATGATATTTTTTAAAGCCTGCGGATTGACTAAGCCAGACTGGGGCAAATACAAGTTCTCTGATAAATTCTGCACTTTTAAGCCGCTCGCGTTTTGTGCCTGTTCACAGGAAAGTGTGGTTGCCATATCGTCAGGATAATCAGCGATTTGCTCTGTACCGATATTGGCTTTGATTAACAAATCAAGCGCGCCAGTTGGCTCAATTATCGGTGCTATGCCTTCTTTCTCAGCCCTGGTATTAAATAGGCGATAGAGCCGACTGCTGTAGAGATAGCCTATGCTATGCAGATGCTCGTCGACATGATGAAGCGGTGTCATTTTGGGCGCGAGTAGGGCGCGTGGGTTACCTGAAGCACCCGCTAAAGGCGCTGATTTATCTAGCAAGCTGACTTGAATGCCGCGATTGGCCAGTGACCAAGCCGTTAGCAGCCCAGAGACGCCTGCACCAATAACGACGGTATGGCTCTGCTCACGCTCGCTAGGCAGCGCAGCATTACCATTTATACTATGGTTATCATCTGCGAGCTTAGGATCACTCATGACTGCCGTTAGCATTTCGCGTTTACGGCCAAAGCCCTTTACTTTTTTAATCTGAAAGCCGCACTCTTGCAATGCACGTTTGACGATACCGGCACAGCTATAGGTAGCGGCGGTAGTCATTGGTCGTGATAAACGCTGCATTTGTGCAAAGATAGCGTCAGCCCATAAGCTGCTATTGCAAGAAGGGGCAAAGCCGTCTAAAAACCAAGCATCGATGTAGGGCGTAGGCTTAAGGGATGTATCTACTGCTAATTTGCCCAAGCTATCGGCCGCATCGCCAAGCCATATATCAACGGTCAGATTATCCTCAAAAAACTTCAAACGATGACAGCCCGCGATAAGGGGTGGGTATGCCGTTAGTAGAGGCTCAATGAATTCGGTAAGCTCAGGCGCGCGCTGCCCCCACAAGGTGAGTATCTGCGTTAAATCTGCAAGGGGAATAGGATATTTTTCTGTCGTTATAAAATGCAGGCGAGCAGTGGCTAAGTGTGGCTGCTTATCACGCAGCTGTCGCCATAGTTGCCAAGTCGCTAAAAGATTCAGTCCTGTCCCAAAGCCTAACTCAGCGATTGTAAAGCATTGCTTTGGGGCAAGGTTTGCGAGGCGCGCGGGCAGTTGGTTGTGCGCTAAAAACACGTGGCGCGACTCTGCTAGACCATCGGCGTGTGAGAAGTAGACATCACCAAACTCGCCTGATACCGGCACTCTATTGCCCGTATCATCCGTTTGCCAATCGATGTTGGCAGGCGTAATAATATTGGGCTGTTCAGCATTTTTAATTTGAGCGTTAGACATGGCAAAGTTCTTAGGAGCGTTTTTAGCTATAGTGAGTGAGGAATAATATCGACACATCAGGCACTGCTGATATCCATTTTTCTTGCTTGCTGTGCCCGCGTAGACAGAGGCGACAAAAAATTGATATCAGCAATACCATCGCGTTTTAGAATAGTTTGACTATATGTCAACCATAATATCACGACAGCATCCACCTCACTGACCATACTCATGTATAGCTTGCACTCGGTTTCATTGTATTGATATTATTTTGGATTGACGATATATGGGAAGCATCAGAGAAATTTAAGTCCATCAAATGCCGTTAAGTGCCGTTAAGTATAGATATGCAGCTATTACCAGCGTTCACGGCGCACAAATACTAACCAAGACACAAAAATACCTACCAATAAGCTGATCAATACCGTGAACGCGCCATATAAAAACAGCTGACCTTTACTCTCATAAACCAACACATTGGCTTGGGTCTGCAAGTCATTGACCTGTCGTTGTAGTTGGGCATTGCGACTGAGCAGCTCTTGATTGGCAGCGTTTAGCGCCTTGTTGGAAGGTTGCAACTGTGCTGCCAAGGTATTATTAATATCAAGGCTTGAATTAGGATTCATTGCTGGCGTGGTAGCCGCTTGTCCATCTAACGGCGCTGTAGCTAACGGATCTGTCGTAGCGGTATTCACATTTGTGACCGTTGGCGCAGCGTACGCTGTCATTGCTGACATAGCCGTGATTAGCATGACGCTAGCAAGACTGCGTTGATAGTAGCGGTTTTTTGACCAGGATACGCACTGATTCACGATTTGACTACTTTGTCTGAGGCGCTATCATCTGGCTTGGGCAATGTATGGATAAAGGGTCTAATGTCGACGTGACTGTACACACCATCGCGAAGATAGGGCTCAGCGTTTGCCCATGTTTGTGCTGCCTCAAGTGAGTCAAAGTCAGCGATGATTAAGCTGCCTGACATCTCGCTTTTACCATGCTCAATAGGGGTCGGACCTGCGATAATTAACCGTTGTTCGCGGTCTAATGCTTGCAGACGCTCGACGTGCTCAGCACGGGTGATCTGCCGTTGTGCGCTGCTATTAGCAACGTCATGACCAATAATGGCGAATAAAGACATAATAATTCCTTAATAAACAGTAATAATAAACCGTACCATCGTTACTGATTAATCATTATCAATATTAGAATTTAGCAGTAATCAGTTATTATAAGATAATAAACTTGCATACCAAATGGCGAGTGTTGGACTATTCTTATGCTTACTTATCTAGCGACTATTTACCTAACCAGTGCTTATTTAGCCGCTTTATCGGTCAGCGCTGGATTGATATATTTTTTTAATACTGCAAACTGCGCGACCACGAACACCAACATAATGGGAATCCAGCCGTAAGTTTTGAAGTTAATCCAAGCCTCATCTGACATGGTAAATGCCGTGATATAATGTAGTACACCCATCATGGCAAAAAACAGCGCCCAAGCGACGGTTAGCTTCTTCCAACCACTGAGCGTAAGGGTAAAGACCTCTTTCATGGCCAACTGCATCAACGGCTTGTTAATAGCGGCACTGACAAATAACGTCAAGGCAAAGATGCCGTTAATAATCGGTGACTTCCAGCGCAAGTAAATGTCATCGCGTAGCAACAGCGTGCCGCCACAGAATACGATGGTCAATAATAAAACCACCCATTGCTGCTTATCAAATTTACCTTTTTGGCGAATAAAGTGAATAGCATAGACAACAATCGTGGCAATCAGTAAAGCGCCTGCTGCCGCCAAAATACCTTGGGTACGGGCGACAATAAAAAAAGCAATTAAGGGAATAAAGTCTAATAGAGCTTTCATAGCGTGTGGCATGTCCAACAAAACGTATAGGGTAGTTTACACGTCTACTGCACCAAAAAAAAGCAATCAACACGATAATCGTTTTATATGACCTGCCTTTGCCATTTTCTTGCATTTTATTGATACCATACTCATGAGCATTACCATATTCAAAACCTTAAGGCTATTTTTATGAAAATCGATTTACATTGTCACAGTACTTGCTCTGATGGCACCTATGCGCCAACGGAAGTGGTGCAGCGTGCTCATGCGGCTGGTGTCGATGTATTGGCATTGACAGACCACGATACCCTAGCGGGCATCGATGAGGCGAGGGCAACCGCCACGGGCTACGGCATGACGCTTATTAACGGCGTTGAAATCAGCTGTGAGCATACGCTGAGCGGTGGTTATGGCAAAAACAAATCTACCAACAAGATCATTCATGTGCTGGGATTGGATTTTACCGATTTTGATAAAATGCACGCAACATTGCAGCAATTACAAGACAGTCGTGCGACTCGTGGTCAGCGTATCGCCGAAAAGCTCAGTACGCTGCTAGAGATTGATTTTGATACGCTATGGCAAGCGATACTGGATAAAGCTGGCGGCAATCCACAAGCGGTTGGACGCGCGCATATTGGTCAAGTGCTGTTTGAGCGCGGTGACGTAAAGACGGTACAAAAAGCCTTTGATAAGTATTTGGCGGACAATAAACCTGCTTATGTGGCAATCGAGGCATTGACGATGCAGCATGGGATTGAGCTGATCCATGCCTGCGGCGGCAAAGCAGTCCTAGCGCACCCAACGCGCTATCAGCTCTCGGCGACACGAGTACGTAAGCTTATCGAAGAGTTCGCTCAGTTGGGCGGCGATGCTTGTGAGCTGCCTGCCAATAGTGAGCCGATTAGTACTCGTAGAATGGTGGATCGCAGCATAGCCGAGCACCAGCTCGTTACCTCGATAGGGAGTGACTTCCATGGTAGTAATATGCCGTGGCGACGTATAGGTGATGTACCAGTATTGCACCCTGAACAGCAAGGTATTTGGCAGTCTTTTGCGACTTTGTCTTAATTTAAAAATCGTTATAAATAATCGATAAGTATGATTCAACTACTTGATCAACAAATGATTATTTTTTAAACTGAACCCTCATTTTATGAGGATATACCCTAGTATATTAGCCAGTACAGCAACGCTATAAATAAAGTAAAAATTATCAGACTAAACGCGCTATTCAGAGTAAGCTTAAGGCAAAGAGAACTGTTTTTTAATTTGAGCTTACTAACTTTATACTACCTGCGGTAGCCCAATTATGGCTGTAAAGATATCTCATCTAGGCTATAAAAGACTCTCCCGAGTTATTTTTGAATGGCAGGCAGCCGATAGGGCGTCGCTGCTGGCCTTATTTGTGGTGATAGAAGTCTCCACCCATTGGCTGTGGTGCTTGATGGTTTGGTGCTTTCGAGATGCGCTCGATGATTATGTCAATATCCATCTGTTATACCCATTATGGTTGGGAGTGACAGTAATGGGGTTGTTTTCTTGGTGGCTGGTCGGCTACTTATCTCGTACTAGAAACAACTGTAAAGACTTGGATAAATGGCAAATTATGTTAATTGTGCCTTATACCCTTTACATTGCCGTGGTCGTCGTGATGATAGGCTACAGCAGTTTGTTTGCGGGAGTATCGTTGGTTGGCGGTGCCATGTTAGGCATGGTGCTGATCAAGCGGCGTTATGCGTGGCGGGTGTTTTTGCTGCAGGTTTTACTGATTTTGTTGGCTATTGTAGCGCCTTATTTCGGTATCGATTTGCCCAATTTGCGCCAGTTAACAGTGATCTACCCCATTCTTGATAGCCCAAGTTATCTAACTTATAACGAAGTCATGGCGGTCGAGAACATGGTTGCCGCTGCCATCTTTAAAAATACAGCGCTAGGCTGGGACAGTGTTAGTGCCTTACAACAATCGTCAACGCTCTTTTGGCGCTCAACTCATGTGTATTTAGCCCTGCCCAAAGCCGTTTTTATCGTATATATGTTTCGTACCCTGTTATTGATATTGGATGATAGTAAAAACGAGATCTTGTTACATGCCAATCAAGACGAGTTAACCAAGCTCAAAAACCGCCGTTATGGCCTGACACAAATGCAGCAGGCGCTCATGACAGTGGACGAGGATCAAGATTTTAGTGTCATTTTATTGGATTTAGATTGGTTTAAAGAGGTCAATGACAATTATGGACACGATATCGGTGATCAGGTTTTGTTTGAGGTGGCGCAGACGTTATTACAGTCTTTGACAGAGGAGGCGATCGTCAGTCGCTATGGTGGTGAGGAGTTTTTGATTGTGCTGCCAGATACCAAGCACGATAGCGCTATGCTCATTGCTAAGCAGCTACGGCAGGATATAGCGCAGCATATTATAAAGGTCGATGACAGCGTCAGTTTTAGGGTAACGGCCAGTTTAGGACTGTATACGTTGACTTATGCTGAGAAAATGTGCCTCAAACAAAAATATGAGAGTATAGCGCTCAAGGATAGGGCGACGCTGCACTCAAAACCACAGACAGCTAAGTCACACAGCAGTAACCGAATGGCAAAACAAATCTCAAAGGCGCAATTGCCGAACGATATTTGCCAGCGTTTGATCCGGGTGGCAGACAAAGCCTTATATGAAGCTAAGGATCGAGGTCGTGATCAAGTAGTGAGCGCCAACAAAATGCTCGCCGCAGAAAAGAAGAATGTTGAGCCGCTTTATGGTACGTAGATGAGTGCCAATTAAATGAAGGGTTCTTGAACGAATACCACCTATTAAGCAAATGCCACTGACCAAGTAAATGCCACTGACCAAGTAAATGCCGCCTAAACGGCTATTCGATTGGCTAGCCGCTTATATGAAATTGACTATACTGTTTTTTGCGCCAAGTCGTTATTTTCGCTAAGTCGTTAACTACTATGTACTTAGTTTCTGAACCAAACTCCCTAATACACTGGTGGCAAAGCTGCCAGTCGTCAAAGTAAAGCTTAATACCAGCGTTTGCTCGTTACTATTTTGACTGGCTTGCCACTCCCAACTCATTGCTTCAATCGGTAGTCTTAGCGCTCGCCGCTGTGCTTTCACATCGCGCTTCTCTAGACCGATTGCCAGCTGCATTAATAACGCACTATTTTGTACCGTATCGTTTTCAATTTGAGCTGCTACGCCACTGACTTTATCGTTATCCATACCCCATAATACGCCAGTCGGATGAATATCACCGCTAGTAACTCGAGCACGTAAAGTGTCATCTATTGTTTCACTGGTAAATATCGAGCCTGAACCATCTAAGTTAAATACTTCACCTGCCAGCCCTGTATTCCAACTGCTATCCCGTACCCGCGCTGCTAAGATTTCATTAAATATCAAGCTACGCGCAGCAGACAATTCCATGCTGTTTTGCTCGCGCGGTGATTTTTTACGTTTGCTCTTTTTTGGCTGTGGTCTATTATCTGGCGCTGGACGCGCAAACAGCGACAATGCTTCTCTAATATTATTACCATTCCATCCAAAACGCTGTGGACCAAAATAATTGGGCACGCCCGTTATGCTTATATGGGCTAAATGCTGTTCTACAGACGACTTATCGTCGTTTTCCAATTCAATATCTCGCAAGGTGATAATAAATTGATTGGCCCTATGTGTACCGCGATTAAGCTTTTTATTGTGCCAGTGCTGAATGAGAATAGTGACTGATTCATTGTCGCTGATATCTACTGGTGCAAACTCAGACTCTGGCAATTGCTTTTTTGGTATTCGTAGGCTAAACCACTGCGTCGTCAGCGCATGACGGTCTTTGAGTCCTGAGTAACCGACATCACGTAAGGGAATCTCTGCCCACTCTGACAGTAATTTAGCCAGATAGGCCGTATTTATCCCTGACTTCTCTATATGTAGCCATAGATGCTCACCCTCGCCTGTAAACTCTAACGGCAATATTTCATTGACGACGAAATCTGTATTATGTGTCTTGTAAGTCGCTTGTTTGATAGGTGGCAAGTTTGGCTGTGGTAATTGCGCAGTATCCGTCGCGGCTTCGATATCGACACTAGTGATATCAAGCTGTTCATTATTAGATGGCTTACTGTCTGAGTCAGGTTGAGAAGTAGAATTAACGGTCATTTCGTTCTGGTTGTCTTGATTTTGAGAAGTCATAAAGTTATCTTTTATTTTAATGATAGGTTTTAGATTGGGAGAGTAAAGCGACGTATTAAAGACTAGCAAAAGGATTCGGAAGGTTAGTGAAGGTTAAAAAGTTACGTTTTGCAACGCAGTAAACATACAAATAAACAGCGTACGCTAACTGGGCTTGCTACTATCAATGAATCTGCTTTTTTAAATATAGTAATTCTTAGGGCGTGTCCTCATTTTAAAAATGGTGATAAAAATGAGATAAATTGCAGTCAAACAAGGAAAATAGCTGGTTAATATCGGGATATTAACCAGCTATTTAACGATGTTTGGCAAAATTTAGCCATTTTTAGCCCGTTTAGATATGATCAATTGAATTGAGGACACGCCCTAGTAAACCTGTATTTTTTAAAGTGTATCGAATATCTCAAACGCGTTTTATTCAGTAAACAATTATAACTGTTAAGGATGACCTATGAGCCAAGTTAGTGATAACCAAGCCAATAATAAAATCGCTGCCAAAAATCTAGTGACTATTAATAAGTCTGACATCCCAAGTGGCGGCATGAAGTCATATAAGCAAAAAGACGATAGTATCATTTTAATCACCCGTGATGAGGATGAGTTTTTTGCTTTTGATGGCAAATGCCCTCATGTTGGTGCAGATCTCGGTGACGGTATGCGCTGTGGCAATCGCGTGGTCTGTCCTTGGCACCATGGCAGTTTTGACAGTCGCGATGGCTCGCTCTTAGAGCCTGTTGCTATGCGCGGCCTGACTCAATATGAGCTGACAGATGAGGGCGATAGCCTAATTGTCAATCCCTCAGCGAAGATAGATAATAGTGTTGCTAATGATAAAATGACAGATACGCATACCATTATTGTTGGGGGCGGTGGCGCAGGCTTTATGACCGCCAATCAGTTGCGTCATACAGGTTATGGCGGCAAGATTACCTTAATCAGTAAAGATGATACAGCCCCTTACAACCGTCCTTTATTATCCAAAGCATTTTTGGCAGGGCAACTAAGTGCAGATAAGTTATTGCTTGGCGGTAGCGATTGGGCAAGCAACAATAATATTGAGCTACGCTTAAACCAGACCGTGAGCGAAGTATTGCCTAATGAGCGCACCATCGTCATAACCGACGAAAAAGGCAATAGTGAGCAGCACACAGCAGACTTCTTAGTCGTCGCGACAGGTGCTGAGCCTAAGATACCACCTTTTAAAGGTGCTGAGCTGGATGGTGTCTATACGCTACGCAGTATGGATGATGCCAAAGACATCAAGGCCGCCAGTGATAATAAGCATGTGGTCATCGTTGGTACAGGTTTTATTGGGATGGAAGTGGCTTCCGCATTGGCAGATGCGGGCACGACTGCCTCTATTACTATCGTTGGTCGCAGCCGCCGCGTCATGAGTAATATCGTCTCAGAAACAGTGAGTCATGCGCTCATCAAACTTCATGAAGAAAAAGGGGTGACTTTCGCATTTGGCGCGGGTGTTGATAAAATCACTGGAGAAGGTAGTAAAGTCAGCGGCGTAAAACTGTCAGATGGCAGTACGCTGGCAGCAGAGGTGGTCATTTTAGGTACAGGTGTCGCCCCACGTACCGAGCTATTAAATGAGGTAAACGCGCCAGATGGCGTGCAAGTGGATGAGCATCTACAACTGCGTGATGGCGTCTATGCGCTCGGTGATATTGCTAAAGCGACCAACCAAATGGGGCGTATGCGTATTGAGCATTGGCGGGTGGCTCTGCAACATGGCATCGTGACCGCTGCCGCTATCTTAAATCAAAACGATGTCAACTCGCTAGAAGAGCGTATTCCTTTCTTTTGGACGGCACAATATGGCAAAAGCTTGCGTTATAGTGGACACGCGGCGACGCCTGATAACAACATCTTGTTTGGTTCGCCAGATACGCTTGATTATATTGAGTATTATTTTGACGATGATGGAGAAGACACGCGCGCGAGTGCAGCCAGTACGTTAGGACGTGATAAGGAATTAGTCGCCTTTTCTGAATTACTGCGCCGTGGTCATGCACCAACACGCGCACAAATCAATGCAGGGTTTAACCTTATCGAACAAGCGCAGGCGTTATCGCGCTAGCATTTAGAAGGTTTTAAGGTTTACTATAAAGGCTGGCCTATTGATTTGGGTCAGCCTTTTATATTATGTTGACGGAAAAGGACAACCAGTTTTATGAATAAAAACCACTTGAATAGCACATCAGTATTTTTACGCCAAGCAGAAACCGATGATATTGAGGCACTGGAACAACTGCTAAATCGCTGCTATCGGCAGACGGAAGGCTGGACCAATGAAGCAGATTTGGTCGGTGGTATCCGTATTACTCAAGCTGAGCTGGCGAGCATCATCGCCAATCCAAAACACTATCTGTTCGTGTACCCAAAAACCATAACGGGCGAACGCGATGGAGAGGAGACTGGTGAGCTATTGGGTTGTATTGCGGTCGATATAAAAGTTAATGCTGATACAAATAAGAGTGACCTTAATAGCACTGACAGTAAGAATAAAGCGTATATCGGCATGTTTGCGGTACATCCAGAGCTGCAAGGGCAGGGCGTGGGTAATATAATTCTACAAGCGGCAGAGACTTTCGCAGGAAGACATTTGTCATCAAGTGATCAGCAAAATAATCAGCAGCCAAGTCGTCTGACCATGTCTATATTGAGCCATCGCCCTGAGCTATTGGCTTATTATCAGCGCCGTGGCTATCAGCTAAACGGTAATAAAATGCCGTTTCCAGACGATGGTAATAATGGCGAGCCCAAACGTCAGGACTTAGAGTTATTAGAACTGGAGAAAATTGTTAACGCATAAAAGTGAGTTTTATCTACATCAAACTTGAGTTAACCCCAAAAATGCCCAAAGGTCATAAACAGCCCAATACTAAGCAAGATAAATGCCACGACAATTAAGCGCTTAAACCAATTAAAAGCGGGCAAGCGTGTGGCATTGTCATCAGACATTAAGTAAGCAAACAGGCATAATAAGCTTGCTGCTAATGTCATAATCCCTAAGCCTATGGGTAATATATAAAGGTAGATTTGCCACACAGCCATCTCGCAACTATTATTGATACTATCATCATAACAGCATCGATAATGGACTGTCTGTATGCGGCATACTTTAATCTTTTCATCTTATCGAAATGTATAATGAGTGAACAGTAATATCGATAAATCGTGCACTGCTCATATCAATTTTTCTTGCTTGCTGTGCCTGTACAGACAGAGGCTACAAGAAATCAATATCAGCAATAGCGTCGCATTTTTAGCCCATTTAGATGACTATCGATTGAATTGAAGACACGCCCTAGGATATTTTGACTATAAAAACCACTTACGAATAAAATTGACTTTATTTTCTAAAATTAAGTTGGGTTTATAGAAAGGAATCTGTATAATTAAGTAACATTATAGATACATTGAGAACGATATGAAAAACCTAAAAAAACTCGCGCTGATACTACTTCTCACGCCATTATTCGCGGCTTGCTCTAGTGGTCCTTCTGAAAGCGATGTAGAGGCACTTATCCAAGCTCAGTATGATAAGGCCAACAGTATGATGGATGATGCTGTGGCAAATGCGGGCAATGATGAGATGGCAAAAGCCATGAGCGGCATGATGGAAGGGATGATGCCAACGCTTGAAAAAGTAGAAAACGTAAGCTGTGATACTACCGAAGGTGACAACACTTATTTGTGCACTGCTGACGTCACGCAAACGATTGGTGGTAAAAGCCGTACCGATAGTGGTACCTTTAAAGTTAATGATGTTAATGGCACTTGGGTATTGACTCAATAGCGGTTTATAAAGCTGTTAAAAGTAATGATATAAACAGGGCGCTTAAGTAGCGCCTTTTTTTGTACTTAACAATAGCTGATGAGTGGTTTATATTGTTCTATAAGACCTATGATAATAAAAAATAAGCGAATAAGGATTATCCGATGACTAGCAATATTCTATCTAAAGGCTTGTTTAAAAGAGGATTCAGAGCAACGACGATAATGACCGGTGCGCTTGTTTTTATGTCAACATTGCCAGCTTTGGCTCAAACCTCAAATCAGCACTATCAGATTCAGGATTTTTCTGACGATTACTATGCGGTTATTCAGACTAGCGCCGATGAGGATAGTGAAGAAAACACTAGTATAAATATTATAGATGCCAAAACCAAGCAAACCCTTATCAGCCAGCCAACTGATATTGATATAGAGTATGAGCTGAGCAATAGTGAAGCGTACCAACTAGGCAACAAGGTTAGCGCTAATATTGCCAATAGGCATTATGGCGAACATAGCGTACTCATATACGATGACTTTAATTTTGATAATAAAAAAGACTTGGCACTGCAAGATGGTCGCTACGGCTGTTACGGCGGGCCTTCTTATCAGGTTTATCTCAAGCAAGGGAGCAGGTTCGTGCTTAGCGAAGGTTTTACTGAACTAGCGCAAGGCTATTGCGGATTTTTTGGCATAGATAAAGACAGTAAAACCTTAAACACGATGACTAAGAGTGGCGCAGCATGGCATCAGTTTAAAGAGTTTAAGGTCATCAATAATAAGCCAGTAGCGGTGCGTATTATTGAGGAAGAATATAACTCAAGAAGCCTGCTATCTATTACTGAAAGCAAAAGGGTCAATGGCAAAATGAAGGTCGAGAATTATGAAATGCTACCGCAATATGATGATCAGAATGCAGCGGGCACACTACCTTATATTTATACCCTTATTATAGATAATGGCAAAAAACTGGTGATTGATAGTCAGTATAAAGATGGCAGCGAGCAATTATATTATGCTTTTGCAAATAAAGAAGACAGAATTGAGCTGCTTTATGAAGGACAGTTTGACTATGATAAAACAACGAAGACACTGAGCTTCACCAACAGACCTGTGCTCTATAAAATCAATAACCAAGGCATCACGGTAAAGCTACCTAACCAGACAGTGCTGTTAAAGTCGCAACCTAATAGTGTGCAAGGCAATTTGGATGAAGTTACTCATTTCAAAAATGTAAGGGTGAGATAAAGAATATCGAAATAATTCGTTAAAGTGAGAGATAGTGGGAGTTTCCTAAAAACTGTGTAACTGCTTATAATCCCATAACAGGAGAATAAGCAATGACCAAGCAAACTGACATT